>NZ_JBITZP010000079.1:0-13484 GCF_044546945.1 Kitasatospora sp. NPDC053057 | reverse complement strand
AGACGCCATCAAGCCAGTGCTCGCCGCAGCCACTACCAACGACGGCTCGCCGACCCCTCAACCGGATAGATCACGAAGTCGCACTGGAGTACTAGTCGCGGATCGTCACCTCCGTCGCCGCCGCGGTGACGCCGCGCGTCGCGGCCCTGCAGGTCCCCCGGCGCGGCCGGGACGGCGGGTTCAGCACGGCGCTCGGCTCGGCGGTGGTCTTCACCGACGACGGCTTCCTGCTCACCAACGCCCACGTGGTCGGCCACGCCGACGCCGGGACGCTGGCCTTCGCCGACGGCACCAGCTCGCCCTTCCACACCATCGGCGCCGACCCGCTCTCCGACCTGGCCGTGCTGCGCGCCGACGGCCAGACCCCCTCGCCGGTGACGCTCGGCGAGGCCACCGCACTGCGGGTCGGGCAGCTGGTCGTTGCCGTCGGCAACCCGCTCGGCCTGGCGGGGACGGTCACGGCGGGCGTGGTCAGCGCGCTCGGCCGCTCGCTGCCCGCCCGGGCCGGCAGCGCGGTGCGGATCATCGACGACGTGATCCAGACCGACGCCGCGCTCAACCCCGGCAACTCCGGCGGCGCGCTCACCACCGCGAACGGCGAGGTGGTCGGCATCACCACCGCCGTGGCCGGGAACGGGCTGGGCCTGGCCGTGCCGATCAACACCACCAGCCGCCGGATCATCGCCGCCCTGCTCGGCGACAGCCGGATCCGCCGCGCCTATCTGGGCCTGGCCGGCGTCCCTGCCCCGCTGCCGCCCGCCCTGCGGGACCGCACCGGCCAGCGCACCGGCCTGCGGATCGTCGAGGTGGTCCCCAGCGCCCCGGCCGCCCGCGCCGGCGTGCGCGCGGGCGACCTGCTGCTCACCGCGGCCGACGAGCCTATGGGCAGCGCCCAGGCCCTCCAGCGCCTGATGCTCGCGGACGCCATCGGCCATCCCCTCCCGCTCACCGTCCTGCGCGGCGAGGCACTGGTCGACGTGATCGCCGTCCCGATCGAACTCCCCACCGACGACTGACCGACCGCCGGGCCCATCGGTTCGACATCGATTGGCAAACCCCGGACACACGTTAAGAGGTTGGCCGATTTAGACCGCTGCGCCCATTTCGCCCTGGCAGCTAACCGCTGGCATGCCGATCCGAGCCACCGTCACCTTATGTCGGTTCAGCGCCATCGCCAGCTATCTCATCCAGCGATACCCAGACCCGCGCAGCATCGAACGATTCGAACGCCGCCCGCATAGCAGCCGAGCCCTCAGCCTCTGGCGCAAGACCAGAGGTGAGCACCAATAAAAACCCGCCCCGATTCCGAATGAGATCAGTCAGCATGGGCGTCAAATGGGCAGCCCACACCTCAACCCCGTACTGTAGATACAACTCTCCCTCAACAAGGCGGATCAACAACATCCGTGAATCGGCGGCGGGAATCTGCGACTTCCATAGCGGCTCCGCCCCTAGAGAGAAGGGCGAGGAATTATTGGCCTCCGCATACCCAACCACTCTCCACGTCTCGCCATCGAGAAGCAGGTTCACTTGCTCGAGACCCGGGTTGACTATCATCACCGGGCAGAGAAGCCCCTCATCATCAGGGACGGCTCCAGCAAGCGATCGCCAGCTCAATGCAGATGACTTTGTATACTCACGAAGAGCGGAGTCATTCCAGCGAGGGAATCGACAGAGCCCCAGATGGTAAATTCTCGCCGATCCACGATCGTAATCGTCAGTGACCTGAAGCGCTGGCACCCCCTCCCCTAGTGAGTAGCCGCAGTCGAGACAGTCGCCAGCCCAAAGCATGCTCATAAGAAGAAGAATCTCATCCCGACCGAGTCTCCTAAGCGTTTCATGACTGACCGCAAGTGCCCTCAGGCCAGGAGACCCGCCATCGGCTTCGATGATCTGCCAGTCCGCCACATGTCCGTCAGCGTGCGCCACGGCCCACCAGTGCGCCGCCCGCTCCGCGTCTCCCAGGGCATTGGCAACTAGACCTGATATCTGAGCTTCGTTCGCATCTCCAAGTCGGGCCTCGTCGACGGAGCGGACGTAAGCCCGCTTCAGATACTCGTTCGCCGTCTCCAGCTTTTGCTGGACAAGGAGGACTCCAGCATAGAACAACATCGCTATGGGCAGTTCCGCATCGGCCGCCGCGCGCAATGCTTTAACAGATTCCTCGGATTCCCACCGCCCCCGAAGCCACTGTGCGTAGCGGAAGGCACTGGATGCGTCACCGAGCTCGGTACCTTGTTTCCACTGCTCTACGGCTCCCGCCTCGTCTCCAGTAGATTCGAGCACGGCACCGAGTGGGCCGCGGGACTCGGCAACACCCGCTGCAACTGCTCGGCTATACCAATCGCGTGCGGCGGAGAGATCCCCGCGCTGCTGCATCAGAGCTCCCATATTGTGAGTCCCCATGGGATTCCCCGACTCGGATGCTCTGAGGAACCATTGTTCCGCCTCTGTCTCCTTACCAGCTCGCGCGAGCATCGCACCGACGGTGATCATGGCGTCCGTGTCGCCGTCGCTCGCGCGCACGGTCCACAGAGATGCCGCAACGTCGAACCGCCTCGCTGCACGGGCCATTGCGGTCACCAGCGATCGACGCTTGTCATCTGCCAGAGCGACAGCCTCGTTCCAGACATAGTCCGGAATGGTCCTGGGCTCCTGATATCGGGCCACACTGGAGACCAGGTAATCGAAGGGGCGCCACCGATCGGCGGAACCGGGGATAAGCGGACTCGTCACACCCAGCACTACCGCACCGGCCCACCGCCAGGCTTCCTCCAGCGGCTCGGGGCGCAGAGCAGCGCCACCTGCAGCTTCAAGGTAGTGCCCATGGAGCCGTTCGATCGACGCTGAAGGCGACGCCGCGTCAAGCCCTGTCCGGGCCAGGTCTATCGAGGCTGCAACCAGAGCGGCTCCCCTGGGATTGCCCCCCGCACGCGATGCACGCTTCCACCGCTCCAGCACTTGTGGCCCCGCAGCGAGGCACTCGGCCACCCCGTGAACTTGGCCAGCCCTGAGCGCCTCCTCGACGCGCGGGTCCGGCACAGTCGACGCCGACTCACGCTCCACCGATGTCCACTGGCGTTCCATTTCCACGAGGCCCGCTCGCCGCAGTATCACGGACGCGGCACGGGATGCACCTGGCGCCTGCTGATTCCAATCATTCGGACCCGGCGGCTGGCTGAGCAGTTCATAGTATTCGGACCGAAGCGTCCCTAAAACCACCACTCGCGCCTGACGAAGATCTTCCAGCATGGCGACCGTCAGGCCATCCGGACGCAGATAGTAGTGAAGTTCGTCCAACCAGAGCACACCTGGCATCTGTGCCTCTGCCAGTAGCGCTTGGAGTACGTGCCCGAGTTCCGCGTCGGGGTCAGGGATGAAGACATTCCTGGACGGGAATATGCGCTTCATCGCTTCGAACATGGACCGGCTTTTTCCCGCCGCGGAGTCCCCGACAGCAATCAGGACACCACCAGTTGTACCAACGGCCTCCATTTTCCGATCGAGTTCGGTATCGCTCACACGTGGGATATAGGGGACCTGCGTGGGATAGCCTTCAACTTCGGCCGTTCTATGCGCACCGAAGTCGCTGGCTTCCGAGCCTGAGACACGTCTGCGGACGTACCCGCCCGCAACCTCGCTCGCCCGTCCTCCCTGTTGACCCCGGAGAGAGCCGATGCCCGGCGGTTTTCCCGTATAGCGGATGAGCGTCCGTGCAAACGATGCATCGGCGACAAGCGTGGCAGCCGGAATGGCATCGACTCGACCATGTGCCCACCCATTGGGATCGCCGACCACTACCCCCGCCAGGACTGCACCGGCAAACACAGCGGCCCCGGACATTCCTGCCCATGGCGAGCCCTCGCCCCACGCTGGTGGAGCTGCATGGTCGCTGTCCAGCACGTACCGGCCGCGCATCAGCAATGAACCGGGCTTAAGTGTCCCGACGAACTGTTCCGTGTCCGGCAAACTGTTGCCGTAGCGCGCGACCGAGGGAAAGCCCACTGCCTCGCAACCCGAGACAGCGCTGAGGTCGTCGGCGGTCCCCCATACGACATCCGTCAGAGGACGGTCAGGCCCGACAAGATCGTGCTCGGCAAGCAGGAGAGCGGCGTCGCACTCTTCGTCCTGGCGAACCCACACCACATTGCAGCGTTGCGCCCCCGTTCCGCCCGGGACCACGGCCATCACCCGGTCGTCACCCAGGATGTGCGCACTTGTGAGTACTAGACGCGAAGTGATCAGGTAGCCGCTGCCCTGCCGACCTGCCTGAACCAGGACTACGCGAAAGCTGGAAAGAGCGCCCACTCGCTGACTCCCGAAAGTCACATGTCGCGCGTGGGCGAGAAGGCCGTCAGATCTGCTCGCTGTTCGTTACCGATGTCCAAGGATTCGCCGGTCCGACGGTCCCGCGGGCTGAGAGTGAGCGACACCGTGTGAGTCTGCCGTCGACCGCGGGAGGCGGCAGCGTCACCAGTAACTACCCAAGCTCTGAAGCCAGCCTTCGCACTGGAATCGGAATGGATCTCCACGACGAACTCCAGCCGGATCTCCCCCACCTCGAAGCCGACACGTTCGCCTGCTCCGTTCAGAGCCGCTGTCTCCAACTCGTCGCGCAGGCCCTGCACAACCATCGAGAGTTCCACCCCGTCCAATGGCTTCGTCACTCGCACCTCCCGATCTACCAGCCCCGCGTCCCGATGCCCTCATGGCCTGTTCGGGCTACTACGGTTAGCATGATTCGCCGTTGGCTTCCGAAGGATTCAGCAAATCTGGCTCAAATACGCTCCCTCACGGCGGTGGCCAGTCAACGTCAGCACCGTCCCGATCGAACTGCCCACCGACGACTGATGGTTGTCGCTCTTCAGTCGCGCGGCGCACGCCGCATCGTCCAGAGCATCGGCCCGTCGCCCGGCAGTTGCACCTCCTCCAGCACCTCGAAGCCGAAGTGCTGGTACACGGCGAGGTTCTCCGCCTTCGAGGACTCCAGGTGGACCGGCAGCCCAGCCGCGTCCGCCCGGGC
Source organism: Kitasatospora sp. NPDC053057 (assembly GCF_044546945.1). Classification (NCBI taxonomy): domain Bacteria; kingdom Bacillati; phylum Actinomycetota; class Actinomycetes; order Kitasatosporales; family Streptomycetaceae; genus Kitasatospora; species Kitasatospora sp. NPDC053057. The sequence continues at coordinate 8,461 of NZ_JBITZP010000079.1, read as the reverse complement.
CAGCCCCGAGCGCAGCAGGGCGGCGCCCTGCCCGCGGCCCTGCGCGACCGGGTCCGCGCCGATCACCGCCAGGTACCAGTGCGCCTCCTGCGGCGCAGTCGCGGCGGCCGCCTCGACGCACTGCCGGAACCAGTCGGCCCGGTCCCCGAGGAGCTCCGCCAGTTCCCGGATCGTGCCCTCGTCCGGGACGGCCTTCTCCTGCGCCTCCGGCGCGACCCAGAACGCGGCCGCGTGCCCGGTGCGCTCGCACAGCCCGTACGGCAGGTACTGCCGGGTGAACAGCGTGGTGAAGTAACCGCCGAGCGCGGCGGGGCGGGTGGCGGCCTCCGGGAAGAACCAGCACATCATCGGATCGTCCTCGAAGGCCCGGGCCAACACCCGGGATATCGCCCCGACGTCCTCGCCCGTCGCCACCCTCGGCGTGCCCGTGTCCGCGTTCGTGTTCGTGTTCGTCATCCGCATACGGACATTCTGCGCGCCCTTATCCCCACCGCCCCGGGCAGGGGTCGCTGTCGGACCGTCAACTCACGGACTGCAGACAGAACGTGGAATCTCCGCCGCAGGCGGGGCAGCGCCGCCGACAGCAGGACCCCGGCCATCCCTTCGCCGGGAGCAGTTCCGGCGCGGGGCCGACCGGCAGATGCGAGCGGGTGCGGCGGTGCAGGGCCTCCAGGTCGTGCAGCAGCTCGGGCACCGGGACGGGCAGCACCGGGCAGCCGGCCCGGCGCGGACACCGGGCGCCGCAGCCGGCCGCCGCTGCGCCCGAGCACCAGCAGGTCGTCGGCCCGGTCGGCGAGGTGCACCAGGGCAGGTCCGGTCTCGCCAGATCCGCCGGGACCGCCGCCGGCACACGGAGCGGGCGGCGTCGACCGCTCACGGGCATTCGGCCCACCTCGCCGCCCTCTGGGGGCAACCCCACCCGTATCCAGCGAGGCGCTGGCCCGGAGCGGTTATGCATACGACATGAAGATCACCCTCAACGCCGTTCTCGGCGTCCCGCTGATGATCGCCGCCGCCCTGGCCCTGGGCGCCGGTCCGGCCGCCGCAGCCACCGGAGACCTGGCGGTCAACGGCACGACCCACACCAACCCCTCCGGGTGCTACGCACTGGACGGGACCGCCAGCATCGTCGACAACCTCACGGACGAGGCGGCGGAGATCCACTCCGGCGCGGACTGCACCGGAGAGGTCCTCGAAGTGATCCAGGCCGGCGACGACAGCCGCGTCACCGGGGCACAGAGCCTCCTCATCCCCTGATCCGGCACCTGGCACCACGATCGAATGGTGCTATCGTCACTGGCACCATGTTGCTGAAGCTGGACCTTGGCGACGCCCGCCCCCTGCACGAGCAGGTGGCGGGCGCGATCCGACGGGCCGTCGCAGAGGGCGAGTGTGCCCCCGGCGACAGGCTGCCGCCCGCCCGGGAGCTCTCCCGGGCCCTCGGGGTGAACACCAACACCGTGTTGCGCGGGCTGCGCGCCCTGCGCGACGAGGGGGTGCTGGAGTTCCGCCGCGGCCGTGGCATCACGGTCGCGGCGGATGCCGGCACCCGCGCCGAACTGGTGGACCGGGTAGGGCAGTTGATCGCGGACGCGGCCAGGGCCGGCTACAGCAGGAACGATCTCGTAGATCTGATCAGGGGGATGTCGTGAGGGACGAAGAACCCGCGGGAGAGCCCGCCCCAAACCGGCCGGCCCACCGGGGCGCGCTGTGGGGGGCGGTGGTCTGGACACTCGGCGTGGCCGCGCTGCTGGTCGCGATGCCGATGAGCGCGCGCGACCGGCTGCCGGACCAGGTGGCGACCCACTGGAGCGGGCGCGACCCGGACGGTTCGATGCCGCTGACGATGGCGGCGCTGTTCCCGGCCGTCGTCTGGCTGCTGGTCGCGGCCGCCCTCGCGGTCGCCCTCCGGTTCCGGCCCGTTCAGACCCGCAGGTCCGCCGGGCCCGTACTGGCTGCCACCGGGGTGCTGCTGAGCGGGGCGCAGGCCTCCATCGTGCGCTCCAACCTGGACCGCGCCCGCTGGCAGGACGCCGCGCCGATGGGCGTCGAGGTGGTCCTGATCGTCGTGGCGGCCGGTCTGGCGGGTGCCCTGGCCTGGCTGGCGACCCGACGATCCGCCACCGCCACCGCGGCCGCCCCGCCCGGGACGCGGGTGCTGGAGCCGCGGGCCGGTGAGCGGCTGGTCTGGCTCTCACAGGCCTCCAACCACTGGCTGCAGGCGCTCTCCTCGGTGCTGGGGCTGCTCTCGGTGCCGGGAGTCATGCTCGCCGCGAGCGGGCGCACCGGGTCCGTCGACTGGAGGGCGGTCACGTTCTTCGGCCTCGGTGCCGTGGTCGCCCTGCTCTGCTCCTCGGTGCGGGTCCGGGTGACCGAGGCGGGCCTGCACGTCGGCTTCGGCCCGTTCGGCTGGCCCGCCCGGCGCCTGGCCCCCGCCGAGCTCGTCTCGGCCCGGGTCGAGCAGCTGACCGCCCGCCAGGCCCGCGGCTGGGGCTACCGGGTCCACCGCGGCGGCAGCATCGTGTTCCTGCGCCGGGGCGCCTGCCTGGTGGTCCGCACCAAGCGCGGGCGGGACTTCGCGGTCAGCGTCGACGACGCCGAGCGCGGCGCCGCCCTGCTCAACGCGCTGATCGCCCGTACCGCCGGCGCCGCGACGCGCTGAGCCCCGCCCGGCCCGCCACCCGTGAGCAGCCCTCCGGTGGCGGGCCGGTCCGTCTGCGGCGAGGCTGGTGCGCGGCCGAACCAGCGGCCGGACCTGTGACCGGAACCTGCGGCCGGACCTCGGAGGCAAGCAGGCGAGCAGCGGACGGACGGTGGTGCGGGTGGCCGGCGGCAGCGGCGGTTTCCCCTCGCGCAGTGTGTGGCGCCGCCCCGAGCTGCGCTGGGTGGACGTGCTGGTCGCCGCCGCGCTGGTGGCCGGGCTGTACGGCCTGCTGCGGCTCGCCCCCTCGCTGAACGCGCCGTTCCTGCCCGACCAGGCCCCCGCCACCGTCTCCACCGACCCGTCGAACCTGCCGTTCTACGCGGTGCGTTCGCTGCTGCGGATGTTCGTCGCACTGATCGCCTCGGTGCTGTTCACCTTCCTCTACGCGAGCGCCGCGGCCCGGATGCGGCGGGCGGAGAAGGTGCTGCTGCCGATCCTGGACATCCTCCAGTCGGTGCCGATCCTGGGCTTCCTGTCGATCACCGTCACCGCCTTCATCAACCTCTTCCCCGGCTCCACGCTCGGCCTGGAATGCGCGTCGATCTTCGCCATCTTCACCTCGATGGCCTGGAACATGACCTTCGCGTTCTACTACTCCCTGGTCAGCCAGCCGCGCGAACTGGACGAGGCGGCCCGGGTGATGCGGCTGACCAAGTGGCAGCGGTTCTGGCGCCTGGACATGCCCAGCGGCATGATCCCGCTGGTCTGGAACGGGATGATGAGCTTCGGCGGGGCCTGGTTCTTCCTCGCCGCCTCCGAGTCGATCAGTGTGCTCAACCACCGCTACGCGCTGCCCGGCATCGGCTCCTACGCGGCCACCGCCATCGGCGACGGCGACCTCGACCAGGTCGGGATCGCGATCGGCGTGATGGTCGTCATGGTGATCGGCGTCAACGTGCTGTTCTGGCGGCCGATGACGGCCTGGTCCGAGCGGTTCCGGGTGGAGGAGTCGGAGTCCGCCGACCGGCCGCGCAGCGTCGTCCTCGACCTGCTGCGCCGCTCCAGCCTGCCGGAGCTGGCCGCCCGGCCGCTGCGACCGCTCGGGTTGGCGCTGGACCGCGGCATGCGGGTGTTCGGCCTCGCCGAGCACCCGCTCGCCCGCCCCGCCACCCGGGAGCGCACCGGGGACGTGTTCTTCGCCGGGGCGGTGACCGTCGTGGTGGTCTTCGGTGCCTGGAAGGCCTTCGACTACGTCCACACCACCGTCGGCCTCGGCGAGTTCGGCCACGCCTTCGCCCTCGGCGCGGCCACCTTCGCGCGGGTGCTGGTGCTGCTGGTGGCGGCGACCGCGGCGTGGGTGCCGGTCGGGGTGTGGATCGGCATGAACCCCAAGGTCACCCGGTTCGCCCAGCCGGTGGTGCAGGTGCTGGCCAGCTTCCCGGCGAACTTCCTGTTCCCCTTCGCCACCGCCGCGTTCGTCGCGCTCGGGATCTCGCTGAACCTCGGTTCGGTGCTGCTGATGGCGCTCGGCGCCCAGTGGTACATCCTGTTCAACGTCATCGCCGGGGCCTCCGCGATCCCCAGCGACCTGCGCGAGGCGATGACCGGCTTCCAGGTCAGGGGCCGGCTGCGCTGGCGCGCGTTCATCCTCCCGGCGATCTTCCCGTACTACGTCACCGGCGGCATCACCGCGGCGGGCGGCGCCTGGAACGCCTCGATCGTCGCCGAGGTGGTGGACTACGGCTCGCACCACCTCAGCGCCACCGGGCTCGGCTCGTACATCGCCGACGCCACCGGCACCGGCACCTTCCCGAAGATCCTGGTCGGGGTGAGCGTGATGAGCGTCTACGTGGTCGCGCTCAACCGGCTGCTCTGGCGCCGGCTCTACCGGCTCTCCGAGACCCGCTACGCCCTGTGAGGAGCACTGTGACCGCCGCCGCCACCCGCACCACGATCGTCGAGGCCTCCGACGTCACCAAGACCTTCACCACCCCGGACGGGCGGGCCCTGCCGGTGCTCGACGACATCAGCCTGCACCTGGCCGAGGGCGAGATCGTCGCCCTGCTCGGCAAGTCCGGTTCCGGCAAGTCCACCCTGCTGCGCTGCCTGGCCGGGCTGATCTCGCCTTCCTCCGGGACGGTCACCTACCGCGGCACCCCGCTGCGGGCCGCCAACCCGGGGGTGGCGATGGTGTTCCAGTCCTTCGCGTTGCTGCCCTGGCTGACCGTCCAGCAGAACGTCGAACTCAGCCTGCAGGCCCGCGGGGTGGACGAGGAGGAGCGGCGCGAGCGCGCCCTGCGGGCGATCGACCTGATCGGCTTGGACGGCTTCGAGGGCGCCTACCCCAAGGAGCTGTCCGGCGGGATGCGCCAACGGGTGGGCTTCGCCCGGGCGCTGGTGGTCGAGCCGGACGCGCTGTTCATGGACGAGCCGTTCTCCGCCCTGGACGTGCTGACCGCCGAGAACCTGCGCAACGAGCTGGTCGGCCTGTGGGAGGGGCACGAGGCCCCGGTCAAGTCGATCCTGATCGTCACCCACAACATCGAGGAGGCGGTGCTGCTGGCCGACCGGATCCTGGTGCTGTCCTCCAACCCCGGCCGGATCCGCTCCGAACTGACCGTCGGCCTCCCCCGCCCGCGCGACCGCCGCACCCCCCAGTTCGAGGCCCTGGTCGACACCGTTTACGGCATCCTCACCGGTCGCGAGGAACAGCCCGCCGCCGAACCCGCCGCCCGCCAGGCCGCCACCCCGATCACCACCCCACTGCCGCCCGCCACCGTCGGCGGACTGGCCGGCCTGCTGGAGGTCCTGCTCGCCATGGGCGGCGAGGAGGGCCTCGCCGAGATCGCCGACGAACTGAACTTCGAGGTCGACGACCTGCTCCCGCTGGTCGACGCCGCCGTCCTGCTGAACCTCGCCCGCACCACCGAAGGCCGCTTCGTCATCACCCCGGCCGGCCGCGAGTTCGCCGCCGCCGACATCCTCACCAGCAAGCAGCTGTTCGCCCGCAACGCCGCCCGCCATGCCCCGCTGGTACGCGCCATCGTCCAGGCGCTGGCCACCACCGAGGACCACACACTGCGCGAGGACCTCTTCCTGGACCTGCTGCGCGCCGGCTTCGACACCGAGGACGCCCGGCGGCAGCTGGAGACCGCCATCGACTGGGGCCGCTACGGGGAGCTGTACGACTACGACGCTGACGACGCCGAGTTCGCGCTGGATCCGGGCGCCGAGGCGGCGTTGTAGCGACCGGCCAGCAAGTGGTCCGGACGGTAAACCACTCGATTCGGTGGTGGAGCGATCTCCCGTGGCGGGTACACCAGTTGTCGGCCAACCATCGCGCGGACCAGCGAGGAGGCGTCCGTGAGTGACGAGCGGAGCGTCCGGAGAACAATCGATTCACAGCAGACCGTCCAGGACGAACGGACTATCACCTTCCTGCGCTTCGGCGTCGGGGCGATCGGCGTGCTGCTGCCGCCGGCCCTGCCGCTGGGCAACTGGCTGGCGGACGAGCTCATGGGGCGCTCGACGGACGGGTTCTGGCCCGCGTCGATGAGCGCCGCGTACTACACGGGGACGCGGAACGTCCTCGTCGGGGCGCTGTGCGCGCTCGGGGTGTTCCTGATCTGCTACCGGTTCGACCGGCGGGACGACCGGTGGAGCACGGCGGCCGGGCTGTTCGCGCTGGGGGTGGCGCTGTGCCCGACGGCGCCGGGGGATCCGACCGGGCTGCAGCGCACCGTCGGGGTGTTCCATCTGGTGTTCGCCGCGCTGCTGTTCGTGATGCTGGCGCTGTTCTGCCTGTACTCCTTCCGCAATCCGCGCTCGACGCATCCGGCCAGGGTCGGTACGGCCTATCTGGCGGCGGGGGTGCTGATCCTGGTCGCCCTGCTGGCGGCGGCGGTCGCGGGGTTGTCCGGGTTCGGGGCGGGCTGGACGGTCCGGCCGATGTACCTGTGCGAGTGGGTGGCGACCTGGGCGTTCGGTGCGGCCTGGATCGGTGCGGCGGTGGAGCTGGCGGCCGGGCGCGGTGGGCGGGCCGGGTCCGGGGCGCTCCCCCGTCAGGCGGTGGGGCTGGAGGCGCGGGGTCCGGAGGCGTCCCAGACCTGAGCATTCATCACCTCGTCGCACTGGCGCACCGTTACCATGCGCACCAAGGCCGACCGCCGTGGCGGCCGGTGACGGATGCCCAGCAGCAACGGGGAGCGCGAGCGTGACGAACGAGGAACACCCGTCGGTCGACTTGCGGATGGACGTACCGCACTCCGCCCGGGTCTACGACTACCTCATCGGCGGCAAGACCAACTTCGAGGCGGACCGGGCCGCCGCGCACGCCTCCGTGCGGGCCTGGCCCGCGCTGCCGATCTCGATGCGCACCACCCGCGACTTCATGCAGCGCTCGGTGCGCCACCTCACCGAGCAGTACGGGGTCCGCCAGTTCCTGGACATCGGCACCGGCATCCCCACCTCGCCCAACGTGCACGAGATCGCCCAGGCGGTCGCCCCCGAGGCCCGGGTCGCGTACGTGGACAACGACCCGATCGTGCTCACCCACGCCCGGGCCCTGATGTCGAGCACGCCCCAGGGCCGCACCTGTTACGTGGACGCCGACTTCCGCGACCCGGAGTCGATCATCGGCAACCCCCGGCTGCGCGAGGTGCTCGACCTCTCGCGGCCGGTCGCGCTCTCGCTGATCGCCATCGTCCACTTCGTGCTGGACGAGGACGACCCGCAGGGCATCGTGCGCCGCTTCATGGACGCCCTGGCCCCGGGCAGCTTCCTCGCCCTCACCGTGTTCACCGGTGACACCGACCCGGTCGGGGTGGGCGGCGTCGGCCGGGAGTACAACGCCCGCGGCATCCCGCTGCAGATCCGCGACAAGGCCGAGACCGAGGCCTTCTTCGACGGTTACGACCTGCTCGACCCGGGCGTCACCCTGGTCCACCACTGGCGGCCGGACGCCGGCGCCCCGGCGATCCGCGACCGGGACATCGCGATGTACGCGGGTGTGGCCGTCAAGAACTGATCGGCGCGCCACAGGGGCCTGGTCAGCCGGGGACGGAGACCAGGCCCGTCTCGTAGGCCAGGATGACCAGTTGGACCCGGTCGCGGGCGTCGAGCTTGGCGAGCAGCCGGGTCATGTAGGTCTTCACGGTGGCGATGCTGAGGACCAGCTCGGCGGCGATCTCGGTGTTGGACAGGCCCCGGCCGACCAGGGTGAGGATCTCCCGCTCCCGGTCGGTGATCGCGTCCAGCCGGCGCGCGACCGGGACCGGTGTCTGTTTCGGCTGTTGTCCCACGAACGCCCCGATCAGCCGCCGGGTGACGCTCGGCGCGATCAGCGCCTCCCCCGCGGCGACCACCCGCACCGCGGCGAGGATGTCGTCCAGCGCCATGTCCTTGACCAGGAAGCCGGACGCCCCGGCGCGCAGCGCCGCGTACACATGCTCGTCCTCGTCGAAGGTGGTGAGCACCACCACCCTGGTCGGCCCGCCGGCCGCGGTCACCTGCCGGGTCGCCTCGATGCCGTCGGTGCCGGGCATCCGGATGTCCATCACCACGACGTCCGGCCGCAGTTCGGCCGCCAGCCGGACGGCCTCGGCTCCGTCGCCTGCCTCGCCGACCACCTCGACGTCCGCGGTCTCGGCGATCACCATCTCCAGGGCGGCCCGTACCAGCGGCTGGTCGTCGGCCAGCACCACGCGGATCACGCGGTCTCCTTCTCAGAGGGCGTTCGATAGGGGATTCCCCCCAACTGTCCGGCTTTGGTTCGCGCGGCACGGACTCGGTTCCAGGATCTCCTGGCAGCCGGGTCCG
>NZ_JBITZP010000078.1:0-14672 GCF_044546945.1 Kitasatospora sp. NPDC053057 | reverse complement strand
CATCGCCCTCGTCATGCTCTGCCTCGGCGGCAACCGACCCACCCTGCCACGCCGCCAACCCGCATGATCACACCCACAGGTACATCAGAAGAGCCAGATTTCGTTCGGTGCGGCCTGTGCCGTAGAGTCGGTGTCACCGACGCGGGGTGGAGCAGCTCGGTAGCTCGCTGGGCTCATAACCCAGAGGTCGCAGGTTCAAATCCTGTCCCCGCTACTACGCAACAAGGCCGGGCCCGACGCACTGTGTGCGTCGGGCCCGGCCTTCGTGTTGGTTTGGTCAGCAGTCGATGGCGCTGTCGACCTCAATTCGTCAGCGGTGAGCGGGTCGTGATCATCCTGGCGTTTTGCCCGTAATGGCCCCGTTAATGGAACGCCGGGCACTCACTTGCCGACGCGAACTCCTCGGCGGGACGCTGATCTGGAACCAGCGCCATCCTGCACGTACTGCGGGAGTTCGAGGACCACTACAACACCCACCGCCCACACCACGCACTCCACCAGGACACGTCGCTGACACCACGGCCCGTCCCGATCGCCGATGCCAAGCGGCGCCGCCGTACCGAGACATCGGCTGTCAGTCCGCCGTGGCGATCAGCGGCTGGAGCAGGATGTCGGGTTGGGCGCGCTGGAAGGCGTTCAGGTGCCACTTGTCGGCGAACAAGGCCAGCAGCACGTCGTCCGAGCGGCGGGTGAGCACCTCGCCGTTGGTCAGACGGGCTTTGGCCAGGGCTGCGGCGCCGTCGGCGTCCGTGATCCGGGCCAAGCGGTAGGAGAGCTGGTCGAGGGCGATCGGGGAAGAGAACTCGTGCTCCATCCGGTGCAGGATCACGTCGAACTGCATCGGGCCGACCGCAGCCATGACCGGCGCCTGGTCGCCACGCCGGTCGGAGACCAGCACCTGGATCACGCCTTCCTCATCGAGTTGGGCGACGCCCTTGCGGAACTGCTTGGAACGGCTGATGTCCTTGGGCCGTGCCACCGCGAAGTACTCGGGGGCAAAGGCGGGCAGCGGGGGAAACTCGGTCTTCTTGCCGCTGAAAAGGGTGTCGCCGACCCGCAGCGCGCTCGCGTTGATCAGGCCGACCACGTCGCCGGGGTACGCGGTGTCGACCACGGTGCGCTCGGCCCCGAAGACAGTGTGTGCGTACTTGGTTGCGAAGGAGCGGCCGCTGGCCGCGCGGGTGACGTGCATGCCGCGCTCGAAGACACCGGAGCAGACTCGGACGAAGGCGATCCGGTCGCGATGGGCCGGGTCCATGTTCGCCTGGATCTTGAACACCAGCCCGGAGAACTCCTCGCCGACCTCGCGGCTGCCGCCCTTGGCCAGCGGGCGGGGCCCGGGAGCCGGCGCGAGCTCGACCACGGCGTCCAGCAGGGGCTTCACACCGATGTTGGTCAGCGCGGCGCCGAAGAAGACCGGGCTGATCTTGCCGGCCTCGAAGGCCTCCTGGTCGTAGCCGGGGCCGGAGGAGAGCACCAGCTCCAGTTCCTCCAGCGCGGTCGTCCAGGCTTCGCCCTCCTGCTCGGCGGCCTTCTCGGAGGTGAGCTGCTCCTCGAGGGCGGCGTGCGTGCCGGCCGGCACCTTGGTGTAGCGCAGCATCTGCTCGGTGTTCCCCGCTTCGACCAGGCCGCGCAGGTTGCCAGCGTTGCCCACCGGCCAGACGACCGGGACGGGAGTGATCCCGAGGTGCGTCTCGATGTCCTCGAGCAGGGTGAGTGCATCCCGGCCGCGCCGGTCCCACTTGTTGATGAAGGTAATCACGGGGACGCCGCGATGGCGGCAGACCGCGAAAAGCTTGCGGGTCTGCTCCTCCAGGCCCTTGGCCGCGTCGACCAGCATGATCGCGCAGTCGACGGCGGCCAGCACCCGGTAGGTATCCTCGGAGAAGTCGGCGTGGCCGGGGGTGTCGACCAGGTTCATCACATGGTCGCGATAGCCGAACTGCAATGCGGCCGAGGTCACCGAGATACCGCGCTCGCGTTCCAACTCCATCCAGTCGCTGGTCACGCCGCGTCGGTCACCCTTGGCGTGCACCGCACCGGCAGAAGTGATCGCCCGCGCGTGCAGCGCCAGCGCCTCGGTGAGCGTGGACTTGCCCGCGTCCGGATGGCTGATCACGGCGAAGGTCCGTCGGCGGCCGGCCTCATGAAGGACCTGCGGGACGGGGACGGACTGTTCGGTGCTCACGGGTTTCCTCGGGTACGCATCGGCAGCAGGCCGGGTGACGCCTCTCCGTACCTGGTGAGCCGGGGATCAGGTCCGCAGGCCCAAGAAGCGATAATAGGCTGCCGGACGGCGTGACCCCGAAATTCCCGTTTGCCGGCTGCTGCCCCGACTCCAGCCGGGATAGCAGCCGAACTGTCAGGAGTCGAAGCCGAGGCCGAGCCGGTCCAGGGTCCTCAGCCACAGGTTGCACCGGCCCGCTCGGAGTGGATCGTCAACTCGCCTCGGATTGGTCGGCCTCGCCCACGACAGGTGAGCAATCTGAGCGAAGCCGGCTCCGCAGGGCGCGATGATCCGGCTGCTCTCGAGCCCGTGGTCAGCAGTCATATCGGGACGCTACGCCCTGCGACACCGAGCAGCGCCAGCGAGTCCACTACCCCTTGTCGCCACGACAAGGGATCGCCCCAGATCAGAGGCCCCTTTCACCCGCCTGTGGGTACGGTGTGGGCCGGGGGTTCACCGCCTGCTGACGCCCGCCAGGAGACCATGAGCATGGCTGTTCGCACGACCCGCGTTGGAAGTGATCACCACGCGCTCCGCAGCCCACAGCGGGCACGTCTACCGCCGGTGCGGCTGCCGCGACCAGGGTGGCAAGCAACTGGGAGCCCACTGCCCCGAGCTCGCCACCGACCCCAATCACGGCACCTGGACCTTCTCCCTCGACCTCCCCTCCCCCGACCATCGACGCAACAACATCCGCCGCGGCGGCTACCCCACCGCCGAAGCAGCCCGAGCAGGACTGCGCCGGATGATCGATGGCCAGGCCGTCGGCTACAGCGCCGACCCCAACCCGACCCTCGCCGACTACCTCACGACCTGGCTCAAGGACAAGCAGCTCGTCCTCAAGCCCACCACCTACGTCCGCTACCGCGACTACGTCACCAACGACCTCGTCCCGGCCCTCGGCACCCGCCTCCACGACCGCACCACCACCCGCGTCCGCCGGAGCAACACCGCGGTCCCGCGGGCGTAGCGACCGATCCCGCCTGTGGGAGGGCGGACGCCAACCCTTCCACACAGCACCGGCGGGGAATCAGGTGAGCAGGTCCGGCAAACACCTGTGTCCGGGTGGCCGTTTTCAGGGATCGCCATCACCCCGAACCACCGCGGCCGCGCCATGTCCGGGACCGGCTCACCACCAGGCCCCACCGCCCCGGTCTCCTCCACCTGAACGGTGGTAGTGACCGGCATGGCTCCCGCCTCGGATACCGTGTTCCTGCACGGGGTGCCATAACGGATGTGGCGCCCCCTACGGAGGTAGCCAGCGTATGAGTTCCAAGCGCAGCCAGAATCCAGCCCTGCCCGTCCTCGACGACGCATACCGGCTCGCGTCGGTCAAGGACACCGAAGAGTCCACCCGCGACTTGGCCGCACGGCTGGCCACCACCGAGCTGCGCCGCGTCTCCCACCCCGGCCGGGTCACCTGGGATCCCATCGATCAGGCCGATCCCGTACCGGCGCCGCCGACTGTGGTCGACGGTGACGGGGACCTGTGGCTGCGGGACCGGGGCACCGGCACCTGGACCATGCCCGAATTCGACCCGAAGACGTTCCCGGCCCGCTGTGGCGAAATTCTGACGTGGAACCAGCTCGCCTGTGAGTACGGCCCGCTGACCGCACTGGCCAACGACCGCCACATCGGCGGCGGCCGTCGCCGATGACCGCGCCGCCCTCTGAGTAGACCGCACCCCGGAAGGACACCGACGCGGCCCTGACAGTGGCCCTTCTCCCCGACCGGGCGCGGATCGGGCAACACGGTCCGGCGGTTGTCCTGGCCGTGTGCCCGCTTCGAGGTGTTGCGTGAGCCGGCGGGCAAGCGAACCGCCGCCACGGGATGCCTGACCTGACTGGTGATGCCCTGGGAGCAGGCCCCCAGCAGCGGCCGAGGCGGCGCACACCTGCTCCCTGGTGGGGCCGCTGAGCTGCACTGATCTTCGTGGAGTCCTTGAAGCCTGGGTTACGATCCAGGCGTAAGGAGAGCCACAGGAGTGCCAGCACCACGCAAGTACCCCAATGCCGAGTAGTTAACGTGAATCCGCAGGTTGCAAGTCCGCTTCGTGTAGCGGTTCTTGCTGGTCGGGCGGGGCCCAGTCGGGTGCAAGGATGTAGGTCACGGGGGCTGGCTTGAGGAGCATGCCCTCCTTGACCGAGCGGCCGAGTTCGGCGCTGACGCCGCGATGGCTGGAGAGGCCCAGCTGCTTGGCGATCTCAGCCGCGCGCCAGGCCCGGTCGGGGTCCGTACGCATGATCTGGAGCGTCCGGTCGAGCACCCCCACCGCCCCCTGGACGCCGGCCTCACCGCCCTTGCCCAGGTCGCCGCCGCCCAGGCCGCTCTGCCCCTCGAAGACCTGTGCCGGACCCTGGCCGACGCCCACCTCGGCGACGGCCGCGACGACATCGCTGTCCTCGCCCTGCGCACCCCGCCCGCCGGGCCGACCCACGGGACACCGGTGACACACTCCCGGGCCCGGTGAGAGGACGCACCCCGCCCGCGGGTCGCCCCGCTGCCGGCGCTCAGTGGTGGTCCCTGAGCGCCTCATCCGGGCCGCCTGCACCCGTGTCCATGATCTCGGCCGCTGCGCGGGAGTGCGGCGGACCGGCTCGGCCTATCGGGTCTCCGGCGGGCGGCCGTCGTGCTGCCCGGTGGTGTCGATGGCATCGCGCAGGGCGGGCAGGTCCGCGATAGCGGCCTGCTCGGCGAAGCGGACCAGCAGCCGGCGGAGGACCCGCTCGTCCCGGTCGCGGACGGCTTCGGCGATGGCCGCCACAAGCGACGCCTGTGTATGCGGGTCGGGGGTGCGCACCTGCCGCGCGGTTTGCCGCGCTTCCAGCGCTCGCCTCCTTCTCACTCGTCCTCCTGGCCGCCTTGTGCGGCGCCCTCCGTCCTGGCGCGGCTGCGGCGGCCGACCGCCCCGCCCCGTGCGGGACGAAGAATACCTCCCTGACCTGCATCGAAAAATCTATGCCCGCCGGAGTAGACATTGCCGCGCACCGTGGTTAGTGTTTCTCTCGTAGACGAGGTCAAGCGGTACCCGCCAGACATGAACTGGCGGGCAGCAGGACAGAAGTTCGCAGGTAGGAACAGTTGCAGGGTCCTGAAGCCAGGGATGGTTCATCAAGGCGACAGGGTCGGCCGCCGGGCCCGGCGGCCCGCAGGCATCAGGGGCCGCCACCGAGCGGTACCGAGTTCGGCAAGTGCATTACCAGCAGGTGAAGTTGAGTCAGGCAGTACCGGCAGTCGCAGTACGCGGTATCCCAGTGAAGGCGGCGCGCGTGCTGGGAGTCCGGCAGTGGGGTTCCAGGCCGGGTGGTTGAGCAGGACGGGCCACGGGGCTGGCTGCCGGAACCGGCGGACCGCAAGGGCCGCAAGTTCGCAGTACCAGCAGTTCAGCAGGTCGCAGTACCCGGAAGTTGGAAGTACCCGCAGTTTGCAGTAATTCGGTCAGTACAGAGGATGAACGGAGGGGACAGAGCGCCATCAGGATCGCCCGGCCCGTGAAGTATCACCCGGGCGGATTCCGAAGACCCCAAGGCAAGGACGGTGGTTTCCGGTCACGCATACGCGATCCCCGCACGCCCCCTCCCCCGGGGCGAGGCGGACACAAGGAAGCCGGCCACAGGGCCGGCAGATGGTGTAAAACCCTTCGGGGCCCCGGGAGCCGCAACGGCCCCGGGGCCCCTCAGCGCGTCCACCGACACAACAAGAAGAGGTGCAGTGACCACGGCAACCATCCGACCGCATACCCCCGACTCCCTCGACGACGACGACTACCCCGCCTACACCATGGGCCGCGCCGCCGAGATGACCGGCACCACCCCCGGCTTTCTGCGCTCCCTCGGCGAGCAGGGCCTCATCACACCGTTGCGCTCGGAGGGCGGACACCGCCGCTACTCCCGCTACCAGCTACGGATCGCGATGCGCGCCCGCGACCTCGTCGACCAGGGCATCGCCATCGACGCCGCCTGCCGCATCATCATCCTCGAAGACCAACTCGAAGAAGCCCTGCGCATCAACGAGCAACTACGCTCCTCCCAGCACGGCCAGGAACCCGCCGCCGACACCTGACCCGCCCACCAGGGCGACGAGACCGGCCCGCGGTGGGCGACAGCCGCACACCGCCGACCGCCCCGGAGACGAGTCCCCGTTCCGGTGCACCGGACGACCGTTCCCCACCGCCCGGGCCGCCCGGCACCTGCCCCACCGGTCGCGGCCCTGCTGCACCGCCCCGGCGTCGACCAGGCGCTGCGTGAGTTCCACCCCTGCGGAAGCCGCTTCCGGGCCGCGGGATTCCGGGGGTCGTGTGAGGCCGCACCGACCTGCGCGTCCACTGCCCGGAGGGCCTCCCCTGGCGGGACACGGGGCCGCAAGCAGCGGTGAGGGATACTGCGAGCGGACAGGGCGATGGCCGGCGCGTCGGCGCCGACGGGACGGTCCTAGAAACTGAGCAGGCCGATGGCGTGGCCGTCATGGTCCACCACCGGCCACACGGCCAGGCCTCGGGCCCGCATGGCGGCGGCCGCCGCGTCTGCGGGCATGTCAGCGGTGGCGAACGGGCCACGGTCGAGGACGATGTCGCGCACCGGGGTCCGCTCGGTGTACCAGGAGCGGGCCTGGAACGGCGCGAGGTGCAGGCGCGTCAGCAGCCCCGCACAGCGGCCGTCCTCGTCGCGGACCAGGAGGTGGTCGGCGCCGGAACTCTGCAGGATGTCCATCGCCATGTCGGCCATGACGTCGTCGCTGACCTGCAGCTCAGGGCGTTTCATGAGGTCTCCGACCGTGGCGGCGGTCTCGGTACGTTCGAGGGTGATGGTCATGGGCAGACTCCTTCGCATATCCACCGCCGGGACCGGCGGTAGGCAGGGCGCTGACGGTGGGACGGCCGGCGGGTGCGCCGGGGCGGGCCGAGAATGCTGTTCGCCTGGCGAGTGGTGGGGGCCGGGACTGCGGCGGCAGTCCCGGCCCCCACGTACGTGCTAAGCGGAGAGGGCTACGCGGCGCGGTGCCCGGCGGCGGCCGGAGGAGCCCTTGCCGTCGCGGCCCGTGGCGGTTGCGCGGGTGTCGACTCCCGCGCGGGCGGGGCGTCCGCGGCGCCCGCGGCTCGTGGACGCGCTGCGGCGGGGGCGTTCGACGACGGGGGCGGCGATCACGGTCGGGATGCCCGTGGGCACCCGGGCGCCGGTGATGCGCGCCAGGTCGTCGTCGCCGGCGCTGACGCGGGTGGTGACGGGGGTGATGGCGGCCGTGGCCATCATGCGGGCCATCTCGCGGCGCTGGTTGGGCAGCACAAGGGTGACGACGGTGCCGGACTCGCCGGCGCGGGCTGTGCGCCCGCCGCGGTGGAGGTAGTCCTTGTGGTCGCTCGGCGGGTCGAGGTTGACGACCAGGTCGAGGCCGTCGACGTGGATGCCGCGGGCGGCGACGTTGGTGGCGATCAGCGCGGTGACCTGGCCGGTGCGGAACTGCTCCAGGGTGCGGGTGCGCTGCGGCTGGGTCTTGCCGCCGTGCAGGGCGGCGGCCTTCACCCCGTTCGCGAGCAGGTCCTCCACCAGGCGGTCAGCGCCGTGCTTGGTGTCGATGAACATGATCACGCCACCCTCGCGGGAGGCGATGTGCGCGATCGTGGCGGCCTTGTCGTAGTTCTGCACGTGCAGCACGTGGTGCTCCATCGTGCTGACCGCGCCTGCGGACGGGTCCACCGAGTGGGTGACCGGATCCTTCAGGAACCGCCGGACCAGGCGGTCGACGTTGCGGTCCAGGGTGGCGGAGAACAGCATCGTCTGGCCGCCCTCGGCGACCTGTTCGAGCAGCTCGGTGACCTGCGGCAGGAAGCCCATGTCGGCCATCTGGTCGGCCTCGTCGAGGACCGTGACGCCGACCCCGTCCAGCTGGCAGTCACCGCGCTGGATCAGGTCCTTGAGCCGGCCCGGGGTGGCCACCACGACCTCGGCCCCCTGGTTCAGAGCGTGGGCCTGGCGGCCGATCGACATCCCGCCGACCACGGCCGCCATACGCAGCCGCACCGCGTGGGCGAACGGCGTGAGGGCATCGGTGACCTGCTGCGCGAGCTCCCGGGTGGGCACCAGCACGAGGGCCAGCGGGCGGCGCGGCTCCGCGCGCCGGCCGGCGGTGCGGGCCAGCACGGCGAGGCCGAACGCGATGGTCTTGCCGGAGCCCGTCCGTCCACGTCCGAGGACGTCACGTCCGGCCAGCGAGTTCGGCAACGTGGCGGCCTGGATCGGGAACGGCGCGGTGACGCCCTGCCGGGTCAGCACCGACAACAGCGCCTTCGGCATGTCCAGCTCGTCGAACCCTTCGACGGCCGGCAGCGCCGGGATGGTGCTTACCGGCATCGCGAACTCGCCCTGCAGGGACGAGCCCTGACGGGAGTTGCGGCCGCCGGCAGGCCGGTCGCCGTAGAAGGAGCTGCCGCCGGAGCGGGATCCGTAGGAACTGCCGGAGCGGGCGGAGGCCGACGAGCGGGAGTTGGTGTTCCGGTACGCGGAGCGACTGGAGCGGTTCATGGGAAACCTTCCTGGGGCGGCACGTCGCGAGGCGGCTCCGCAGCGCGGGGCGCCAGCAGGAGATCGCGAGGAACGGGCCGAAAGTATGGAGAGGGCGGGCGTGGACGGTGAAACCGTGCGGCACGTCACCTCGGGTCCGCGCTCACCGCAAAGGGCGGGAGCGAAGACCTTCGAACCGTGGGTGTCACGGCAGGGCGCGCCGATCCGGACGCGGCGCGGGGCGTCTCGCGCGGGGATGGCCGCCGGTGGCGGAGCCAGGGGCCTGAACGGCCGGGGTGCGCATTGTGGCGCAATGCCGAGGGGCCCGCACCGGGCATCATGTACGCGGTGCGGGCCCCTGGCTACCAGGCGGGTGCCGTGGCGAAAAACTACAGCGGACGAATGTTCTCGGCCTGCGGGCCCTTCTGGCCCTGCGTGACGTCGAACTCGACCTTCTGGCCCTCGAGCAGCTCGCGGAAGCCGTTGGCGTTGATGTTCGAGTAGTGGGCGAACACGTCAGCGCCGCCGCCCTCCTGCTCGATGAAGCCGAAGCCCTTTTCCGCGTTGAACCACTTCACAGTGCCATTAGCCATAAAAAATTCTCCTTCAAGGGGCTGTTCGAAGCCCGCACAGCGCGGACTTCGAGTCGCCGCGATGAGCACCCACCCGGGGAAGAGCCGGGAAACAAAAATGCGCCTACGAGACATCAGCAGGCGCACACAAAGTTCATGGGAACCACTACTGCAACTACAACGACTCTAGCAGGCCCAGGCTCGCCACGGGCGGAAATTCCACCCCCGGTTCTGCAGGCCCCCTTCCCCGGGGCCATAGGGCGCGAGGCGAGATGACCGCCAACACACATGAAAAACACACTAGTTGGCCTGGAAGCTCCGCCCTCTCGACGCCCGCGACCCACCCTCCTCGGATGGGCGAACCCCACCGGCGCCAAGGACGGACCCGCCCCGCCGCACCGGCCACGCAGCGCGCCCACCGGCACCGTCCGTGATCATTTCGGACCGCGTACGCGAAACTCCTGCCGCGGCTCAGAAATCGATTGCACCGGAGAGACCCGCTCCCGCGATTTTCGGCGCATACTGCAGGGAATGAGAAGATCTGTAGCAGTCCGCCGCGCCCTTCCCACCAGCCCCTTCAAGGCCCGGATCGAAACGCCACGCAAGCACTTCGCCGTCGGCGACCGCGTCACCCACGACACGTACGGCCTCGGCCGGGCCATCGAGGTCGAAGGAGACAGCGATATCGCGGTACTCGTCGACTTCGGATCGCGGCGCGAACGCATCACCCAGCCCTACGCCACGATGTACAAGCTCTAGCCCGAGACCGACGAGGTTCTCTGAGGCGGAGGGTACGCGCGACGCCGAGCTGGCCGCGCGTCCCCTCCGGATCGAATGGGCGCCCGCCACAGCGCCTTTGAAGCGGTACCGGCGGTGACTGGCAAGGCACGTGAGACGGGCCGTTCATGGCCTCGACGACGAACCCCTGGCGAGGACTGTCCTCGCCCGTAAGAGCCCCACAACCCACGGCCGACCTGCAGACCTGTCGAAGCGGCGCAGTGAGCCGGACGAGGAGCTGAGGACCTGCGGCGCGCGGCGACAGATCGCTGGTCGGTGTGGTGTTCATGATGTCTCTGTTCAGTGCTGCGGCGTGTGCGGGCAAGAGTGCGGAAAGCTGTCATGGTGTGCCGCGTCCGGCGGCTTCGGCCTTGGCCTGCAGCTCGTGGACGATGCGCCGCCAGCGGCGCGCTCCGCCGGTGTCCCAGTGGTCTTCGCCGGCAGGGCGCCAGTCGGCGAGCTCGCGAAGCTGTCGGGTGATCGTTTGCGTGTCGAGGCGGTCATGGCCGCCTCGCTCGGGGTCGAGTTCCTGCGCGATGTCGTGGAGGCGGTGGGCGGCGCGGTAGTGGGACAGCTGGGTGTCCGTCAGGCGGCGGATGGCGTAGCCCCGGCACTTGCTGCACCAGTCGTAGCCGTCGTCGTCGAGCAGGTCGGCGACGGTCAGCAGGTCGTCGCCCGCGACGACGCCGCGTTCCCGGGCGTGCGGGCAGAAGGGCGAGTGTCCCTTGCCCTGGATCCGGGGATTGGCGTTGGTCGTGTAGACCTGCACGTCAGCAAGGACACCAAGGGGAATGCCACTGCCATTACCGCGCCATCGCCCGGCGTCCGGGGCCTCGAACGGCTCGAGGTCCAGGTCCTCGGCATGGGCCAGCAGCCCCAGCCACACCGGGCGTGGAAGACTGAGAGACCGACCGTGGTCGTCGTACCCGCCGTCCAGTGTCCGAAGGTCCCGCACGCCACGGGCCACGGCGAGCAGACGCAGGTTGCGTTCCGCATCCTGGTGCTCGTACGCGAGCCAGGCTGCCCGTGTGGCGCCCTGTGCCAGGCCGAGGTCCTCGCCGAAGAGCTGCTCGTGCGGACTGCGCGGGTACCGCGGCCAGAGGCCTTCGCGGTCTTCGGGCCCGGGGCCGGCTTCGCGGGCCCATGGTTCGATCACGTCAGCGGGAAGGTCAGAGGAACGGGCGAGGAGGAAGCACTGCCATCCGCGCGTCAGGCGCTTCTCCAGCACCGGAAGGGGCAGGACCTCGGCTCCGGCTTCGCCGCACCCGCCGATGCCGCTGAAGCGATGGTGATTGCGGCTGCCCGTTCTGTTCCTGCGGCTCGCCCCGCCGGGCGGTCTCCTGCTCGCGCGCGGCCTCCTCCAGGGCCGTCATGACGTCCTCGCCTACGAGCATCCCAGCGGCGTCGTGGTGGGCGCGCAGGACCAGCGACAGGCCCGTCTTCCCCTCGCGAGGGTCTTTCCCGGGTCCTGGACCGACCAGTACGACCTCGGCATGGAGTACGTCGGCTACGTCGAACCGGGCGGCTACGACCAGGTGGTGTTCCGCGGCGACCCGGCCACCCGCGAGTTCATCGCCTTCTGGCTCTCCGGCGGCCGGGTGCTCGCGGGCATGAACGTCAACGTCTGGGACGTCACCGACCCGATCCGCCAACTGGTCCACTCCCAGCGGGTGGTGGACCCGAAGGCCCTGGCCGACCCGGACGTCTCCCTCGGGGAGGTCTGAGTCCTCGAACTCCCGTCTACTCACCGTCCGGCGCGCAGCCCCGCCGGGGTGAGGCCGGTGTGCAGCCGCATCGTGCGGGTGAGGTGGCTCTGGTCGGCGAAGCCGCACAGCTGGGCGATGGCGGCGATCGGGGTGTCGGTGGTGAGCAGGGCTCGGCGGGCCCGCTCCAGGCGCAGCCGGACCAGGTACTGGTGCGGAGACTGGCCGGTGGAGGCGCGGAAGGCCCGGGTGAAGTGGGAGGGGCTGACGCCCGCGACGGCGGCAAGCTCGTTCAGCGACAGCCGTCCGTCCAGGTAGCCGTTCATGTGGTCGACGACCCGGTTCAGCCGCTGGGGGGTGAGTCCGCCCTCGCGCTCGGGCAGGCCGGGGCCGCTGGTGGCGGCGGTGCGGATCAGGTGGGCCGCGAGGGCCTGGAGCATGGACTGGGCGTAGAGCGGGTCGGCGGGCTGCGAGCGCTCGTACTCGGCGACCAGGCGCTCGATCAGCATGCCGAGGAACGGGTCGGTGAGGTGGAAGCGCGGGGCGAGCTCCAGCGGTCCGGGCCGGTCGCTCTCGGTGGCGAGCTTCTCCAGCCAGGCCGGTTCGAGGGCGACCAGCATCAGCTCGGCGTCCTGCTCCCAGCGCGGGCGGGAGGCCCAGCCGGCCGGGTTGACCAGGGCCTGGCCCCGGTGGAACCGCTCCCGGCGGGGGCGCCCGTCGGCGCTCCAGCTGAGGTCCGCGGAGCGGCCGGTGTGGACCGCCACGACGTGCCGGGTCGGGCCGTCCACCGCCTCGCCGGTGCCGCCGGCCCGTTCCAGGCCGCGCTCGACCACGCCCTCGTCGAGATCGGCGCCGCTGCCGGAGAGCCGGACCAGGTGCGGCTTGATCGCGGAAGCGGTGTCTCGTACGGGCCGTGCGGGGGTCGCGGGTGTTGCCATACTGCCGATTCTGGTCCGTCCGGGTGAGGAATGCCGAACCGGCGAGGCGGTCACCGCGTGTGCCAAGCGGGATCGTGAGCGGTTTGTTCCATGATCCGCTCGATTGTTCAAGCCCTGGACCGCCCTCGCGGCGGACAGTGGTCGGGCGAACATCCCTCTCACTCGGCAAGGAGCCGGAGACCATGAGCAACAACCACTCCCTGGCAGGCAAGGTCGTCCTGATCGGCGCTGGCGCGAAGAACCTGGGCGGGCTGATCAGCCGCACGGCGGGCGCGGACGGCGCGAAGGTCGTCGTGCACTACCACTCGGACCGCACCGCGCCGGACGCCGAGGCCACGGTGTCGGCGATCAAGGAGGCCGGCGGCGAGGCCGTGGCCGTGCAGGGCGACCTGACCAAGGTCGCCGACGTGGAGCGCGTCTTCGCCACCGCGAAGGAGACCTTCGGCGGGATCGACGTCGCCGTGAACACGGCCGGCATGGTCCTGCGCAAGCCGATCGTGGAGACCACCGAGGCCGAGTACGACGCGATGCACGCGGTGAACGCCAAGGCCGCGTACTTCTTCATCCGCGAGGCGGGCAAGCAGCTGAACGACGGCGGCAAGGTCATTACCATCGTGACCTCGCTGCTGGCCGCCTTCACCGACGGCTACTCGACGTACGCGGGTGCCAAGGCCCCGGTCGAGCACTACACCCGGGCCGCGGCCAAGGAGTTCGCCGCGCGCGGGATCTCCGTCAACAACATCGCCCCGGGCCCGATGGACACCCCGTTCTTCTACGGGCAGGAGACCCCGGAGCGGGTCGCCTTCCACAAGTCCCAGGCGATGGGCAACCAGCTGACCAAGATCGAGGACATCGCGCCGATCGTGACCTTCCTGGCCACCGAGGGCTGGTGGATCACCGGGCAGACCCTCTTCGCCAACGGCGGCTACACCACCCGCTGATGAAGTGAACGATGGCCGGGCCCGCCCCACACCGGGGGCGGGCCCGGCCTTGTACTGCTATCGACCCGCGCGCTCGGCCCGGAGCTGCCGCCGCTTCGCCCGCAGCCGACGCGAAACCGGTCGACGCGAGACGTAGAGGAACCACCAGTCGCCGGGCTGGTACCTCACCCAGTACCAGGCCCTCAAGAGCCGGCCCGGGTGGGAGAAGTCGGTAGAGTCGTCCACGTCAGCCTGCCTCTTTCAGGTTGGCCACGCCCCGGGACCGTGACAGCGGTCGCCGGGGTTTGTTTTTCTGTCGGGCCATCACTTCACCACAAACGCTGTAATCTGAAGTGACTTGATGTCTCGTCAGTCAAGTTTGGCATCCAGCGGAGGTGCCGCTTGCGTTGCCAAAAGGGGAGGTCAGAGGGGTGGCCGAGGAAGATCGACGCGGTTACTTGACTCCGCTGCAGCGCTTCGGAGTGGAGGTCAGGGAAGTACGGCGAGGTCGTAAAATCACACAAAAGGGCCTGGGGATAGCATCCGGATATTCGGAGGGCTATGTCAGCAAGGTCGAGAAGGGCACAATGATGCCCTCCGAGAAGTTCGCGCAGAAATGTGACCTCGTGTTTCAGACGAATGGCCTCTTCGTTCGCCTGCGTGAACAGATCCTCCTTGGCGACCATCCGTCATGGTTCGCACCGTACGCCGACCTCGAACAAAATTCAGTCGGCATCCTGAACTATTCGACGACGCTGGTGTCAGGAATTCTTCAGACGCCCGAATACGCCGAAGCCATCTTTCGGGCCAGATACCCTCGCGAACCAATCAGCGACATCAGGAGCAAGGTCGAGGCCCGCATGCGGCGGCGCGTGGTGATGGAACGCGAGCACCCACCGTTGCTCTGGGTCATCCTCCATGAAGGGTGCCTGCGAGCACGCATACTGACCTCGGCGCTTCAAGGTGATGGCGGTGGGAGGTCGAGGGAGAGGCCGGTGCCGGAGAGGAAGCCGTCGAGGATGTCGGAGCGGTACTGC
>NZ_JBITZP010000077.1:0-15908 GCF_044546945.1 Kitasatospora sp. NPDC053057 | reverse complement strand
AACTGGCCGCGCAGGGCCATGTGTTCATCGAGGTCAGCCCCCACCCCGTCCTCGTCCCCGGTCTGGACGCCCCGGCCCTCGGCACCCTGCGACGCCAGGAGGGCGGCCTGAGTCGCTTCCTGCTCTCCGCGGCCGACGCACACGTCCGCGGTGTGCCCGTCGACTGGTCTCCCGTCCTCGAAGGCGCCGACCGGACCGAACTGCCCACCTACGCCTTCCAGCGAGAGCGGTACTGGCCGCGCCCCGGCACCGTGGTGCCGGTCGGCCAGGATCCCGCGGAAGCCGCGTTCTGGGCCGCCGTCGAGCGGTCCGACCTGCCCGCGATCGCCGACGAGCTCGGGGCCGGAACCGATGAGTTGACGGGCCTGGCGGACGCCCTCCCGGTCCTCTCGTCCTGGCGCCGGACGCGTCGCGAGCAGGCCGACGCCGACTCCTGGCGCTACCGCGTCACTTGGGCGCCGTTGGCTGATCGGGCTCCGGCTGTGTTGGCGGGGCGGTGGTTGGTGGTGTCGGCGGGCGGGTGTGCCGATGTGGCGGCCGCGTTGGCTGGGGCGGGTGCCGAGGTCGTGGAGTGCGGGGCGGGGGAGGTCTCGCAGCAGGCGCTGGCGGGCGAGCGGCTGAGTGGTGTGGTGTCGTGCCTGGGGTCTTCGGGTGCGGTGCTGTCGCTGGTGAAGGTGCTGGGTGAGCTGGGTGTGTCGGCGCCGTTGTGGTGTGTGACGCGGGGTGCGGTGTCGGTGGGCGGGGCTGATGCTGCGCCGGATGCTTCGCTGGCTCAGGTGTGGGGTCTGGGGCGGGTGGTGGCTCTGGAGCGGTCCCAGGTCTGGGGTGGTCTGGTGGACCTTCCCGGGGTGCTGGACGCGGAGGCCGGCTCGTGGCTGGTGCGGGTCCTGTCGGGTGCGGTCGGTGAGGACCAGGTGGCGGTCCGCGAGGGCGGTGCCTACGGCCGCCGACTGGTGCGCGCCGGGCGGGGCGTCCGCAGCGGGCCGGCGTCGGCCGCTTCCCTGGACGTCTCCGGCACGACGCTGATCACCGGTGGTACCGGAGCGCTGGGCGCGCACGTCGCGCGCTGGCTGGCCGGCCGTGGGGCCGAGCGGTTGCTGCTCACCGGCCGACGGGGCCCGGATGCCCCGGGCGCGCGCGAACTGGCCGCCGAGCTGGAGCAGTTGGGCACGAAGGTCACGGTGGCCGCCTGTGACGCGGGTGACCGCGAGGCACTCGCCCGGCTGCTCGCCGAGCACCCGGTCAGCGCGGTGTTCCACGCGGCGGGCGTCCTGGACGACGGCGTGGTGGAGTCGCTGACCGAGGAGCGGCTGGCCCGGGTGCTGCGCCCGAAGGCCGACGCTGCCGCTCACCTCGACGAGCTGACCAGGGGCTCGGACCTCTCGGCGTTCGTGCTCTTCTCCTCGTTCGCCGGCGCCGTGGGCGGCGCCGGGCAGGGCAACTACGCGGCGGCCAACGCCCACCTGGACGCCCTGGCCGAGCGCCGCCGCGCCCAGGGACTCCCGGCCACCTCCATCGCCTGGGGCTCCTGGGGCGGTTCGGGCCTCGCCACGGAGACCGAGGTCGTCACCGAGCGGCTCCGGCGAGGCGGTATGGTGCCGATGGCACCGGAGTCGGCGATCGCCGCCCTGGAACAGGCACTGGTCCGGGACGAGACCCACCTGGTCGTCGCCGCGGTGGACTGGGACCGGTTCGGACCCACCTTCGTCACCGGCCGACCGAGCCCGCTGCTGTCCCAGCTCCCCGAGGTGCAGTCGCTCGCGGGGGCGGCCGAGGACGCGAAGACGACCGGCGGCGCCCTGCGGGACTCACTGCGCGGCAAGTCCGCCGCCGAGCGGGAGGACGCCCTCCTGGCGCTCGTCCGGGGCCATGTCGCGGCCGTCCTCGGCCACGGCTCGCCCGAAGCGGTCGCCGTCACCCGCGCGTTCAGGGAAGCCGGATTCGACTCGCTGACCGCCGTCGAGCTGCGCAACCGCCTCGCCGCCGCCACCGGGCTGACCCTGCCGGCCACCCTGGTCTTCGACCACCCGACCCCCGCGGCACTCGCCGCGCACCTGGGCACCGAACTCGCCGAGGACGGCCTCGCCGAGGGCAGCACGCCCCAGGAGGGCCTCGACCGGCTGGAACGCGCCCTGGAACAGCTCGGCTCCGGCTCGCCCGAACACACCCGGATCATGCTCCGCATGCAGGCTCTCGTCTCCCAGTGGCGGGACTCCGACGAGGAGCGGTCCGCGGAGTCCGAGGACTTCGACTCCGTCTCCGACGACGACCTCTTCGGCCTCATCGGCGAGAAGTTCGGCATCTCATGAACCGGCATCCCAGGAACACGACGCCGATGAACCCACATCCCGCACCAAGCACTTCCCCGACGGAGAACCATCCCGTGTCCAACGAAGAAAAGCTCCGGTACTTCCTCAAGCGAGTGTCGACAGAGCTGGAGCAGACGCAGGAGCGCCTCCGGGACAGCGAGAGCCGGGACCACGAGCCCCTCGCGGTCATCGCGATGGGCTGCCGGTTCCCCGGCGGGGCGAACAGCCCCGAGGAGCTGTGGCGGCTGCTCGTCTCGGGCGGCGACGCCATGACCGGCTTCCCCACCGACCGGGGCTGGGACCTCCCGGCCCTGCTCGCGCCCGCCGCCGAGGGCGGCTCGCACGCGCGCCAGGCCGGCTTCCTGCCGGACGCGGCCGACTTCGACGCCGGGTTCTTCGGGATCTCCCCACGTGAGGCCCTCGCCATGGACCCGCAGCAGCGGCTGCTGCTGGAGACCTCCTGGGAGGCCTTCGAGCGGGCGGGCATCGACCCCGGGTCGCTGCGGGGCGGCCGAACGGGTGTGTTCGTCGGCACCAACGGCCAGGACTACGCCCCGGTGGCGATCAACTCCGCCGACGACCTCGCCGGACACATCATGACCGGCAACGCCGCGAGCGTGCTCTCCGGGCGCCTGTCGTACGTGTACGGGCTGGAGGGGCCCGCCGTGACGGTCGACACCGCCTGCTCGGCCTCGCTGGTCGCGCTCCACCTCGCCGCCCAGTCCCTGCGGCGCCGGGAGTGCGGGCTCGCCCTCGTCGGTGGCGCCACCGTGATGTCCATGCCCACGCTCTTCACCGAGTTCAGCCGCCAGGGCGGTCTCGCCCGCGACGGCCGCTGCAAGGCGTTCTCGGCCACGGCGGACGGCACCGGCTGGGGCGAGGGAGCAGGCATCCTGCTACTGGAGCGGCTCTCGGACGCCCGGCGCAACGGCCACGAGGTGCTGGCCGTGATCCGCGGCTCCGCCGTCAACCAGGACGGCGCCTCGAACGGGATCACCGCGCCCAACGGGCCCTCGCAGCAGCGGGTCATCGAACAGGCCCTTGGCAACGCCCGACTGACGGCCGACCAGGTCGACGCGGTGGAGGCGCACGGGACGGGCACCCAGCTCGGCGACCCCATCGAGGCACAGGCCCTGATCGCCACGTACGGGCGGAAGCGGCCGGCGGACCGTCCGCTGTGGCTGGGCTCGGTGAAGTCCAACCTGGGGCACACCCAGGCGGCCGCAGGTGTGGCCGGGGTCATCAAGATGGTGCTCGCGCTGCGACACGGCGTGCTGCCGCAGACCCTGTACGTCGAGGAGCCGACCCCCCAGGTCGACTGGTCGGCCGGCACCGTACGGGTCCTCACCGAGAACGTCGACTGGCCGCGGACCGATCAGCCGCGCCGCGCGGGCGTCTCGTCCTTCGGCATCAGCGGCACCAACGCCCACGTGATCCTGGAGGAGGCTCCCCCGGTCGAGCGGCCGGACTCCGAGGGGGCCGAGGCGGCCCCCGTGCCGGGCCGGGCCGTGCCGATCGTGGTGTCCGCGCCGGACGAGGCCGGACTCCGGGCCCAGGCGGGCTCGCTGCGGACCTTCCTCGCCGATCGTCCCGAGCTGACCCTCCCGGCCGTGGGGTACTCCCTGGCGACCACGCGGGCCGTGCTGGATCGGCGTGCGGCGGTGGTGGCGGCGGACCGGGAGGGGCTGCTGCGGGGGCTTGAGGTTCTGGCGGAGGGGCGCCAGGCCAAGGAGGTGGTGGAGTCTGCTGCTTCCGGTGGGAAGCTGGCGTTCCTGTTCACCGGTCAGGGTTCCCAGCGGTTGGGGATGGGCGGGGAGTTGTACGGGGCGTTCCCGGTGTTCGCGGGCGCGTTCGACGCTGTGTGTGCGGAGCTGGACAAGCACTTGGATGGTTCGGTCCGGGATGTGGTGTTCGGTGCGGATGCCGGGCTGCTGAACCGGACGGTGTGGGCGCAGGCGGGGCTGTTCGCGTTGGAGGTGGCGCTGTTCCGGCTGCTGGAGTCCTGGGGTGTCACGCCGGACCTTCTGCTGGGTCACTCGATCGGTGAGGTCGTGGCGGCGCATGTGGCGGGGGTGTTCTCGTTGGAGGACGCGGCCGCTCTGGTGGCGGCGCGTGGTCGGTTGATGCAGGCGCTGCCCGCCGGTGGCGCGATGCTGGCGGTGGCGGTCACGCCCGAGACCGCAGTGGAACTCCTCGCGGGCTGTGAGGGCCTGGTCGATGTGGCGGCCGTCAACGGCCCGCGCTCGGTGGTGCTTTCGGGAAATGCGGAGGCGATCGAGAAGATCGAGCAGGCGGCACTGGCAGCCGGCCACCGGGCCAAGCGCCTGTCGGTGAGCCATGCCTTCCACTCGCCGTTGATGGAGCCGATGCTGGCGGAGTTCGGCGCGGTTGTTCGGGGCCTGGCGGCGGCTGAGCCGAGGATCCCGGTCGTCTCCAACGTGACCGGCGCACTCGCCACCGCCGAGGAACTGACCAGCCCCGACTACTGGGTGCGGCATGTCCGCCAGGCGGTGCTGTTCCACGACGGTGTGCGCACCGCAGCGGAGTTGGGTGCGACCCGTTTCGTGGAGCTCGGCCCGGACGGCGTCCTGACCGCCCTCGCGCAGGACTGCCTCACCGACACCGGCACCGACACCGAGGCCCACGCCTTCGCCTCCCTCCTGCGCCGCGACCGCCCCGAGGACCAGGCCGTCGCTGCCGCCCTGGGCGCGCTGCACTGCTGGGGCACCGCCCCCGACTGGCAGGCCGTGTACGGGGGTTCGGGCGCGCACCGCGTCGACCTGCCCACGTACCCCTTCCAGCGTGAGCGCCTCTGGCCCCGAACGGCCCCCACCGCAGGCTCGTTGGCGTCGGCTGCCCCGTCCTCGGCCGATCTGCAGTACCGGGCCGTCTGGCAGCCCGTCGGCGACCCCGGGGCCGCCACGCTCGACGGCACCTGGCTGGTGCTCGGGGCCGAGCGCGGCGCGGTGGGCGCTGCCCTGGCCGACCGCGGCGCCACGGTGATCAGCGCGGACCTGGCCGACGCGGCGCTGACCCGCCGGGACCTGGCCGTACGGCTGCGCGAAGTCATCGGCGAGGAAGAGGAGTTGGCCGGAGTCCTGCGGCTGCCGTCGGCCCCTGGCGAGTCCGGGCTGACCGAGGTGCTGCTCCTACAGCAGGCGCTGGGCGACGCCGGGATCGACGCACCATTGTGGTGCGCGACCAGGGGCGCCGTGGCCGTTGGCCCGGCCGAGCGGCTCGCCGACCCGGCGCAGGCTCAGGTCTGGGGACTCGGCCGGGCGGCGGCGCTGGAGGCCCCCGACCGCTGGGGCGGGCTGATCGACGTGCCGCAGACCTTCGACGAGGCCTCGCTGGCCCGGCTGTGCGGCGCGCTCACCGGAGCCGGCGGCGAGGACCAACTGGCCGTACGCGGGGACGGTCTGTACGTCCGCAGGCTGGTGCGCGCCCAGCGGGCAGCCGCGCCGGTCAGCGAGTGGCGGCCGTCCGGTACGGTCCTGATCACCGGCGGCACCGGGGCGCTCGGTGGGCACCTCGCCCGTCGGCTCGCCGACCTCGGCGCCGAACACCTGCTGCTGACCAGCCGCCGGGGCACCGAGGCCGCCGGGGCCGGCGCGCTCGTGGCGGAGCTGGAGGAGCGGGGCACCCGGGTCACCGTCGCCGCCTGCGACGTGGCCGACCGCGGACAGCTCGCCGCCCTGCTCGCGACCGTCCCGGAGGAGTTTCCGCTCACCGCGGTGATGCACACGGCGGGCGTGCTCGACGACGGCGTGCTCGACTCGCTCACCCCGGACCGACTCGCCACCGTGCTGCGGCCCAAGGTGGCGGCGACCCTCAACCTGCACGAGCTGACTCTGACCCAGGAACTGAGCGCGTTCGTGCTCTACTCCTCCTTCTCGGGCGCGGTCGGAGGCTCCGGCCAGGCCAACTACGCCGCCGCCAACGCCTTCCTGGACGCTTTCGCCGAGCAGCGCCGCGCCGACGGGCTGCCCGCGACCGCCATCGCCTGGGGCGCCTGGGACGGCGGGGGCATGGCCGCCGGGGAGGCGGCCGTGAGCGAACGGCTCAGCCGGCACGGCGTGCGCGCCATGGCACCCGGGCGCGCACTCGACGGGCTGCAGCAGGCACTCGACCACGGTGACGCCTGCCTGGCGGTCGTCGACATCGACTGGGGCCGCTTCGCCCCGGGGTTCACCGCCGTCCGGCCGAGCCCACTGCTATCCGCGATACCCGAAGCGGCGCCCCGGGCCGCGGAGGGCCCGGGACCGCGCGAGGCGCTCACGACCCTGCCCGACGAGGACCGGCTGCCGGCGCTGCTCGGTCTGGTCCGCTCCCAGGCGGCCGCGGTGCTCGGCCACGGCGGCGCGGACAAGGTGGACGCCACCCGGCCGTTCCGTGACCTCGGCTTCGACTCCCTGATGGCGGTCGACCTGCGCAACGTCCTCGGCGCCGCCACCGGTCTCGCCCTGCCCGCGACCGTGGTGTTCGACCACCCGAACCCGCAGGCGCTGGCCAGGTTCCTGGACACCGAACTCGGTGGCACCGCCGTCACCCGGTTGCTCGCCGACCTCGGCCGGCTGGAGAGCGCACTGCCCCGCCTCGACTCCGACACTCTCCACACCGAGGTGGTGGGCCGCCTGGAGGCCCTCCTCGCGGCCGCTCGCGCCGCCGCCGGGACCCATGGACCCCACGGATCCCACGAATCCGACGAATCCGCCGAGAGCCCCGTGCTGGACAGCGCGGACGACCTCTTCGCCTACATCGACCAGAAGTACGGAACCCGCTGAACATGAGCAACGAACAGAAGCTTCTCCAGTACCTCAAGCGGGTCACGGCCGACCTCGACGACGCCAACCGGCGCCTGCGGGACACCGAGGACCGCAGCCACGAGCCGATCGCGATCGTCGGCATCGGCTGCCGCTTCCCCGGCGGTGTGCGCTCGGCCGAGCAGATGTGGGACATGCTGGCGGCGGGGACCGACACCCTGGTGCCGTTCCCCGAGGACCGTGGCTGGGACCTCGCCGCCCTCTACGACCCC
The DNA here is from genome assembly GCF_044546945.1 of Kitasatospora sp. NPDC053057. NCBI lineage: Bacteria > Bacillati > Actinomycetota > Actinomycetes > Kitasatosporales > Streptomycetaceae > Kitasatospora > Kitasatospora sp. NPDC053057. Next base: position 8,564 of record NZ_JBITZP010000077.1, on the reverse strand, counting down.
GACCCGGACAAGGCCGGCGCCAGCTACGTCCGCGAGGGCGGATTCCTCGACGGGGCAACCGACTTCGACCCCGCCTTCTTCGGCATCAGCCCCCGTGAGGCGCGGGCCATGGACCCGCAGCAGCGGGTGATGCTCGAAGTCGCCTGGGAGACCCTGGAAGGCGCGGGCCTCGATCCGACGGCCCTGCGCGAGAGCCGCACCGGCGTGTTCATGGGCACCAACGGCCAGGACTACGGTTCCCTGTTCGGCGGTCAGCCCCCCGAGGAGGGGCTGGAGGGCTACATCGGCACCGGCAACGCCGCGAGCGTCCTGTCCGGCCGCCTCTCCTACGTGCTCGGCCTCGAAGGGCCCGCCGTCACGGTCGACACCGCCTGCTCCGCCTCCCTGGTCTCCCTGCACCTGGCCGCCGAGGCACTGCGCCGGGGCGAGTGCACCCTGGCGCTGGCCGGCGGTGTCACGGTGATGTCCACCCCGCGCGTCTTCGTCGAGTTCAGCCGCCAGCGCGGGCTCGCCCCGGACGGCCGCTGCAAGCCCTTCGCGGCCGCCGCGGACGGCACCGGCTGGGGCGAGGGCGCGGGCCTGCTCCTGCTGGAGCGGCTCTCCGACGCCAAGCGCAACGGCCACCGGGTGCTGGCCGTCATCCGCGGCTCCGCCGTGAACCAGGACGGTGCCTCCAACGGTCTGACCGCCCCCAACGGCCCCGCGCAGCAGCGCGTCATCCGCCAGGCGCTCGCCAACGCGCGGCTGACCGCCGATCAGATCGACGCGGTCGAGGCCCACGGCACCGGCACCAGGCTCGGCGACCCGATCGAGGCGCAGGCGCTGCTCGCCACCTACGGGCGCGGGCGGTCCGACGAGCGGCCGCTGTGGCTGGGCTCGGTGAAGTCCAACATCGGGCACACCCAGGCCGCGGCGGGTGTCGCCGGCGTGATCAAGATGGTCCTGGCAATGCGGAACGGCCTGCTGCCGCGGACGCTGCACGTCGACGAGCCGACCCCGCACGTGGACTGGTCCACCGGTGCGGTCCAGCTGCTGGCCGAGGCCAACCCGTGGCCCAGCACCGACGCGCCGCGCCGGGCCGGCATCTCCGCCTTCGGCGTCAGTGGCACCAACGCCCACCTGATCCTCGAACAGGCCCCGCTGGACGAGGAGTCGGCCGAGCCGGTCGAGCCGACCGGGCCCCGGCCGTCGGTGGTGCCGTGGATCCTCTCCGCGAAGACGCCCGAGGCCCTGCGCGCGCGGGCGGAGCAGCTGCGCGCCCACGCCGAGGCCAACCCGGAGCTGGCCGTGGCGGACATCGCCCACTCGCTCACCCTGTCACCGCTGTTCGAGCAGCGGGCCGCCGTCACCGCGACCACGCGCAAGGAGCTCCTGGCGGGGCTGGCCGCCCTCCCGGACCGCGCGACGGCCGTCTCCGGCAAGACGGTGTTCCTGTTCACCGGTCAGGGGTCCCAGCGACTGGGGATGGGCCGGGAGTTGTACGAGGCCTTCCCGGCGTATGCCAGTGCGTTCGATGCCGTGTGCGCGGAGCTGGACAAGCACTTGGACGGTTCGGTCCGGGATGTGGTGTTCGGTTCGGATGCCGAGGTGATGAACCGGACGGTGTGGGCGCAGGCCGGGTTGTTCGCGCTGGAGGTGGCGCTGTTCCGCCTCCTGGAGTCCTGGGGTGTCACGTCCGAGCTTCTGCTCGGTCACTCGATCGGCGAGGTCGTGGCCGCGCATGCGGCGGGGGTGTTCTCGCTGGAGGATGCCGCTGCTCTGGTGGCGGCGCGTGGTCGGTTGATGCAGGCGCTGCCTGCGGGTGGCGCGATGCTGGCGGTGGCGGTCGATCGGCAGACTGCCGTGGAACTCCTCGCGGGCTGTGAGGGCCTGGTCGATGTGGCCGCGGTCAACGGCCCCCGGTCGGTGGTGCTTTCGGGTGAGGCCGGGGCGATCGAGAAGATCGAGCAGGAGGCACTGGCAGCCGGCCACCGCGTCAAGCGTCTGTCCGTGAGCCACGCCTTCCACTCGCCGTTGATGGAGCCGATGCTGGCCGAGTTCGGCACTGTCGTTCGGGGCCTGACGGCGGCTGAGCCGAGAATCCCGATCGTCTCCAACGTGACCGGAGCACTCGCCACCGCCGAGGAGCTGACCGACCCCGACTACTGGGTGCGGCACGTCCGCCAGGCCGTGCTGTTCCACGACGGAATCCGCACCGCCTCGGAGCTCGGCGCGACCCGTTTCGTGGAACTCGGCCCCGACGGCGTCCTGACCGCCCTCGCCCAGGACTGCCTCACCGACACCGGCACCGACACCGACGCCCACGCCTTCACCCCCCTCCTGCGCCGCGACCGCGAGGAGCCCCTCGCGGCGATGTCCGCGCTCGGCGACCTCTTCACCCACGGTGTCGTCCCCGACTGGCGGGCGGTGTTCTCCGGCCGCCGCGTGGACCTTCCGACGTACCCCTTCCAGCGTCAGCGCTACTGGACGGCCCTCGACCGCGTGGGCGACGTCGCCTCCGCGGGCGTGCTCCCGGTCGGGCACCCGCTGCTCGGCGCGATGGTGGTGCTGGCGGACGACGACCAGGTCCTGTTCACCGGACGGCTGTCGGTGAGCACCCACCCCTGGCTGGCGGACCACGCTATCTCCGGCACCGTCTTCGTGCCCGGAACCGCCTACGTGGAGCTGGCCGTTCGCGCCGGTGACCAGGTGGGCTGCGACCGCATCGACGAGCTCACCATCGAGGCCCCGCTCGTCCTGCCGGAGCAGGACTCCGTCCAGCTCCAGGTCAGCGTCGGCCGCCCCGACGCGCAGGGGACCCGCCCGCTCAGCTTCCACTCCCGCCACGGGGACGAGCCCTGGACCCGGCACGCCACCGGCCGCCTGGGCCTCGCCACGCCCACCCGTCCCGCCGGAACCGCGGGAACCGCCGTCATCACCGTCTGGCCGCCGCAGGACGCGGAGGAGGTGTCGATCGAGGGGCTCTACCCGCACCTGGCCGAGGCGGGCTTCGGCTACGGCCCGGCCTTCCAGGGGCTGCGCGCGGTGTGGCGGCGCGGCCAGGAGGTGTTCGCGGAGGTCGAGCTGCCGCGGGAGCACGAGGCCGGCCGCTTCGCCCTGCACCCGGCGCTGCTCGACTCGGCCCTGCACGCCGTGGGACTGGGCGAGTTCGTCACCGACAACCGGCCCAGCCTGCCCTTCTCCTGGTCCGGAGTCACCCTCCACGCGACCGGTGCGTCGGCCCTGCGGGTCCGCCTGTCCCCGGCGGGCACCGACGCCGTCGCCCTGGACGTCGCGGACGCGACGGGCGCGCCCGTCGCCACCGTCGAGGAGCTGGCCCTGCGCCCGGTGGCCGGGCAGCAGCAGCGGCAGCGGAGCGACTCGCTGTTCCGCGTCGACTGGGCGGCCCAGCCGCTCCCCGAGACCACCGAGTCGGCCCGGTGCTGGGTCGGTTCGGTGGAGGAACTGCTGGCCCTCGACCCGGTGCCGGCCACCGTCCTGGTGTCCTGCGACCGGGCGGGCGAGTTCCTCGCCGACGTCCACGGCGCGACCCACGGTGCCCTCGCCCTCCTGCACGCCTGGCTGGCCGAGGCCCGGTTCCACTCCTCCCAGCTGGTGTTCGTCACCCGCGCCGCCCTGGCCGTCCGGCCCGGCGAACAGGTGAACGGCCTGGAGCAAGCGACGGTCTGGGGCCTGGTCCGGTCGGCCCAGGCCGAGAACCCCGGCAGCCTCCGCCTGGTCGACCTGGACGAGGACGCCGATTCCGGCTCCGCCCTGGCGGCCGCCCTGACCCTCGACGAGCCCCAGCTCGCGCTGCGCGGCGGGCAGGTGCTCGCCCCCCGACTCGCCCGGGTGGCGGGCGCGCCGGACCAGGCGTCCCCCTGGGACGGCGAGGGCACCGTCCTGATCACGGGTGGCACCGGCGGGCTCGGCGGCCTGCTGGCCCGGCACCTGGCCCGGGAGCACGGGGTCCGGCAGCTGCTGCTGACCAGCCGCCGCGGACCGGCCGCCGAGGGCGCCGCCGAACTCGTCGAGGAACTCGCGGCACTCGGCGCCTCGGCCCGGGTCGTGTCCTGCGACGTCACCGACCGTACGGCGCTGGCTGAGCTGCTGGACGGCATCCCGGCCGAACAGCCCCTGGTGGCCGTGGTCCACACGGCGGGCGTGCTGGACGACGGGGTGATCGGCTCGCTCACCCCGGAGCGGGTCGACACGGTGCTGCGCCCGAAGGCGGACGCCGCCTGGCACCTGCACGAGCTCACCAAGGACCGCGGGCTCTCCGCCTTCGTCCTGTTCTCCTCCGCCTCCGGCGTCTTCGGCGCCCCCGGTCAGGGCAGCTACTCGGCGGGCAACGTCTTCCTGGACGCCCTTGCCCAGTACCGGCGCGGCCTCGGCCTGCCCGCCACCTCGCTGGCCTGGGGCCTGTGGGCCGAGGGCAGTGGCATGGGCGGCCGGCTCGCGAGCGGCGACCGGGAGCGGATCACCGGATCCGGCCTCGCCGCGCTCTCCGCGACGGAGGGCCTGCGGCTGTTCGACCTGGCGCTGGGTACGGACGAGGCGCTGCTGGTGCCGACGCCCCTCGACCTCCGGTCACCGGGCGGCTCGGTGGCGGTGCCCGCGCTGCTGCGCGGCCTGGTGCGGGTTCCGGTCCGCCGCACCGCCGCCGCGTCGGTGGCCGCGGCGAACCGCACCGACTGGTCGGAGCGGACCCTGCTGGACCTCGTGCACACCCAGGTGGCCGCGGTCCTCGGTCACGCCGCGGCGGACGCGGTGGCCGTCGACCGGGCCTTCACGGAACTCGGTTTCGACTCGCTCACCGCGGTCGAGCTGCGCAACCGCCTCACCACCGAGACCGGCCTGCGCCTGCCCGCCACCCTGATCTTCGACCACCCCAGTCCGGCCGCCCTGGTCCGGCACCTGTGCGCCGAACTCGTCGGGGAGCCCGGCCAGGACGCCGCGGCCGAGCAGCCCGCCGTCCCGGGCGGCCCGGTCGACGACGACCCGATCGTGGTCGTCGGCATGGCCTGCCGCTACCCGGGCGGCGTGCGCTCGCCCGAAGACCTCTGGGACCTGGTGGCGTCCGGCCGCGACGGCATCGGCGCCTTCCCCGAGGACCGCGGCTGGGACCTGGACGGACTGTTCGACCAGGACCCGGACGCGCCGGGCCGCTCGTACGTCCGCGAGGGCGGCTTCCTCCACGAGGCGGGCGAGTTCGACGCGGGCTTCTTCGGGATCTCGCCGCGCGAGGCCCTTGCCATGGACCCGCAGCAGCGGCTGCTGCTGGAAACCGCCTGGGAGACCTTCGAGCGGGCCGGGGTTGACCCGTCCTCCGTGCGGGGCAGCAGCACCGGCGTCTTCGCCGGCGTCATGTACCACGACTATGCGAGCGGGCTCGGCGAGGTGCCCGAGGGCGTGGACGGTTACCTCAGCACCGGCAACGCGGGCAGTGTGCTGTCCGGCCGGATCTCGTACGCCCTCGGCCTGGAGGGCCCGGCCGTCACGGTCGACACCGCCTGCTCCTCCTCCCTGGTCACCGTGCACCTCGCGGCGCAGGCACTGCGCCAGGGCGAGTGCTCGCTGGCGCTCGCCGGAGGCGTGACCGTCATGGCGACGCCCACCACCTTCGTGGAGTTCTCGCTCCAGCGCGGGCTGGCCTCGGACGGCCGCTGCAAGTCCTTCGCGGCCTCGGCGGACGGCACCGGCTGGGGCGAGGGCGTCGGCCTGCTGCTCCTGGAGCGGCTCTCCGACGCGCGGCGCAACGGGCACCGGGTGCTGGCGGTGATCCGTGGCTCGGCCGTCAACCAGGACGGCGCGTCCAACGGTCTGACCGCCCCCAACGGCCCCGCCCAGCAGCGGGTGATCCGCCAGGCCCTCGCCCAGGCGAAGCTGACCTCCGACCAGATCGACCTGGTCGAGGCGCACGGCACCGGGACCATGCTGGGAGACCCGATCGAGGCGCAGGCGCTGCTCGCCACCTACGGCCGGGAGCGCCCCGAGGACCGCCCGCTGTGGCTGGGCTCCCTCAAGTCGAACATCGGGCACACCCAGGCCGCGGCCGGCGTCGGCGGCATCATCAAGTCGGTGATGGCCATCCGTGGCGGCCTGATGCCCAAGACCCTGCATGTCGACGAGCCGAGCCCGCACATCGACTGGTCCGCGGGCGCGGTGTCGCTGCTGACCGAGGCCCGGCCCTGGCCGGAGTCCTCGCGGCCCCGCCGGGCCGCGGTGTCCTCCTTCGGGATCAGCGGCACCAACGCCCACGTCATCGTGGAGCAGGCGCCCGAGGCCCCGGCGGCCGAGCCGGTGGCCCAGGCCCCGGTCATGGACGACGCGGTGCTGCCCTGGGTCCTCTCCGCGAAGTCCGCCGAGGCGCTGCGTGCCCAGGCCCGCGAACTGGCCGCCCACCTGGAGGCACACCCCGAGCGGTCCGCCGCGGACGTCGGACTGTCCCTGGCGACGGCCCGTACCGCCTTCGAGCACCGGGCCGCCGTGGTGGCGGCCGACCAGGAGGGATTCCTCCAGGGCCTGGCCGCGCTGGTCGCCTCGGAGCCCGTCGAGCACGTCGTCGCGGGGAGCGCGCGTACCGCTGCCAAGCCGGTGTTCGTGTTCCCGGGGCAGGGGGCTCAGTGGGTCGGGATGGCGGTGGAGTTGGCGCGGGTGTCGCCGGTGTTCGCGGCGCGGTTGGCCGAGTGCGGGGAGGCGCTGTCGGGGTTCGTGGACTGGTCGCTCGATGAGGTGCTGGGCGATGAGGCGGCGCTGGCGCGGGTGGATGTGGTGCAGCCGGTGCTGTGGGCGGTGATGGTGTCGCTGGCGGAGCTGTGGCGCTCCTTCGGTGTGGTGCCGGCCGCGGTGGTGGGTCATTCGCAGGGTGAGATCGCGGCGGCGTGTGTGTCGGGTGCGTTGAGTCTGGTGGACGGGGCGCGGGTGGTGGCGTTGCGTTCGCGGGCGCTGCTGGCGCTGTCGGGTCGGGGTGGGATGGTCGCGGTGCCGGTGGGTCGGGCCGAGGCCGAGGCGTTGCTGGTGGAGGGGTTGTCGGTCGCGGCGGTGAACGGGCCGCGCTCGGTGGTGGTTTCGGGTGAGACCGGGCCGTTGGAGGAGTTGTTGGCGCGGGTGGAGGGTGCGCGCCGGGTTCCGGTGGACTACGCCTCGCACTCGGCGCAGGTGGAGGAGATCGAGGGCGAGTTGCTGGAGGTGCTGGCGGGTCTTCGGCCGGCGGTGGCCGGGGTGCCGTTCCTGTCGACGGTGACGGGTGAGTGGTTGGAGGGTGGTGAGCTCGACGCGGGGTACTGGTACCGCAATCTGCGTCAGACCGTGCGTTTCGAGGAGGCTGCCGGGCAACTGGCCGCGCAGGGCCATGTGTTCATCGAGGTCAGCCCCCACCCCGTCCTCGTCCCCGGTCTGGACGCCCCGGCCCTCGGCACCCTGCGACGCGGGGACGGCAGCGCACAGCGCTTCACGACCGCGCTCGCGGAGGCGTTCGTCCGCGGCGTCGACGTGGACTGGAGCCGGGCTTACCCGGGCGCCGCGCGGGTGGACCTGCCGACCTACGCCTTCCAGCGGGAGCGGTACTGGCTGGAGACCGGCACCGGCACGGGTGATGTGGCCTCGGCCGGTGTGGAGGCCGTCGGCCACCCGCTGCTCGGCGCGGCGGTCGCCCTCGCGGGCTCGGAGGGCACCGTCCTCACCGGTCGGCTGTCGCTGCGTTCGCATCGCTGGCTGGCCGACCACGCCGTGAACGGCGTCGTGCTGCTGCCCGGTACGGCCTTCGTCGAACTTGCGCTGCAGGCAGGCGAACAGGCCGGTTGCGACCGGGTCGAGGAACTCACCCTGGAAGCACCCCTCGTGCTGCCCGCAACCGGTGCGGTGCAGCTGCAGCTGGCGCTCGACCCGGCCGACGATCGGGGCCGTCGCGCACTCGCCGTGTACGCGCGCGGCGCGGACGAACCCGGGCAGCCCTGGGCCCGGCACGCCTCCGGTGTCCTCTCGGACGCCGAGGCGCCCGAGCCGGCCGTACGGGAGATCTGGCCGCCGGAGCAGGCCGAGAGCATCGCGCTCGACGGCTTCTACCAGGGCCTGGCCGACGCCGGCCTCGAATACGGCCCGGCTTTCCAGGGCCTGCGGGCGGCCTGGCGGCGTGGTGCGGAGGTGTTCGCGGAGGTCCGGCTGGACCAGGAGCAGCAGGAGGCGGGCCGGTTCGGCCTGCACCCGGCGCTGCTCGACGCCGCCCTGCACGCCGTGGGCCTCGGCTCCTTCCTCGACGGGGGCGGGGTGCGCCTCCCCTTCTCCTGGAACGGGGTCTCGCTGCACACCGCGGGCGCTTCGACCCTGCGGGTCAGGATCGCCCCGGCTGGCGCGGACGCGGTCTCGCTGACCGTCCACGACGGGACGGGCGCCCTGGTCGCAGGCGTCGACTCCCTGGTGCTGCGCCCGCTGGCCAAGGACCAACTCGCCTCCCGGGACGCCCTGTTCCGCGTCGAGTGGAAGCAGGTGAACCCGGCGAAGGAGGGTGGCTGGTCCGGTTCGGTGGAGTTGGTGGAGGTGGACACCTCGGAGGGTGTCCGGGTTGCGGTGCACGGGGTGTTGGC
>NZ_JBITZP010000076.1:0-16252 GCF_044546945.1 Kitasatospora sp. NPDC053057 | reverse complement strand
CGACATAGATCGGCCGGTTGGCCACCTGGCCGTCGCGGACCTTCACGTGGATGCAGTCGATGAAGATCACCGGGTAGACCGGGTCGAGGGGCCGGCCTGTCAGCCGCACTCAACCCGCCAACGAAGGACGAGCCAGCCACCCTGAGGAGCTCCCGAGTGCAGGTAGTGCCCTCCGAGCGCGACGTGAACGGGCGTTCACGACCACACTGCGACCACCAACCACGAAGGCCGTCTCCACCATCCGGCGGAAACGGCCTCTGACCTGCAGTGATGCAAGTCGGGACGACAGGATTTGAACCTGCGACCCCTTGACCCCCAGACCTCAAGGTCTTGGCTTTTTGTTGCTCAACTACACTGGAACGATGGATTGTTGGCACACACCGCAGACTCATCTCAGCGGCCCGACTCGACCGCGAGTGACGACCCGTCAGCGTTCGATTCGTACATAGACGTCCGTTTCGACCCACGGGCGCTCATAGGCGCTCATCGCGCGTGGTCCCAAACTGGTCCCCAAGTGGTCCCCAGGACTCCAGGCCAGGCCCCGTCACCGCGAGTAACAGAGATCTGGCGGACCCTCAGCAACCGCCGCCGGCAGCGCCTGACAGTCGTGCCCGTGGCGCCGCTGACCGGCGGGGTCGTTTCGGGCGGATCAAGGTCGACTACCCACCGGCTACGGATCATGATCTTCCGAACGGTGTGTCGTCTTGAGCGTGTCCTGCCCGACTGGTTCTGACGTGCCTCGCGCACCGCCCCGTGCGCTCTGCCGACGCGCCCGGCCTCGCGGCAATTCTTGGATCCGGGATCACCGAGTCCAAGGAGGAGAAGCTCATGGCGCAGCGTACGAGCAGGGGCCGGGTCTACCGCCGGTGCGGATGCCAGGCCGAGAACAAGAAGCAGCTGAGCCCGTGGTGCCCGCGTCTGGCCGGGGACATCAAGCACGGCAAGTGGACGTACACGGTCGACCTCGCGAAGGAGGACGGCCGGCGCCGTGTCCGTCGGCGGGGCGGGTTCGCCAGCCGGGCCGAGGCGGCCCGCGAGATGGCTGCCGTGCTGGACGGTGAGCTGCGCGGCGTCTACGAGAATCGCCGCACCACCGTCGCCAGCTACCTGCGTGAATGGCTCGCCACGAGGAAGCCGACGCTCGCGCCGAACACCTACGCTGGCTACGCGGCGTGTGTCGAGCGAGATCTCATCCCTGCCTTCGGCCGGCACCGGCTGCTCGATCTGCGTCCGAAGCATATCGACGACTGGATTCTCGCCCAGCTCGAGGCGAAGCGGGGCCGGGTCACCGTCTACCGGGCCGTCTCCACCCTCCGCAACGCGCTCAACACCGCGGTCCGCTCCTGGCGTCTGCGCTACAATCCGGCCAAGCACTCCGTCCCGCCCAAGCCCCGCGCCGCGGAGCGAACCTGCTGGACGCCCGATGAGGCGGCCGCGTTCCTGCGGCATGGCGGGGTGAGACGCCGGATACCGGGACCGCGTCATTGTCGCCGCCGCCCTTGCCGTCGGCGCCGTCATCCTGGCCCGGATCCTCGGGCGCGGTACCCGGACCACCGCCGTTGGGCCTGGTGCGGCGGCTGCCCGCCGCCGCGTCGCCACGGGCGAGCTGCTACGCCCCCATTCCGACCTGGCGCTCCTGCGGGAGCTGGGTGTCCCGGCTCATGGTGCGGATGCTCTGGTCCAGCTCCTGCGCGAAGTCCGTCCAGGTCTCCGCGTACTGGCGCGCGAGGTCGACGACGAGGTTACGGCAGTGCGCGGGCACGGCGGCGGCCAGCTTGGCCCACATCTGGTTGCCGAGCGCGTTCTGCTGGAGCAGGCGCAGCAGGTGGCGTCCCTCCTCCTTGTGCCGCAGGGAGGGGTCCCGGAGCAGCTTCTCCATCAGTTCGAGCGGGTCCGGCTGCACCGAGCGCACCTTTCGGACGCTCCGTTGCGCAGGCACCCGGTCGGCGGCGACCGACAGGCCGCCGTCGACGTCCGGGACGGAGACCGGTCGGCGTTCGGTGACGGCAAGCTCACCAGACGTCAGCCGCTTGCGAACGTCGCTCACCGTGGCGGGCGAGATCCCGGCGCGCCGCGCGATCTCGCGCAGCGAGGCTCCCGGGTTCTCCGTGATCAGCTCGGCGGCCCGGCGCCGGCCCTCCGCGCTGCTCAGCGGCCGGATCTTGCCGTCCCGCCCGATCCTGGCGGTCGGCTGGGCCTCCCCCAGGTTCATGTTCCGTCTGATGGCGGCCACCGACTTCGTCCCGAGGCCGGAGGCCTTGGCGATGGCCCGGTCCGACATCTCCGGGTAAGCCTCCAGGATCCGCGCGGCCGCGGCTCGCCGGTCCGGCTGGGAGAGCGGGAGGCCGTGCGTCACGTTCGCCTCAACGGCACGGAGGAACGCTTCCTCGCGTGTGCCGTCGAAGAGTTCTGACTCAATGGTGTCCTGGCCCCGCAGGCAGGCAGCGAGCAGGCGATGCATGCCGTCGATCACCCGCATGGTGCGGCGATCCACGAGAATGGGGGGCAGCGGCTCGTCGAGTTCCGCCAGCCGGGCCACGTGTTCCGCGTCCTGACCGTCGAGACGAGGCGACTCCCCCGGCATGAGCGAGGCGATCGGCAGTCGGACGACGTCTCGTTGACGAAGCACCACCGTCTTCGCAATTCGGTTGGCGGTCTTCTCAAGTTCGAATTCTGTGAAGCCCTCGCTATCAGCGCCGCCATGGCTCATCGTCGTACTCCCCCCATCCCGTCAAACAGATCAACCCGGCTGCCGCTGGAACTCACCCGGCCGGGGTCGGAAGGGACCGAACCCCTGTAGGAGCACCCGTGTACCGCCCCTCGGGCCGGCCCCCTGAACAGCCCAGCACTCGACCACCGCTAACGGCCAGCCGATAGCAGTTTGGGTAGAACCGACCCGTCTCTCACCCCGTGAGTCACAAGCAACTTCCGAACACCCAGTCCCATAGTCACCCGCTGCACCTACGCGTGTCGAGTCTCCATCAACTTCCTTGCGGCTACTGAAAGAACGAATGGTTCGGCAACGACGAAGCCGGACATACCGATGCCGCCGACCGTCGGAGGAACGGTCGGCGGCATCGCTGGCAGCCGGACTAGTTCTGCGCCGCCATGGCCTCGATCAGGCTCTTGGGCCGCATGTCGGTCCACGACTTCTCGATGTGGTCGAGGCACTCCTGACGCCCCGCCTTCCCGAACACTGAGGTCCAGCCCTCGGGAACGTCGACGAAGACGGGCCACAGCGAGTGCTGGCCCTCGTCGTTGACCAGGACCAGGTACTCGGCATCGGGATCGTCGAACGGATTCGTCACCACGCCGTCCTTTCTTGGATACATGAGGTGGGTCGCATCGATGGCGCGCGTTCACCGGGTGGTTCACCCGGACTCGCTCCACCGTCGGTGGCCGTCCGGCGCGGCGCCGGGCCCCGTGCGAGCCCACTATGTCCTCAAGCCGCGCCGACGCGTCAACCGCTGCCGTCCGCTCTCCCCGCCCGGCTGTTCAACTGCCCCCACGCTCCGGTTGAACGGCTCTGAGCCGGAACGAATTACCCGGGGGTCGCGCCGATCTTGATGGAGCGTCAGCCCGATGACATCGTGGAACGCTGCCGCCGATGGCGACGGGCCGATGCCCGTCCAGACCGGGCCGTCCCCGGATCCACCAGTGCAGGGGCCCGGCCGTCCCCGGTCACGGACGCGCTCCGCCCCGGGCCATCTCCCCGTTCGACACCCAGGAGGCCGTCATGCTCGCACCCGTCGCTGGCGAGGGAGCACCGCCATGCCGTTCGTGAGCGCAAACGGGGTCCGGCTCTCCTACCAACGGTCCGGCAGGGGGGAACCGGTGCTGCTCATCATGGGCTCGGGTGCCGGCGGCCGGGTTTGGACCATGCACCAGACCCCGGCACTGAACAGGGCCGGCTACGAGACGATCGTCTTCGACAACCGGGGCATCGCGCCCTCCGACGCCCCACCCGGCGAGTACTCGCTGGCCGACCTGACCGCCGACACCCTCGGCCTGATCGAGGCGCTGGACCTGGGACCGTGCCGGCTCGTCGGCACGTCAATGGGCGCCATGATAGCCCAGGAGGTCGCACGCGCCCGCCCCGACCTGGTGCGCTGCGCCGTCCTCCTGGCCACCCGGGCCCGGTCGGACGCCACCCGCCGGATGATGGTAGCCGCGGAGCGCGCGCTGACCGCCTCCGGCGTCACCCTGCCGCCCAAGTACGAGGCGGTGCGCACCGTCCTGGAGATGCTCTCCCCCACGACGCTCAACGACGACGACGCCGCTTCCGGCTGGCTGGAGATCTTCGAGCTGACCACAGGTCAGAGCGCCCCCGGCCAACAGGGGGCGGATGTCGCCGGCGACCGCCGCGACGCCCTGCGCACGGTCGGCGTGCCCTGTCGTGCGATTGCCTTCTCCGACGACCTCATCTGCCCGCCCCACCTGGTCGCCGAGGTCGCGGGCACCATTCCCGGCTGCGACTACGTGGAGATTCCCAAGTGCGGCCACCTCGGAAACCTAGAGAACCCGGACGCTGTCAACGCGGCGATCATCGAGTTCCTCGACAAGCACTGACGGCCCCCGACGAACACGGAGCTGATTCCAGCATGGCAAGGAACCGGGATGCGGGACCAGGTCGGGCGTCGGCAGGGGACGGCGACGAGCCGGCCGCCGGACGGATCAGGAGGGGGACAGTCCGACGGATCGTCCCGTACGCGATGGCGCGCCGGTGGACCGTGGTGCTGCTGCTGGTCGGCACCGTGATCGACGCGGTGACTACCGCCGCCAGCCCGCTGTTGCTGAAGAAGATCGTCGACGACGGCATCCTGCCCGGACACACCAGCGTCGTGATCTCGCTGTGCCTGGTCGTCGCCGGGCTGTCGCTGGTCGAGGCGGGCTCGGTCTACCTGGTGGCGTGGTGCTCCGGGCGAATCGGCGAGGGCGTCGTGTACGACCTGCGCACCAACGTGTTCGCCCACGTCCAGGCACAGTCGCTATCCTTCTTCACCCGCACCCAGACCGGCGCGCTGATCAGCCGACTGAACACCGACGTGGTCGGGGCTCGGCAGGCGGTGACCAGCCTGCTATCCGACTCGCTGTCCACCGTGCTGTCGCTGGTTCTGGTGCTGGGCTCGATGTTCTACCTGTCCTGGCAGATCACCCTCACGGCGCTGGTGGTCATCCCGCTCTTCTTCCTGCCGGCCCGGCTGATCGCCAGGCGGCTGCAGCGGCTCTCCCGGCGGCGGATGGAACTGGACGCTGAGCTCAGCGCGCTGATGAGCGAGCGGTTCAACGTCGCGGGCGCAACGCTCGCCAAGCTGTACGGCCGCGCGGAGCAGGAGTCGGGCCTGTTCGCCAGCAAGGCCGCCCGCGTGCGGGACGTCGCCATCGCCCTGATCCTGCAGAGCCGGATCCTCGGCGTCCTCACTATCGTGCTCACCGCGCTCACCAGCGCGCTGGTCTACGGGGTGGGCGGTGTGCTCACCATCGACGGCTCCCTGGAGCTCGGCACACTGGTGGCCATGGTCGCGCTGCTGCTGCGGCTCTACGGGCCGATCAACCAGTTGTCCGGCCTGCAGGCGAACGCCATGGTGGCGCTGGTCAGCTTCGACCGGGTGTTCGAGATCCTGGACCTCAAGCCGCACATCGGCCAGGCCCCCGACGCCCGAGCCGTCGAGCGCTCCGACGCCGCACCCCGGATCACCTTCGAGAAGGTCTCCTTCCGCTACCCGGGCACCAACGAGGACTCACTGGCCTCGCTCGGACACCCGGCCCCGCCGAACACCGGGTCGACCGAGGAGTCGTGGACCCTGCGCGACTTGAGCTTCGACGTCCCGGCCGGGAAGCTCACCGCGCTGGTCGGGCCCTCCGGCGCGGGCAAGACCACGATCACCCAGCTGGTGCCCCGGCTGTACGACGCCACCGAGGGCACCGTCCGGGTGGCCGGCGACGATGTCCGGGATCTGACGCTGCAGTCGCTGCGCGACACCATCGGTGTGGTCACCCAGGACGCGCACCTCTTCCACGACACCCTGCGGGCCAACCTGGAGTACGCCCGGCCGGGGGCGAGCCAGCAGGAGCTGGTCGACGCCTGCCGGGCGGCGCTGATCTGGGATACCGTCCAGGCACTCCCGGACGGCCTGGACACCGTGGTCGGCGACCGCGGCCACCGGCTCTCCGGCGGCGAGAAACAGCGGATCGCCCTCGCCCGACTGCTGCTCAAGGCCCCACCGGTGGTGATCCTGGACGAGGCGACCGCGCACCTCGACTCGGACTCCGAGGCAGCGATCCAGCGCGCCCTCAGGACGGCGCTCGCCGGACGGACCTCGTTGGTGATCGCACACCGGCTCTCCACCGTCCGCGAGGCCGACCAGATCCTGGTCGTGGCGGCCGGACGGGTCGCCGAGCGTGGCACGCACGAGGAGCTGCTGGCCGCCGGCGGCCTGTACGCCGACCTCTACCGCACCCAGTTCGCGCAGTACGAGCCGCTGGAGGAGGCGGTGGTCGTCGCCGAGCCGCACTGACGCGGTACCACGGCAGGACGAAGGTGCCGGCCCCCGGTGATGCACCGGGGGCCGGCACCTTGGCCGTGCCCGGGGACGGTGGCGGGGGGGGGGGGGGGGGGGCGGGGGGGGGGGGGGGGCCCCCCCCCCCCCCCCCCCCCCCCCCCGCGCTGGTTGAACGGAGCGGCGTCAGCGGCGCCCGGCGGCGAAGTCGTGCACCACGACTGCGACCGCACCGACCGCGGGGTGGCGCTGCAGGACCGCCTCGATCTCGCCGAGCTCCATCCGGACCCCGGCGAGCTTGACCTGGCGGTCCACTCGGCCCAAGTACTGCAGCGCCCCCTGCGGGAGGACCCGCACCGCGTCGCCGGTCCGGTAGAGCCGGCCGGTGGGCGTGGCGCGGAACGGGTCGCGGAAGAACGCGTCCCGGGTGCGGTCGTGATCGTGGACGTACCCGCGCCCCACGCCCACCCCGCCGACGAACAGCTCCCCGGTCTCTCCGGGCTCGCAGCTCTGCCAGCCGTCCTCCGCGCGACGCAGCACGTAGAGCTGGGTGTTGACCACCGGCGTGCCGATCGGCAGGCGCATCAGGTCGAGGTCCGCGGGCAGCACAGTGTGGTGGGTCACGTCGTCGGAGCACTCGGTGGGACCGTAGGCGTTCACCAGTCCGGCCTGGGGCATCTCCCGGAGCCAGCGGCGGGCCACCTCGGTGGGCAGCTCCTCGCCGGTGGCGAGCATCCAGCGCAGGCTCGCGAGCCGCCCGGACGCCGGAACGGCGGCCAGGTCGTCCAGCAGCAGACGCACCATGGTGGGAACCAACTCCACGACGGTGACGTGGTGTTCGTCGACGAGCCGGGCGAAGGCCACCGCGTCATGGGCGGTCGCATCGGCGACCACGCTGACCTCGCCGCCGACGACCAGCGGGCAGAGCATCTGCCAGATGGAGATGTCGAAGCCGAGCGGGGCGGTCTGGGCGACCACGTCCTCCCCGGTCAGACCGAGGTCCACGACCTTGGCGACGAGGTGGTTGAGCATGCCCTGGTGCTCGACCACCGCGCCCTTGGGCCGGCCGGTGGAGCCGGAGGTGAACAGCACGTACCGGGGCTGGTCGGGGCGCTCCAGCCGGGCGGGACCCTGCCAGGGGTCGCGGTCGGCCGCCCCGGCGGCCCGGACCACCGGGACACCGACCTCCGCGGCGCCCTCGGAGAGCGAGGCCGGCACCGCCTCCGGGTCGGTGCTGAGCAGCAGACCAGCACCGGCCTGGCCGAGGACGTCCGCGACCCGGCGCGCGGGCCAGTTGCCGTCGACGGGCAGGTAGAGCGCGCCGAGCAGCTCGGTGGCCAGGAAGGCGGCGACGACGGTGGCGCCGCGTTCGCCGCCGACCGCGACGACCGAGCCGGGGCCGACCCCCTCACGCTCCATCAAGGTGGCCAGTCGACGGGCCCGCAGGGCCAGTTCGGCATAGCCGACCCGGCCATGGGCGTCCCGGACGGCCGGCCGGTCACGCTCACAGGCGAAGCGCTCCACCCGGGTGACCACGGCATCCGAGAGGTCGGTCGGGTGGTCGCGGGTGAGCGCCAGCTCGCGGGCCCGCCGCAGTTCCCCGGGAGCGATGGCCAGTTCCGGGAGTCCGGCGGGGCCGAGCAGGCCGTCCTCAATCGTCACGAATCCGCTCCTTTTGATCGGCGGCATTATCCGCATTCAACTGTCCAGGGAATATCCGGATCTTGCCGGGCTACTTCCCGTGAAGTACGGTAATCGACGCCGGGGGCGATCGGATAGCAAATTCGCCCGCCGCCGGGGCGACGAGAATTGACGCTCGGGCCGGGAGAGCTGCGCGCCGAGCAGGTCAACCCGACTTCTTGACGCCGGCTTTCGGCCGCGTCGATCCTCCCCGCATCCCTTACCGTCCTGCCGAGGTGTCCGGCACCATGCCCATTATCAGCTCCCCGCACGAATTCAATGTCGAGGATCTCTACCTGGATCTGCGCCGGGTGAACGGCACGCCGTTGTACCTGAAATGCGAAGGGTTCAACTTCGCCGGATCCATCAAGCTGAAGGCCGCCGTCGCGATGGTCGACGCCGCGGAGCGGGAGGGCCGGATCGGACCCGACTCGGTCCTGGTGGAATCCTCTTCGGGCAACCTCGGCATCGCGCTGGCCGTCATCGCGGCCGACCGGGGCTACCGCTTCATCTGCGTGACCGACCCCCGGTGCAACTCGACCGCCCAGCAGCTGATGCGCTCGCTGGGCACGGACGTCCGGGTGGTCAGCACCCAGGACGCCAACCTGGGGTACCTGCACAGCCGCATCCAGTACGTCCGCGACCTCTGCGCCACCAGCGACCGCTACCTCTGGCTCAACCAGTACGCCAACCCGGACAACTGGCGGGCGCACTACGAGAAGACGGCGCCGGCCATCGCGGCCAGCTTCCCGGACCTGGCGGTCCTGTTCGTCGGCGCCGGCACCACCGGCACCCTCATGGGGTGCGCGCGCTACTTCAAACAGCACCGCCCGGACGTCACCGTGGTGGCCGTCGACGCCGTCGGTTCGGTCACCTTCGGAGGAGTCCCGGAGCGCCGGGTGGTCCCGGGACTCGGCACCAGCACCCGCCCGCAGCTGGTCGACGAGTCCGTCGTCGACGACGTCGTGCACGTCTCCGAGCCCGACACCATCCGGGTCTGCCGCGAGCTGGCGGCCCGCGGCTTCGTGCTCGGCGGGTCGACCGGGACGGTGGTGGGCGGAGCCTCCCGCTGGCTGGCCGAGAAGTACCCCGGCGAGGACCCGGTCGCCGTCGCGATCTCCCCCGACCTCGGCGAGCGCTACCTGACCTCCATCTACGACGACCACTGGCTGAACGAACACTTCGGCCAGGACGGCCCGTTCACCCACTCGCACTGGAGCCCGCACCCATGACCACTCCCTCCTTCTCCGTCATCCCCGGAGCGCAGGTCGTCGACGTCCTGCGCGGCCGTGAGAAAGAGGTCATCGCGACGGTCGAGAACACGTACCGCCTGCACGGCCGAGGCCTCACGGTGAACCCCGACTCGTACTTCCTGCGCTTCCCCGAGCAGCCGGCCGACCGGATCATCGCGCTGCCCGCCTCGGTCGGCGGCGACGTCGACGTGCACGGCATCAAGTGGATCTCGTCGTTCCCGGGGAACGTCGCCGCCGGCATCCCGCGCGCCTCCGCCGTGGTCGTCCTCAACGACACCGCGACCGGCTATCCGCTGGCCTGCCTGGAGAGTTCCGTCATCAGCGCCTCGCGTACCGCCGCCTCGGCGGCCCTGGCGGCGGTGGCGATCGCCGAGCGGCGGGGCGTGGCACCGAGCCGGGTCGGCTTCATCGGGGTCGGGCTGATCGCGCGCTACCTGCATACGTACCTGGTGGCGGGCGGTCTCGACTTCGATGAGGTCGGGGTCCACGACCTGTCCCGGGAGCACGCCGAGGGCTTCGAGGGGTACCTGCAGCGCGCCGGGTCCGGCCCGGTGACGATCCACGACAGCGCCGAGTCGCTGATCGCCGCGTCCGACCTCATCGTGCTGGCCACGGTCGCGGGCGAGCCGCACATCCTCGACCCCGCCCTGTTCGCCCACAACCCGGTGGTCCTGCACGTCTCGCTGCGCGACCTCTCCCCCGAGATCGTCCTCGCTTCCTACAACCTGGTCGATGACGTCGACCACTGCCTCAAGGCGAACACCTCGCCGCACCTGGCCGAACAGCTCACCGGCAACCGCGACTTCGTCGACGGCACGCTCTTCGACCTGCTGGAGGGCCGGACCACTCCCCCGGCCGACCGGCCCGTGGTCTTCTCCCCGTTCGGACTGGGGGTGCTGGACCTAGCCGTGGCGAAGTTCGTCCACGACGAGGTCGCCGCGGCCGGAGGCCTGCAGACCGTCCCCGACTTCTTCCACGAGATGAAGCGCTACGGCTGAGGACCGTACCGGAAACGCGTACGGAGAAGGGCCGCTCCCCGGCCGCCCAGCGGATGAAGTTGGCCAGCCGCCCGACGCCCTCGGCGATCTGCGGCTACGTCAGGTAGCTGACCGAGAGCCGCAGGCTGCGCTCGCCGCCGCCCTGCGGGGAGAAGTACGACATCGGCGTCCGGATCACCCCGAACTTCTCGGCGCAGAGCTCCAGGGCCGCGTTGTCCGCCGTGAACGGCACGTCGACGGCCAGGAAGAAGCCCCCGGTCGGCTCGTTCCAGCGCAGTCCGAGCGCCGCCCGCTCCGCGCCGCACCCCGCCGTCGAGGAGCAGCCGGCAGGCGCCCGCACCCGCCCGAGCGATCTCCGGCAGCACGTCCAGCGTAGCCGGGGCGCCGTCCAGCTGACGGCCGCCGTGGTTGGACACCACGATTCCGTCCGCACCGGCGGCCAGCGCGAGCCGGGCATCCTCGGCGGTCAGCACTCCCTTGACCAGGACCGACAGCGAACTGACCGACCGCAGCCACTCCACCACCGACCAGTCGAGCGCGGGATCGAATTCGGTCCGTGTGTGCCCGCCGGGCGAGGAGAAGCCGCCGCCGCTCAGGTTGGCCGGGGCGACGCCGTCCGGCAGCCGGAAGTCGTTGCGCAGGTCGCACAGCCAGCGGCCGAGGTGCGGGGCGTCCACGGTGAGCAGCAGCACCTCGAAGCCGGCCGCCTCGGCACGCCGGCCCAGTTCGCGGGTGGTGGCGCGGTCGCGGAAGCAGTACACCTGGAGCCAGAGCGGGGCGATGGTGGCCCCCGTGATGTCCTCGAAGGCGCGGCTCGCGAAGGTGCTCGCCACCAGCGGGACACCGAGCCGGCCGGCGGCACGGGCGGCGGCGACCTCGCCGTCCGGGTGGGCCAGGGCGTGGTAGGCCGTCGGCGCGATGCCGAACGGCAGGGGCCAGGGCCGCCCGAGGATCCGGGTGTCGGTGGCGGGCGCGCCGCAGCCGGCCAGCACCCGGGGCCTGGCTGGACACGCTCAAGCGCCGCCGGGTCGGCGGCGGGGGTGCGTTCCTCCCCGACTCCGCCGGCAAGGAAGTCCCAGACCGCGAACTCCAGCTGACAGCGGGTCAGGGTCTCGGACGCAGGCGGGGGTCAGCGGGCCGGCCATTAGGAGGTCAGCAGGTCGCGCTCGACTGCCTCGTGCAGGGGCCGGATGTCGGCGCTGCTGAAGCCCCGGGAACCATGGCGCTGTATCAGTTCGAAGAAGAGGGTTTTGTGGTGGTAGGGCGAGCGGGTGAACACCTGTAGCAGGTGCCCCAACTCGTCCCGGCCGGCCCGCACCTGCGCCTTGCGCAGCTCGGCTATCTGCTCGGCCATCCCGTCGAAGCGTTCGGCGAGCAGGTCGTAGTACGCGTCGGGGGTGTTGAGGAACTCGTCGCCGTGGTCACGGGCCTCGCCGACCGCGGCGACGATGTCGTCCACGAGGAAGGCCAGGTGCTGCACGCCCGGGCCGGCGTTGCGCTCCAGGAAGGCGTCCAGCTGGCCGGGCTCCTTCGCCGGGTCCGGCGCGACCATTGTGAAGGTGACCCGGCCGGAGGCGCTGCGCACCACGATGGAGTCCATCGCCTGCCCTCCGACGGCGATGTACTCGGACGAATAGCGCAAGAAGCCGAAGGCGTCCCGGTAGAAGTCGGTGTACCGGTCCAGGGTGCCGCCGTCGAGGCAGACCGCGACGTGGTCGAGCAGTCGGACCCGGGGGGACTCGGCGACCGGGCCAGATGGGCAGGGCCTCCACCGGCGGCCGTCGACGAGTGGTGCGCCGGGGTGGGCGGCGGCTGGGAGCAGGGTGTGGGAGACGCCGCCGAAGCCGGAGACCACGATGTTGCCGCGGGCGGGGTCCAACCGGACAGCGCCGGCCGCCACCGCCCGCTCGCCGTCCGCCACCGGGTCGTCACAACCGAAGGCCAGGTCGGCGATGCCGTCGCCGTGCCTGTCGAGGAAGCGCCAGATGCCGCGGCCGGAGGTGACCACCAGGTTCACGTCCCCTTGGCGCAGCAGCACGGAGCTGCGATCGGTCTCCACCGAGTCCGCGACCGGCCTGAAGCCGAGGGCCGAGACGAAGTAGTCGACGGCGGAGACCTTGCTCGAGGTGAACAGTTCGGCGTAGACGATGTCCTGCACCGCCATGGTGCTACCTACCTCCTGAACGGCCGAAGGCCGACGACGTTTCCTGGATGACGTGGCCTCGCGGGTCCGGGCCGACGGGCGGGGGCGGGACCACCGGGTCCTCGCGGACGACGAATCCCGGTGCCCGCCCCCACAGGCCTTACCGACGCCGCGTGACTACCAGCGCCACTCCTGCTGCTTGAAGAGGTGGCCGGCCTTGATGTCACGCTCCTTGCACCAGCCCAGGAACTCCTCGATCTGCTTGATCTGGAAGGTGTCCGGGGTGTACGTGGTGGCCATCACGTGACCAAGCCAGTCCTCCTCGCCCATGGCATAGACGTACGCCTCCCGGGCGCCGAGCTCGGTCATGATGGCAGCGGCCTGCTCGGCGTTGGAGCCGGAGAGCTTGCGCGAGTTGCTCATCTTCTTGGTCACCGGGACGGTCAGCAGCGCCTGGTAGAGCCAGGTCAGCGGCGCGCCGTCGCACTCCATGCCGAGGAAGGCGATGTCGGCGGTGCCCAGGTGGTTCTTGATGTAGCGGTAGAGCGAGGGCTCGATGCCGGAGGAGTCGGCGCCGATGAAGATCTTCTTGCCGGCCAGCTCGGCCCAGTAGGTGGACTTGGCGCGGATGTCCAGGTCGCAGTGCTCGCCGAGGAACGGCGTCGCGGTGATCTTGCCGCCGGGGAACTCGACCTCGTCGAAGTCGTCCACCTCGATGACGTTGAAGCCCTGGTGGCGAAGCATGTGCGCCATCGACGGGTCGGCCAGGTTGCCGCGTGAGGAACGGGGGACGACGATCGCGCCGAGACGGCCGCGCAGCTGGAGCAGGGTCTCCAGGACGATGTGGTCCTGGTGCCCGTGGGTGATCAACACCAGGTCGATGTAGTCCGGCAGGTCGTCCAGCGTGTAGCGGTCGCCGGCGGTGCTGTCGGCGCTGATGAACGGGTCGGTGACGATCGCGGCCTCGGGCGTCTGCAGGACCAGGCAGGCGTGCCCGAAGTAGCGGATCCGGCCGCCGCTCTCGATGTGCCGATCCTCGGCCAGGCTCGGGCGGTCCGTCAGCAGCTTCGACAGCTGGACGGCCTGGGTGTCGTCCAGGCCCAGCGCCTCGCGCAGGTGCGCGAGGGTGGTGCCGTGAACCCGGGCCTTGAACAGCTCGCTGAGGCCCTCGTGGCGGAACGGGATGTTCAGCTCCAGGACGTCCGGCGAAGGCAAGCGCGGGGTGCTCAGGATGAACGGGCGCTCGATCCCGGTCTCCAGCGACAGCTGGACCGACTGGCGTGACTCGTCGTAGACCTTGCTCTTGTAGACCACCGGCTCCATGAAGCGCATCTGCGCCTGGTTGTCGGTGTCGTAGGCGAGCTCGATGAGTCCGCCGAGCTCCTCCGGCATCTTCGGGTAGAGCGGGGTGAGGTCGAAACCGGTCGCATTGGCGCGCAGGATCTCCTGACCGGCCGCGATGGCCTCGGCGAAGCGCAGCATGTCGGCCCGGTCGCGCTTGATCGAGGCGACCAGGTCACTGACCTCGTCGGCACGCGACTCCGGGATGTTGATGAAGTAGCCGCCACGCAGCTCGGGGTTGTTGCTCGCCGCGACGTGCACCTGCGGGGACTGGAGGTAGGACTCCAGCAGCGGCAGCTGCAGGAACGCGAGGTTCATCGCCGCCTGCACGGGCGCGATCGTATAAGGCCAGGCGAAGAACCTGTCCACCAGTGGCTCGATGATGGCGTTCGACCGCAGGAACAGCTTCTCGTCGGACATCTGCACCCCTCACTCCAGAAGAACTCAGAAGGAATTGACCAAATCGGCCGGGGTAGGTCCCAGAATTCCGGATGCCCGACCGAACCGTGCTGGAATGACGACCAGAGAGAGTCAGCCCGGGCCAATACCCGGAGGCCGAAGAAACCACATCCGCCTCGCCATACGGGGATCGCTGCACGCGGCGCGATCGCCCGAATCAGAATGGCCCGGGGCAGCGTGGTGGATCAAGAGCCGTCAGCCTCGCACGCTCCTTGAACAGGCCGGTCGGGCGGCGGGCGGGCCCGGATCCCCGGGCACGCCCGCCGTGCAACTGCGTCGGCGCGCCGGTTGAACAGCGGCGGCCCGCCGACGGTCAGACCGCGGCGACGACGGACCGGGCCAGTTCCAGGTAGTCGGCCGTGGACACCGGACAGGACCGCCGAACGGCGGTCGAGGAGGGTACGGGCGCAGCGTGGACGGCGGAACACCTTTTCTCCTTTGGTAGTTGGACACCGTCGGGGAGGGACCGACGGTCATGGCACACGCCCAGCGGGATCCGGCCGCCGGTGGAGAGCTCCGCACGCACGACTCGTGGGGGTGCGCGGGTATGTCGACGAGCCGTCATCATCGGAACATCCCGTCCGTTTACGGCACCTGCGCCCTGAACAGTCGCCCGTCGACGGGCCGGGCGCGGAGGCAGTGGCACCGCGCGGCTCAGCGGTCGGGGACCTCCGGGACCAGCTCGTACACCGGAACCACGTTCAGGAAGGCGATGTCGCCGACCTGCCGCGCGCTCAGGCCCATCACCGTCAGTGCCTGGTCGCCGTCACGAACCACCGAGGCCCCCTCGTCGGTCAGCAGCGCGGTCAGCACCTCGACGTCGGGCGTGCGCACCCGCACCCGCCGGCGGCCGCCGCGGCCGAGGAGCAGTGCTGCCCGCTGCCCCTGGACCCGGCGGCCGTCCGCGACGACCACCAGCTCGTCAGCCACGTCGGCGAGTTCGACCGGTGGCTGACCGGTGACGAGCACCGTGCGGCCCTCCCCGGCCAGCCGACGGAACAGGCCCTGCGCCCAGGCCAGCCCGCGGTGGTCCAGGCCGTTGAGCGGCTCGTCGAGCACTAGGACCAGCGGGTCGGGCAGCAGGGCGAAGGCCACGCCAAGGCGCTGGCGCATCCCCAGCGAGAAGGTGCCGACCCGGCGCTGCTCCGCGTCGGCCAGTCCGACGTCCTCCAGCACCTCGTCCACCCGGCCACGCGGCAGCCCGTACTGCCGGGCCAGGCCGGTCAGGCACTCTCGGGCGGTGTTGCCAACGTGACGGCAGTACACGCCGTGGGTCTCCAGCAGCACGCCGACCTCGCGCGGACCCGGCGGGCGATCCCCGAACTCCCGACCGTCGATCGTCGCGCTGCCGGCGGTCGAAGTGCCCAGGCCCAGCAGCAGCCGCAGCGTTGTGCTCTTCCCCGCCCCCTCCGGTCCGACCAACCCAGTGACGCGCCCGGCCTCGGCCGTGAAGCTCAGGCCGTCGACGGCAGTGACCCGGCCATAGCGCTTCGTCAGTTCTCTGATCTCAATCACGAATCACCATGGTGGAGTGAACCGGGCCGCACGGCATCGGTCTCTCGGCGGCAACAACTGGCGGTTCCTGTCAACCTCGGGCTGACACCGACGGTCTGATGTTGTCCAGGGGCTGATCTGGTACCCGTGCCGGGCCCGGCCGGCGCCCATCACAGCACGCCCGCGAGGGCGGGCGCGGGGGGCGGAGGTGCGGGGACGGCCAAGCCTTCCAGACGAAGAATTGCTTGGAAGGGGGACGGCCACTTCTGCACACTCCGCAGACAGCCCCTTTGGGGCTCTCCTGCTTGATGTGTGGGTCAGGCTGTCGCGGGTTGGCGTCCAGGGAGGGTGGGGCGAGGGCCCGCCAGGGTGAGCATGACCAGG
>NZ_JBITZP010000075.1:0-16538 GCF_044546945.1 Kitasatospora sp. NPDC053057 | reverse complement strand
CGAAGGGGGTGAGCGGGTCGCCCTCGGACTCGAAGAAGCCGAGCAGGGCGTATCCGCCCGGGGCCAGGACGCGGCGGAACTCGGCGAGGTAGGCGGGCAGTTGCCCGGGTGGGGTGTGGATGAGGGAGTACCAGGACACCACGCCGCCCAGCGTCGCGTCGGCTGTCGTCAGGGCGTCCATGGTGCCGACTTCGAAGCGCAGAGCCGGGTACGTGCGGCGGGCGATGTCGATGAGGGCGGGCGACAGGTCGATGCCGAAGGCGTCCAGGCCGCAGGTGTGCAGGGCGGCGGTCAGGTAGCCGGGGCCGCAGCCCAGGTCGGCCACCGGGGCGCACCCGGCGGCGCGCACGAGGTCGGCGAAGGCGGTGACGAACGAGCGGTCCAGCGGCAGGTGGGCCAGGCCGTCCTTGACGAGGTCGGCGTAGCGCACGGCCACGGCGTCGTAGGCGTCGGCGGTGGCGGCCAGGTAGGACGGGGACGCCGGGGGCAGTGGGGACACCGGGGACGCCGGGGGCAGTGGGGACGCCGGGGATGACGGGGATGGCGGGGACGCCGGGGACGCCGGCGACGACGGCGGCGACGGCGACGACGCCGGGGATGACGGGGGCAGCGGGGATGGCGAGGGTTCGGGCACGGGGCACGACCCTAGAGCACGACCGCCAACCGGGCAGCGGCGGTCCCTGGCTCGGCGGGCCCGATCCACGCCATGCTGGGCGACATGATCGACCGTGAGGCCCTCGCCGACTTCCTCAGCCGCTCCCGCGCCCGCCTGACACCCGCCGACGTCGGCCTGGCCCCCGGGGCCAGACGCCGCACCCCCGGGCTGCGCCGGGAGGAGGTGGCGCAGCTGGCGGGGCTGTCGGTGGACTACTACGCGCGGCTGGAGCAGCGGCGCGGCCCGCAGCCCTCGCCGCAGTTGCTGGCGGCGCTGGCGCGGGCGCTGCGGCTGAGCGGGGACGAGCGGGACCATCTGTTCCACCTGGCCGGGCACGAGCCGCCGCGCCGGTACGGCCCGCTCGCCCATGTGCGCCCCGGCCTGCTGCTGGTCCTGGACCGTCTGCACGACACGCCCGCGCAGGTGGTCTCCGATCTGGGCGACGTGCTGGCGCAGAACGCGATGGCCGCCGCCGTGTTCGGGGACGTCAGCGCGCGGCCGCCCGCGCGGCGCAATCTGCTGCTGAGCTGGTTCACCGACCCGGCGAGCCGTGCGCTGTTCCCGCCGCAGGACCATGAGGCGCTGGCCCGCGCTCACGTGGCGGGCCTGCGCGCCGCCCACGCGGCCCGTCCCGGGGACCGGCGCGCCGCCGAGCTGCTGGCCGAACTCCTGGCCACGGGGGAGGAGTTCGCCGCCTGCTGGGAGCGTCACGAGGTGGCGCTGCGGCGTAGCGGCCGCAAGCGTGTGCTGCACCCGGTGGTGGGGGAGCTGGAGTTGGAGTGCGAGGTGCTGGCCGCGGGCGGGCAGGACCAGCTGCTGCTGGTGCACACCGCCGCCGCGGGCAGCGAGGCCGCCTCCCGCCTGGAGCTGCTGCGGGTGGTCGGCGCCTCGGTGTGACGCCCCCCGGTGTGACGGCCTCGGTGTGACGCCCCCCGGGTGTGACGCCCCCGGTGTGATGGCCTCGGTGTGAGGCGGCGGCTGCGGCGTGTCAGGACCCGCTGCCCGTAGGCTGGGCGGGCCGCGGGCGGCACACAACGCCACCAAAGCGACGAAGCGACGAAGCGACGAAGCGACACACCGACGAAGCGGCACACCGGCACACCGACGGATCGACAAGAAACGGGCAGGCAGGGGCATGCAGTTCGACGACCAGGGCGACCTGGACACCTCGCAGGTGGACGACCGGCGCGGCATCCCGGGCGGGAAGGCCGCCATCGGGGGCGGGGCGGTGGGCCTGGTCGCGGTGCTGCTCGCGGTCGTCCTCGGGGTCGACCCCCAGCTGCTGGGCCTGTCCTTGGGCGGCGGCTCGTCCGCCTCCTCCGGGGCGCGTACCGACGGCCAGGTGCAGCAGTCCTGCAAGAAGGGCGCGGACGCCAACAAGCGCCAGGACTGCCGGATCACGGCGGTCACCAACAGCCTGCAGGAGTTCTGGAGCGCCGAGCTGGCACGCCGTACCAAGACGGCGTACAAGCCCGCCCAGACGGTGCTGTTCACCGACCGGGTCTCCACCGCCTGCGGCCCGGCGACCTCGGCGGTGGGCCCGTTCTACTGCCCCGGCGACCAGAAGGCCTACTTCGACCTCGGCTTCTTCGACGAGCTGTCCACCCGATTCGGCGCCAAGGGCGGCCCGTTCGCCGAGTCCTACGTCGTCGCCCACGAGTACGGCCACCACCTGCAGACCCTGCTCGGCACGATGCAGAAGGTCGGCAACGACCGCCAGGGCGCCAACAGCGCCTCGGTGCGCCTGGAGCTGCAGGCCGACTGCTACGCCGGGGTGTGGGCCCACCACGCCACCACCACCTCGCAGGCCTCCACCGGCCGTCCGCTGATCGCCGCGCTGACCGACCAGGACATCGCCCAGGGCCTGGACGCGGCCGCGGCCGTCGGCGACGACCGGATCCAGAAGCAGGCCACCGGGAAGATCAACCCGGAAGCCTGGACGCACGGCTCCTCCGACCAGCGCAAGGCCTGGTTCACCACCGGCTACCGCGGCGGAGACCTGGCCCAGTGCGACACCTTCTCCGGGAAGATCTAGCCGCTGCGTCCGACCGAACCCCCCCCACCGCTTGACCCACTCCTCGCCCGCGAACGCTTCCTGACGGCCGTCGACGAGGCCGGCACCAGGAACCCGGTGCCGCTCGCCGGCGATGTGCATGTGGCCTACGCCCTGGACGTCCAGCGGGACTTCGACGGCCCGGCCTCGCGTACGGTGGGCGTGGAGATCGTCGGCACCTCGATCAGCGGCGACGGCGACGGCGAGGACAAGCCCTCCAACCGGGCGACGCTGACGGCCGCCGACCCGCACATGCGGTGCTACGACGGCCGCCGCGGCTACACCACGCTGACCATGGACCGCCGGCACGCCCTCGCCGCGTGCCGCGCCCGCGCCGCCCGAGCGAGCGGCCCGTGAGCGCGGGAAGTCGGACCCGCCGACTTCCCGCGCGCGCGGGGCCCAGCCGGTTCGCTCCGCTGCCGCTCGCAGGCCTGCGAGCGGCACCGGAGGCGTGGGGGAGGCGTGGGGGGCGTCTTCGTGGTGGTGCCGGAGCTCGCCGGAGCTGTGACGGTGGGGGCCTCTCGGCTGGTCGGGAAGCCCGATCCGGTCCGGGTGGCGAGACCACGCCCCGCCCGGAGGCGGCCGGATTCCCGCGCGGCTTGGCCGCCTGCCCTCAGCGCACCAGGAGTTCGATGGCGGCCTTCAGGCGTTCGAGGTAGAACTCCCGCGATGCGCCCTGATGCTTGAGGCCGATCGATACGCTGATCATCGTCTGTGCGACGGGGGTGGCCGTCTCGTGTCCTGACTCGACGGCGATCGCGCCGGTGATCAGTTCCTCGAAACGCCGCGGAGCGGTCTGTGCGATCTCCCCGAGGAGGTCGGGGTTGTCCTCGACGACCACCGCGACGTCTTGCGTCAGCGGGCCGACGTAGCGGCCCGCCCACCGGTCGAAGGCTTCGAGGAGGCGCTGCGCAAGAGGGCGGCCGGCATCGGCCAGGACGTGTTCGACCGCTGCGATGTCGCGCTCCAAGGCCTGGGTGACCGCGGCACGGAACAGGGCCTCCTTCGAGGAGAAGAGGAAGTAGAGCCCGGGGCGGGAGATGTGCGCCGCCCGCGCGACCTCCTCCATCGAGGTCTTCCGGTAGCCGAATCGCGCGAACGTGGCCAGGGCGGAGTCCAGGACCGTGGTGCGACGGTCGGTGGCGGTGGTCGGCGACGACGGGGGGCCGGCCTCGGGGCTGCTCATGGGGCGAGCCTAGAAGCGGGAAACGAACTATACAAGTTCAGTCCAGTGTGTATAGCCTCGTTGTCATGACGGCTCGCGAACCCCTCGTCACGTCCTTCACCGCCTCCAGCACGGCGGACGAGGTGGTGCGGGGCGTCGACCTCACCGGCGTCCGTGCGATCGTGACGGGAGCCTCCTCCGGGATCGGGATCGAGACGGCTCGCGCGTTGACCGCGGCCGGGGCGCAGGTGACGCTCGCCGTGCGGAACACGGCCGCGGGTGAGGTGGTCGCTGGAGCGATCGGGGGCTCGACCGGGGGGATCCGCCCCCGGGTCGCCTGGCTGGACCTCGCCGATGGGGCCGCCGTCACGTCGTTCGTCGACGCGTGGAGCGGCCCGCTTCACCTGTTGGTCAACAACGCGGGCGTGGTCACCGGCGGTCTCGAACGGACCCGTGAGGGCTGGGAGTTGCAGTTCGCGACCAACCATCTGGGGCACCTCGCGCTCGCCATCGGCCTGCACGGCGCCCTGGCCCTCGGGGCGTGCGAGCGCGACGGGGCGCGGATCGTCTCGGTCAGTTCGACGGCGCACATGCGTTCCGGCATCGACTTCGACGACCTCCACTTCGAGCGGCGCACCTACGACCCGCAGATCGCCTACGCCCAGTCGAAGACGGCGAACTCCCTGTTCGCCGTCGAGGCGACCCGCCGGTGGGCGTGCGAGGGCATCGTGGCCAATGCGGTGAACCCCGGTGGTGTCGCGACGGGTCTGCAGCGCAACTTCACCGCGCAGCAGAAGCGGTCACTCGATGCGGCGGAGGCCGCCGGAGTGTTCAGGTACAAGACGGTCCAGCAGGGAGCCGCCACCACCTTGGTCGCGGCCGTCGCCCCGCAGTTCGCCCATTGCGGGGGCCACTACCTCGACGACTCGCAGGAGGCCTACACCGTGCCGAACGACGCCGACCTCGCGC
Source organism: Kitasatospora sp. NPDC053057 (assembly GCF_044546945.1). Lineage (NCBI taxonomy): Bacteria > Bacillati > Actinomycetota > Actinomycetes > Kitasatosporales > Streptomycetaceae > Kitasatospora > Kitasatospora sp. NPDC053057. The sequence goes on along the minus strand of NZ_JBITZP010000075.1, from coordinate 11,696 downwards.
AACACCCGCACGGTGTCAAGGAGTGGGCGCTGGATCCCGCTGCCGCCGAGCGCCTGTGGGCGGTCTCGACCGGCCTGCTCCGCGCCTGACCGCTCGACGCCACGACACCGTTGCTTTGAACTGATCGGCAGTGAATCCCGGTGAGCCGCACGCCCCGAACGGTCCTGGGCGCACCGGTGCCCGGCGTACTCAAGCCCGCTGGGCGACACGCCCCCGGTGACGGCTACCGCGCTCCGGCGCAGGTGGCGGGGCGGGTGCCCGGTCCCGGGGCCCGTCAACGCCGCCGCCCTGCCGCCTCGTTGGAGCGGGGTGGCGGGGTGGCGGGGTGGCGGGGCGGCGGGGGAGTGGCTACCGGTGGCCGGTGCCGGTGCGGGTGCGGCGGGTGAGGGAGTCGAGGACGACGGCGGCGAGCAGGACGGCGCCGGTGATCATGTACTGGATGGCCTGGGCGGCGTGGACCATGTCCAGGCCGGTGGTGATGGACTGGATGACCAGGATGCCCAGCAGTGCGGACCAGGCGTTGCCGCGGCCGCCGAAGAGGCTGGTGCCGCCGATGACGGCGGCGGCGATGGCCATCATCAGGACGTTGCCGCTGCCCAGTTGTTTGTCCGCGGAGCCCTGCTGGGAGGCGTAGAAGAGGCCGCCGAGGCCGGCCAGCAGGGCGGCGAGCAGGAACACCGACACCCGGACGCGGGCGACGTTGACGCCGGCGCGCCGGGCGGCCTCGACGCTGCCGCCCACGGCGAAGACCTGCCGGCCGTAGCGGGTGCGGCGCAGTACGAAGTCGGTGGCGACGACGGCGGCGAGCAGGACGACCAGGGACAGCGGCAGGCCGCGGTCCTGGTTGAGGGCGTAGGCGGCGGCCAGGGCGGGGACCGCGAGGGCGCCGGTGCGCAGGGCGGTGTCGGCGAGGGGGCGGGCGGCCAGGCCGGCGGCGGTGCGGCGGCGGGCGGTGGCCAGGTGGGTGAGGAGGTAGAGGGCGGGGGCGAGGATCGCCAGTGTCCAGGCGTAGGCGATGTCGCCGTCGCCGAGGAAGGTGGAGTCCAGGCTCGCGACGATGCCCTGGTGGCGGTTGTTGACGGTGCCCGCGTCGCCGAGGACCCATTCCTGCAGGCCGCTCCAGGCGAGCATCCCGGCGAGGGTGACGACGAAGGCGGGCACGCCGACGCGGGCGAACAGCAGGCCGTGCAGCAGTCCCATCACGCAGGCCGCGCCGAGGGCGGCGGCGATGGCCAGCCATTCGGGCCAGCCCTGGCGCACCGCCAGGACGGCGGCGATCGCGGAGCTCGCGCCGGCGACCGAGCCGAGGGAGAGGTCGATCTCGCCGAGGATGAGGACGAAGACGACGCCCACCGCGATCAGTCCGGGCCCGGCGATGAAGCGGGTGATGTTGGTGAGGTTGTCGGCCTGGAGGAAGTGGTGGGTGACGCACTGGAAGACGATGGCGATGACGACGAGTGCGACGACCACGGGCAGTGCGCCCAGTTCGCCGGAGGCCAGGCGGCGCCGGGCGGCTTCGGCGCGGCCGGCCCAGGTGGGGGCGCTCACGTGCAGGCGGGGGTCGGTGGCGGGGGTGGTCATGCGGCGTCCTCCTCCTCGGTGCGGCGGGCCCGGCGGCGGGCGTGGGCGTTGTCGTCGGCGCCGGTGATGGCGGCGACGATCTGTTCCTGGGTGGTGCCGGTGACGGGGAACAGGCCGTTGTTGCGGCCCAGGCGCAGCACGGCGACGGTGTCGGCCACGGCCCGTACGTCGGCCATGTTGTGGCTGACCAGGATCATGCCGAGTCCGCGTTCGCGCAGCCGTTCCACCAGGTCCAGGACCTGGGCGCTCTGTTCGACGCCGAGGGCGGCGGTGGGTTCGTCCAGCAGGACGACGCAGGGCTCGCCGACCAGGGCGCGGGCGATGGCGACGACCTGGCGCTGGCCGCCGGACAGGGCGGCGACGGGGGCGCGCACGTCGGGGATGCGGATGGCGAGGGTGTCCAGCAGCTCGCGGGCGCGCTGTTCCATGGCGACCTCGTCGAGCAGGGTGCGGCGCAGTTTCTCGTGGCCGAGGAAGAGGTTGGCGATGACGTCGAGGTTGTCGCACAGGGCGAGGTCCTGGTAGACGGTGGCGATGCCCAGCGCGGTGGCGTCCTGGGGGCGGGTCAGGCGTACGGGCTCGCCGTGCCAGGTGATGGTGCCCTCGTCGACGGGGTGGACGCCGGCGATGGTCTTGACGAGGGTGGACTTGCCGGCGCCGTTGTCGCCGACGAGGGCGAGGACCTCGCCCGGGTGGACGGCGAGGTCGACGTCGGTGAGGGCCTGGACGGCGCCGAAGCGTTTGGAGACCGAGCGCAGCTGGAGGACGGGTGCGCCTGTCACATGAACCACCATGGGTGTAGGGCTACTTGAGGCCGGCGGCGGTGCAGGCGGCGGCGTAGTCGGCGGTGCAGATGTCGGAGGCCTTGTAGAGGCCGTCGGCGATCACGGTGTCCTTGATGTTGGCCTTGGTGACGACCTTGGCGTCCAGGAGCTTGGCGGGGATGTTCTTGTCGGTGGCGCTGTCGACGGTGGTGGTGGCGACGGCCTTGACGTCCTTGCCCTGGAGCAGGTCGACGGCCAGTTCGGCGGCGGTCTCCGCGAGCGGCTTGTAGGCCTTGTAGATGGTGTAGGCCTGGTCGCCGCCCACGACGCGCTGGATCGCGTCCAGGCCGGCGTCCTGGCCGCCGACGGGGACCTTGATGCCGGAGCCCTGGAGCTGGGTGATGATGGCGCCGGCCATGCCGTCGTTGGCGGAGTAGACGCCCTGGAAGCCGTTCTTGCCGAGCTGGGTGATCGCGGCGCCGATCTTCTGCCCGGCGACGGTGGGGTTCCACTGCCCGGACTGCTCGTAGACGACCTTCTTGACCTTGCCGTCGAGGACCTTGTGGGCGCCGGTCTTGAACTGGGCGGCGTTGGGGTCGGCCTCGTCGCCGTTGATCATGACGATGTCGTCGCCGGAGGCCTGCGGGCCGAGCGCGTCCAGCAGGGCCTGGCCCTGGAGTTCGCCGACCTTCTCGTTGTCGAAGGACACGTAGGCGGCGACCGGGCCGGTGGCCAGGCGGTCGTAGGCGACGACCTTGACGCCCTTGGCGGCGGCCTCCCGCACCCAGTCCTGGGTGGACTTGGCGTCGAAGGCGTCCAGGACGATGACCTTCACGCCCTGGGCGAGCAGGGTGTCGAACTGCTGCTTCTGCTTGGCGGCGCTGCCCTCGGCGTTGTTGTAGAGCACCTTGCAACCCGCGCACAGGGCCTTGACCTTGGCCTCGATGAACGGCCGGTCGAAGGACTCGTAGCGCACGGAGGAGGCGTTCTCGGGCAGCAGCAGGCCGATGGAGGTGGTGTCGCCGGAGGCGGCGGAGTCCTTCTTGTCGCCGCCGGCCTTGCCGCAGGCGGCGGTCATGGAAAGGGCCAGCGCGAGGCCGGCGGCCGAGACGAGGGCGCGACGCAGTAGGGCGTTCATACGGGAGCCTCTCCCTGGGGACGCCGCGGTGGAGCGGCGGGTGGGGGGAGTTAAACCTGACCGCGTACATGGCGTCAAGAAGTAAAACCAGACTCCTGGGAATGTGCCACTACTCGTTATCTTCATGAACTCGCCCTGGCGCGGGGGGAGTTCGCACCCGCCTCGGCCGCCGCACCGCGGTAGCGGCCCGGGGTGGTGCCGAACTCGCGGGCGAAGGCGTGTGAGAGCGCGTACCCGCTGCCGTAGCCGACCTTGCGGGCGACCGTCCCAGCGGGTCCGCGCCCCGGCGCGGCGGGACCGCGGCCCTGCTCATCCGCCACCAGGTCGGGTGGGCCATCGGCGGGCGGCCCGCCGGCGCGGGCACGGCCAGCTCGGCGCCGGGGCGCCCGGCGGCCAGGGGCCGTGTGTGCGGGGGCTGTGGGGATGTCCTGTGGGGGCGCCCGCCCGTCCCCCGATGCGGGCGGGCACCCGGCTACAGGCGACGTCCCGTCAGGGACGGTCGAGGGTGATGGAGTTGATCGGCCCCAGGTCGTAGTAGACCCCGTTCTGGGCCGGGATGTCGTACACGCAGTTCCCGCCGCCGGAACTCTGGCACAGGTGGGCGTGGGCGCCGCCGGACTGGTTGTTGAGCACCCAGTGGTTGCCGTACTGGCCGCTCAGGTTGTGGGCGCCGTAGCTCCAGTACACGGCGCTGGGGGAGGAGGCGGGGTTCTGGTCCTGCGGGTAGACGCACACGGCGCCGTACGGGCAGCCCGCCCAGGAGCCGTCGGCGGCGCCGGCACTGCCGGTGCCCACGGTGGTCAGCGCGGCGGCCGCCACCCCGAGGGCGGCCAGAGCACGGGTGATCCTGCGCATGGGTGGTTCTCCCTTGCTGATTGCGGCGGCCCGGCCAGGGGGTCGGGCCCGGTGCTCGCCAGCCTAGGAAGGCGGGCGCCGCCACGGTCCCTGACATCCGACAGGGGCGCGCCGCCGCGCCCCGGGCGCCGGTGCCTGGTATCGACCCGCGCCGGTGCTGACGCAATGTCACAGTCCCGTCCGCGTCGTGTCCGGACGATTGTGACGCTGTGCATGCCACCGTAAGCGGCCGGACGGCCGTCCTGTGGTGTGTCCACAGCAGTCAGCACGCACCGCCACCGGGGAGTCGCCATGTCCGTCCGCCACCGCCGCCCGCTGCTCGCCTCCGTCGTCCTCGTCGCCGGCGCGGGGCTCGCGTTGACCGCCTGCGGGCCCGACAACACCGACTCCGCCGCCCCGGCGGCCTCCGCGCCCGCCACGGCGCCCGCTACGCCGGGCGCCGGCGCACCGGCGAGCGGCGCACCGGCGGCCAAGTCGCCCTCGCACCCCGCCCCGCACACCTCCTCCGGCGCGGGCGGCGACTCCGCGGCCGCCCGCCCGTGCGACATCCAGAACCTGTCGATCACCGCGTCGGCCCGCGCCGGGGCGACCGACCAGTGGGTGATCGAGGTGCACAACACCGGCACCGGGGCCTGCAGCCTGAGCTCCTCCCCGGGCGTGGATCTGGGCGACTCCGCCGCGCGGGACCAGAGCAACAACATCAAGCCGGTGCTGGCCAGCGGCACGGCGCGTTTCACCGTCCAGGCCGGCCAGAAGGCCTACGCGGTGATCGACCTCGACCCGAACGGCGCCACCACCGGCACCGCCCAGGGCGTCAACGAACTCAACGTGCTGGTCGACCAGGACGGCACCAACATGCCCCTGGCGAACACCCACAACTTCCCGCTCGCCGGCGGGGTACGGGTCCTGAACCCCCGGATGGGCCTGTACCGCGCCAGCGTCGCGGAGGCGGTCGCCTCCATGACGACCGCCGGTAAGTGAACCCCGGGTGCTGAAGGGCCGGCCGGCCCCGCGGAGGGTGCGGCCGGCCGGATGCGCCAGCCGCCGGCTACAGCCGGCTACAGCCGGTACCGCTCGGCGAGTCGGCCGTAGCCGCCCGCCGTCCACACCGCCTGTCGCAACTCCGCCAGGCCCGGCGCCCCGGTGCCCCGGCCGGCGGTGGCCGGGAAGTGCGCGGTGCCGCAACGGGCGCGGTGCTTGGTCACCCAGTGTGGCGGCGAGAGTCCGGGCTTCAGGGCCACGGCCGCGTCGCGCGCCATGGCGCCCTGGAGGAAGCTGAAGACCGCCCGTGCTGCCTGGCCACCCCCGTCCCGTACCTGCTGCTGCCCGGCGCGGTGTTGGACAAGCTGCGGCCGCCGCGGGACGGCGGCACCGGCCGCAGGGCGGCGGCGCTCCTGCGGTTCCCGGGGAGCGGGCCCGCAGGCGGCGTAGGCGCGCAGGAACACCTCCACGGCGCCGTCGGCGACGGCCCCGGGGGCGGCGTCGGGACGGTAGTCGAGCGGTCCGGTGAGCAGGGCGAGCAGGTGGGTGGCGGCGAGGTCGGGGTCGCAGGGGCGCAGGTGCCGGGCCAGGGCGAGGCGGGCCGGCCGGTCGGCCAGGGCGGCGCGCACGCGCAGGGCGGTGCGTTCGCGCACCCCGGCGGCCAGGTCCGGGAAGTGGGCGGCCCGGGAGGCGGCCAACTGCCGTACGGCGCAGGCTCCTGGCAGGTCAGGGCGGCCAGCAGGCCGTGCGCGGCGGCGCTCAGGGCCGGGCGCGGGTCGGCGCCGCCGGCCGCTTCGCGCAGCCGGTCGAGGGCGGCCAGGGCGCGTACGGCGACGCGGTCGGCGGCGGCCTCGACGGCCTCGCGGTAGAGGCTCTCCTTGTCGTTCAGATGGTTGTAGACGGTCGGCTTGGCGACGCCCGCCTCCTGCGCGATCTCCTGCACGCACGTCTGGGCGTAGCCGCGCCGGGCGCGGGACGGGCGGGGCGGTCAACCGGTCAGCGGCAGGCGCCAGTTGTTGGAACGGATGTGGTGGCCCGGCGGGTACTCGAAGGCCACCTCGCCGACCAGCTCGAACCCCGCCCTGCGGCACACCGCGTTGGAGGCGTCGTGCCGCACCGAGGGGAAGGCGTGCAGCCACGGCAGCGCACCCTCGCGCCCGGCCCGCCGCGCACACAGCAGCAGCGCCTGCACCGCCAGGCCCCGGCCCTGGTACTCGGGCAGCACGGCGTACCCCGTCTCGTAGACGTCCCGCCCCTGCCAGGCGTGCGGCCAGTACCCGACCGACCCGGCGATCTCGCCGTCGAGCATCAGCAGGAACATCTGCCCGTCGGCCATCGCGAGGTAGCGCTCGTGGCGGCGCCGCACCTGCTCGGGGCTCTCCACCCCGCCCAGGTGCTCCGTCAGTTCGGGCGTGTTCTGCCGGTGCAGCAGGTCCAGGCCCGGCTCGGACCACGGCGCGAGGGCGAGGGAGGTCGTCATGCCCGCACGCTAGCGCGGGGCTGTGACATCGCCGAAGAACCCGGGCACCCGCTCGACGGCGAAGGCGATCGCCGCGGCGGTGCCGGCCCGCATGATCGTCGGACCGTTCCACCGCTGCCTGACGGTGCAGGGGCCGCCGCCTTCGCAGGAGGCCGCCGGCGAGATGAACACGGGCGTGTCGAAGGGGACGTCCGGTGCGGCGGCGAAGCTCAGCGCCCAATGGCCGGTGTAGGGGCAGAGGGCGCGCAGCACCGGCTGCGCGTACGCGGCCTCGACCAGCGCCCGGAACTCGGGCCGGCCGGCGTCGCGGGCCTCCTTGCGCATCCACTGCCACTGCGAGGCGATGACGTCGGCGCCGTTGCCGTCCGGGACTTCGAGGCGCCCGGTCAGCACGTCGAAGTCCGCGGCCCGGCCCGGTCTCCTCCAGGCAGGCCCCGCGCACCCAGGCCTCGGCCACCGGCGGCACCTGGCGCAGGTCGCCCGTGCTCCCCGAGAGCAGCACCCCGTTGTTCGCCGAGGCCATGACGGACCACCGCCGTTCGCAGCGCCGCCTCGACACGATCACCGGCTGCCGGTGCGCGAGCGCGCTGGGCCACGAGGCGTGCCGCGGCGGATCCGAAGCCGGGGGCTCCACGTCGAGCACCAGGCCCTGCGCGGCCGCCAGGGCCCGCAACGCCGCGGCGAGACTCCCGTGCGCGGCCGCGTCGGGACGGGGGGAGGGGCGCCGGGTCACCGGTCGCGCCCGTAGTGGATCTGCCGGGTGTAGGGATTGAGGGTCTGGCCGGGGCGGGAGTTGTAGGTCAGGACGGCGCTGACGCGGGCGGTGTCGCCCACGACGGGGGTGACGCGGTGCATGGAGATGCTGCCGGCGTGGACGGCGAGGGTCCCGGCGGCCGTGGGCACCTCGGTGACCGGGACGCCGCGGTCGCCCGTGACGATGCGGCGCAGCAGGTCGGGGCTGTGGCGGACCTGGGTGCGTGAGCGGACGGCGTATTGGAGTGTGCCGCCGCCGGTGGGGGCCTGGGCGTGGAGCAGGACGGTGTACTCGCAGATGTCGAAGTGCCAGTCCTGCAGGTCGCCTTCGTGCTGGATCTGGACGGCGACGGCGCCGGCGGGGTCGGCGCAGCGGTGGACGGGCAGGCCCACGACGGCCGCGACGAAGGCCCGCAGGGGCTCCCACGCGTACAGGGTGTGCAGGGGCGAGTCGGGCCTGATCCGGTCGTAGGGCAGGGTGGTCTTGGTGTAGGTGGTGCCGGTGTGGCCCTGGGCGCCGTCCTCGGTCTTCAGGAAGACGTCACTGGTCCCGTCGAAGCGGACCCCGCGGCCCTCGTCGGCCAGGCACTGCGACGCCACCACGCGTGCGGCGTCGGGGTGCAGGAAGCCGGGCAGGGCGACGAAGCCGGTGTGCTCGAACGCCTTGCGCGCCCGGTCGAGCAGCTCGCGCCCGCGCTCGCCGTCCAGAGCGTGCAGCGGGTACCGTTCCAGGTCCGCCAGTGCCGCGATCCCGCTCTCCATCCGGCCCTCCCCAAGTCGGTCATGTCCCTGCCCTGAGGTTCGGCACCGGCACACGCGCCGAAACGGGCTTTTTCGGCCGTGGCACGGCCGTGTCACGGCGAGTAGGAGCGGTTCGGGGTTGGGGGGCCGGGTCCGTTGAGGCCGGAGGGGCCGTCGTCCAGCGGCGAGGCCGGGACCCGGTGGGTGGTGTCGAGGAGGCCGGTGACCCGGTGGCGGCCGGTGTGGCGCCCAGGGGCGGCGGCCCGGCGGCCGGGTGGGTGATCCGGCTCCGGGCCTCGCCGAAGGTGACGGTGTACCAGCGGTTCCCGGCGCTGAGCGAGGAGACGGTCGCCGTCACGGTCGAGCCGACCGGGTGGCGGGCCTTGACCCGCTGCCACTGCTCGTCGGGCAGGCCCCAGTGCCCGGCGCGCGGGTGGCGGACGGCGGCGTCCAGCGGCCAGAGCCTGACCTGCGGCGTCCCCTCGGCGCGGCGGAGGTCGTGCCGCAGGACCTCGAAGTCCGTGTCCGTGCCGGCCGGCGGCCACTGGTCGCGGGCGCGCAGGTGCTCGGCGTCGACGAAGCCGCGGGCTCCGGGGCCCGGGCTGTGCGGGGCGAGGTCGACGAACACGCCGATGCCCGGGCCCGGGTGGGGCCGGACACGGCCGCGCGGACCCGGCCGCCGAGGGGCAAGCGCCGCAACAGCGTGTCGATGTCCGTGGGGCGGGCCATCCCTCCACTGTGCCACCGGCGGGGCCCCGGGTGGAGCGGGAAGTCGGCGGGGACGACTTCCCGCTCCGGTCGGCGGGACTCCGGTCAGCCGCAGGGCAGTTCGAGGTTGCAGGTGCGGTAGCCGGAGTCGATCCGGGTGTCGGTCCCATACGGGCCGCTCAGCACGTAGCGGACGCGGCGCAACCGGGCGAGCGCCAACTCCCGTTTCCCGGGCGGCGATCGCTCGCGCACAACCGTGCCAGGTGCCCGGGCCGGGGAGGAGGGGGACGGCGGAGGCCACCCGTGTGGGTGACCGGCGGTGCGCCATCGTGCGGGGGCGGGTTTGCGGAGCAGGAAGTCGGCCGGTCCGACTTCCTGCTCCGGTACGACGGCGGCAGCCGCGTCCGCGGGCCCGGGCGCACCCCGGCACGGGCGCCGCGGTGCGCCCGGGTTCGGCCTGATCCCGCCACCCGGGGCCTGTGAGAACCGCCTTGACCTCAAGGCGACTTGAGGTTCTACGGTGATCGCGTCCGGTGGTCGAACGGAAGGGGCGCGTCAGCGTGACGCCGGCCCCCGGACCGGCGCAGCCGACGCGGGATGGTCCGGCGCGTCGAGGCCGCCGGCGGCGGGGCCGTCACCCCGCCGGCGGCGGCGACCGGGTCCGCCCGCCCGCGCAGGAAATCGACGGGGCTGACTTCCTGTGCGGGCGGGCGGGCCTACCCCGAAGCCCCGATAGACCCCAACGGGCCCCACGGCCGGGCGGGTTCAGCGCCACCCGGCGACCGGGGCTGGTGGCCCGGTGTGGGCGGACTACTCGTTGCCGAACGGGCGGAACGTCAGGTGCCACAGCTCCTGGGGCTCCTGTAGGGGTCACCAGCCGAGGGCGGGCTCGAACGTGACTGCGCCCATTCCTGGCGCGGGACGTTGTCGACCCGGAGCTTGTCCTCAGGGTGCGGGAGTCGCGGCGGGGGAGTGGACGGATTTCGACGTTATCGAACATCTGCGCGCATCTTGATCTACTGTCAGGACCGAACCATCGAACGTTGGAGGACCACCATGCTCAAGCGCATCGTCGTCGGTACGGCAGCCGCCGCCCTGCTCGCCCTCGGCAGCGGCCCGGCCTTCGCGGACACCTCCTGGGGCGACCTCGCCCCCCAGGGCACCGTGGCCGCCGCCCACGCCGGGTTGACGACGCCCGCCAACACCTCCTGGGGCGACGTCGCACCCGTCGGCAAGTAACGCCCCCCGGGGCCGAAGACAGGTCCGGAGCCCTCCCGCACCCGCGAGGTGCGGGAGGGCTCCGCCCGTACGGGCGGCGCACCGCGCCGCAGCGCCTGCCCGGCGCCCCGGGGTGCTCCCCCGTGCGCTCTGGCGGGCGCGCCGGTGACCGACCACGCTGAGCGCGGCCCGCCCCCACCGCGATCCGGCGGGCCTGGTGAGAGCCGTCGAGCCGTCGAGCCGCCGGGAGTGCGGAAGGCGTATGCCCGCTCGCCCCCTATCATGGGCGCGCTTCGCGCGTGATCACCGAAGAACCAGGGGGACTGTTGATGACCGGAACTGTCGTCGTGCATGCCGAGCCGCCGCTGATCGCCCTGAGGAAGGGCTGGTACTGGGTGGTGATCGACGGGGTGCGGGTCGGCGGGGTCAAGCAGGGCGGCACCGCCCGCTTCCCGGTGCCCGCCGGGACCCACACCGTCCGGATCAGCGCCTGGGACCGCACCCGCTCCAACGCGGTGACCGTGGAGGTCGGCGAGGACCGGGAGTTCCTGGTCACGGGCCGGGGCACCGGATCCCGATGGGTCCTCCTGGTGCCGTCTCTGGCCCACTACGCGATGATTCCCTGGTACTGCATCGCCGCGGTCATGTTGCCGATGTACGCGGCCCTCTGGGCGGTCCCCGGCCTGATGTTCCGCGTGCGGGCCGTGGGCGACTCCGCGCTCCCGTCGGCCGAGCCCGCCCGGCCCGCCGAACCCGCCGATCCCGCCGGCAAGGAGCACGGCGGCAACGGCCTGTGGTGGGAGTCGGACCCGGCGCTGGCCAAGCGCTTCCGCAAGAACACCGCCTCGTGAACGAGACCGACGTCCTCGACGTCCTGGACCTGCTGACGGACGCGGGCGTGAGCGCCTGGGTGGACGGCGGCTGGGGCGTGGACGCCCTGGTGGGGCAGGCCACCCGGCCCCACGACGACCTCGACCTGGTCCTCCCGGGCCACCAACTCGACGTGGCCCGGCGGGCGTTGGCGGCCGCCGGGTTCACCACCGTCCTGCGGGACCTGCTGCCCGCCGCCCTGGCCCTGGCCGACGGCGCCGGCCGCGCGGTCGACCTCCACCCGGTGACCGGCTCCGCCCACGGCGGCGGCCACCAACTCCTCCCGGACGGCCAGCGGTTCTGCTACCCCGCCCCGGTGACCGGCACCATCGGCGGCCGCACCGTCCCGTGCGTCGACGCCGCCACCCAGGTGCGCTGCCACCTCGGCTACGCGCTGCGCGACAAGGACCGCCACGACATGGCGCAGCTGCACGCCCGCACGGGGGTCGCGCTGCCCGCCGAGTACCGGGCACCGTTCCTTAGTCAGTGAGCAGGAGTGAGTCTTGGACCCGAACCTGGTCATCTGGCGCATTCCGAACGGTTTTGGATGCGCTGGTCGCCCGCGTTCTCTCCGCGTGCGGCGACACGGATCGTGTCCGTGGTCCGG
>NZ_JBITZP010000074.1:0-16679 GCF_044546945.1 Kitasatospora sp. NPDC053057 | reverse complement strand
CGTGTTGCACCGCGTTGCACCCCCGCGTTGCACCCCGCACCCACCACCCGGCCACCAGCCACCGGCCGCCGAGCACCACCACCAGGACCAGGCCGTCGAGAAGGCCGGCCTTTCTCGACGGCCACCACCGAGCAGCGGCCGCGGCCCCGCCCCCGCGCCCTGTCGCACCCACCTGTCGCGCCCAGACCACACACAGGGGAACAGGGGCATCCGCCCACGTCACACCACACGACAGCACCCCAACGCGACAGGCAACGCGACAGCACGCGCGACAGCACCCACACCACCCCCGACGACCACCAGAACAGCCTCCGAGGCGGCCTGACGGCCACCCAGCCGTCCAGCCGGAACGGCTGAACCCCGACAGTCCGGGACGGCGGCGCAGCAGCGGGCACGGCCACCAGCGAGGACGGAGGCCCCGGCCTGGACGGCGGGGCGGCACGGACGGCGGGGCGGCACGGCGGCGCAGCGCGGCCCAGACGGCGAGGCGGGGCCCGGACGGCGGGCCCGGGACGGCGGCGGCCCAGCAGGGGCGCAGCAGGCCCGGGACGACGGCGCAGCGAGGCAGGCACGGCCACCGGCGGGGACGGCGGCCCCGGCCCGGACGAAACCGAACACCAACCCCCGCCACTCACCCCCACCCCGCAAATCCGACCCAAATTCACACCACCACCCGACGCCCAATCCACCAAAACAACCAGACGGAATTACCAGCGGAATTCACCCCCAAATGAAGGCCCACAACACCCCACCGGCCCCCGAGCCACCCCACCCCACCCCCAACCCCCACCCATCCACCACACACAGTCACCAAAACCCAGACCACACCCACCCCCACCAGACCCGCCAACAGGCACAACCAAAGGTCCAGACAACACGCCCACCGAGGCCATTTCCCGCCCACCACAACCAACAGGTCACACCCGACGGCCCCTCGCCGGGTAGAACTTCGCGTGCAGCACGCGGTCCTCCCACCACGGGTCATCCGGGGCGGAGACCAGCGCGGTCACCAGCTCGCGCTTGGTCGGGACCGGCAGCACCAGCGGGCCCAAGTCCTTGACGGCGCGGTCCTGTTCGCACTGCGGGCACTCCAGCCGGTCCGGCCGGGCCTTCTCCCGAAGCTCCAGCTTCGAGCCCTCCTTCCCCCCGATCGAGCCCCGGCACGACCAGCACGGGCGCAGCGCGGCGTTGGCCGTGCGGGCGGCCTCCAGTTGTTCTTCGGCCTCCCGCTCCAGGCGTTCCTCGCGGTCCTGGTGGCAGGGCCAGCAGCGGCCGCCGGGGTGGCGGGTCCACTGGCGGCTGCCGTACACCCAGGTGCTCTCCTCCTCGGGGACGTCGCCGCAGTCGATGCAGACCAGGGAGTCCATCAGCTCTTGGTGGACCCGTTGCTGCTCGTCCTCGCGGGCGGCCTGGCGCAGGTCGTAGGCGGTGCGGTTGTTCGGGTTCTCCAGCGCCTCGATGAGGGAGTGCCGGCCCGAGCGGCCGAAGCGCCACCACACCGGCCCGAGCGGCCCGTGCTTGGCCAGCAGATCCAGGGTGGTCGCGATGATGGGCACGGCGTCGTCGTACTCGCGCCAGCCGTCGTCGTTGTAGTCGCGGACCTCTCTGCACCATCGGCCGCGCCAGCAGTCGGCGGACAGGTCCGCGACGGCTTGCTGCCGGTTGGCCAGCGCGAGGGGTCCGGCGTCGGTGACGACCAGGGCGACCGGCGGGTATCCGGCGCGGGTGTGGCCGGGCCAGGTGCGGCGCCACCAGTGCACCGTGTGGTCGGCCGGCTCGTGGTCGGAGCGGGCCGGGTCGTTGTCGCGGACCTTGGTGCGGAACAGCTCGCGGTAGCGGGGGAACTTGGCGGCGGCGTCGGCCGGGGCCATGGTGGAGCGGTCGACCTCGACCATCAGCACCGGCACCCCGATCTCCGGGGCCTGCCACACGCCGTCCGGGCGCACCTTGCGCTTGCCACCGGGGAGCAGGAACTCGGTCTCGGTCGACCAGGACCGCACCGTGCCGACCCCGCCCGCGGCCCCGGGCGCGCTGCCGCCCAGGACGAACGCGGCGATCGTCTCGTTGACCGCCATCGCATGCTGCGCACCCGAGCGACCCGCGCCCCGGGCGGTGCCGCCCATCTCCGAGCGGACCATCCCGAGCACGGCGGCGGCCGCGTCCAGCCCGGCCGCACCCTCCAGCCGCCACGTCTTGTGCCGGTTGCGGGTGTTGCCGTCGGAGGCGACCAGGCCGTGCAGCGCGAGATCGCGCAGCGCCTGCCGGATCACGGTGTTCGACGCCGCCTTGGGACGCAGCAGGCGCTGGAGCTGGTCGGCGGTGGCGACCTTGAGGACGCCGAGCGCGCCGAGGACGTCGGCGCGCAGCGCGGTGGTCGAGCCGTTGGGGTTGGCGGCGCCGCGCCGGTACGCGGTGCGGCCCGGCCGGGTCGGCGCGGCAGGTTCGACGGCGTCGGCCTGGTGGTCGTGGTCGGGGTGCTGACGGATGCTCACGGGCCTCTCCCGGTGGTTGTGGTCGGGTGTTGCCTTCGAGGGATATCCGGCGCTCCCGACAGCCGCCAAGCCCGTTGTCGGCCCGCGCGCCGCACCCTCTCCCACCACCCCTGATCCGGCCCCCGCCGCCACCCCCGACCAGCGAGCGGCCGGCACCAGCCGGACGCGAGAAAAGGAAAAGCCCACCGCAGGTGCAACAACCCGAACCGACCAACCGACAACGCCACAACCACAAACCAAAACCAAAAGCAGAAAGACGGGAGAAGAGGGTTGTCAGAATGCGGTGGCGGCCCGGATTCGGGCGCTGAGCTGGGCAAATTCGCCTCTCGGCCCCGAGGTGGCCGGTAGGGGCAGCGGAGGGGGAAACGGCAGGGGCAACGGAAGCGGTCCGGCAAACTCACCAGGGCCACCAAGGTATCGGTGAGTTTCCTTGATAGGCCATCAAGGAAACTCACCAGGCCACCTTGATGGCCATCCCAGCAGGTCAGAGGCGCGCCGGTCGGACCGACGGCGGGCCCGAGGTCGGGACCGGTTGGCGGACGGGATTACGGACCGCATTTCGGACCGGTTAGAACGCGGGATACCTTGATGGCAGGAGTTATCAGATCGTTATGAACTACCAACCTTGATGGTGAGAAATCCGGTGAGTTTCATGGGGTTCCATTCTCCGAGCACGGGATAAGCCCGCGCTTCGGACTGAGGGAGCACATTCGTGCACGGGGATCTGGAGACCGACCACGACGTTCTGGTCACGCTTCACCGCTTCACGCTGGCGACCGCCGAGCAGCTCCATCAGCTGCACGGCGGAGCAGCCGGAATCAAGCAGACCCAGAGGCGGCTGACCCGCCTGCACGTCGATGGCCTGGCCGATTTCGTGACCCTGCCGCAGGCCGGCCGGGCGAAGGCCTGGCACCTCACCGCCCAGGGCGCGGCGGTGGCGGCGACCTTCCCCGAGGCCCGTCGCCCGACCTTCCAGGCGCTGGACGGTGAGCAGCTCGCCGTGCGGCACGGGCGCGAGCACCTGCTCGACGTCGGCCGGATCCACGCCGCCTTCGTCGCCGACGCCCGGGCCCGGGGCGAGGACTGCGGCCCGCTCGACCTCCTCCCCGCCCCGGAGCTGCCGGTCAAGGGCGGAGGGGCGTACCGGCCCGCCGCCGAGCTCGCGTACACCGCCGGCACCGGCGAGGAGCGGCACCGGCTGCGGGCGTTCGTCGAACGGCATCGCCCCGGTGTCGGCGCCGAGGAGACCGCGGCGCAGCTGGCGGCCTGCGCCCGGGTGTGGGAGCAGGCGGGTGAGGACGGGGCAGGTCGGGCGTGGGAGCGGCGCTTTCGATCCTTCCCGCGGCTGCTGATCGTCCTAGTCGGCACCGCGGCCGCCGGGGTGCGCTCAGCGGTGGCGGACCTGCGCCTGGCCGCCGAGGAGAACCCCGCCGTCGCCGAGATGCTCACCGCCGTCCCGGCCGGCGCCGCCCGGATCGAGGACCTGCTCCAGCGCGGACCGGCCGCCACCATCTGGCACCCGCTCAGCAGCAACGGCCGGGCGTGCGGGTGGACCGAGCTGTAGGAGCCTCGATTCTGCACGCTCCACGGGGCATCTATGCAGGTCACGAGCCCTACTTGACGCCGTGAAGTCTCAGGACGCGGATCGCATCATTATCGTTGTTTCCGACGGCATGGGTCGACGCCGAAAAGGCGACGGCCCCCTGCGCCAACAGGGAGCCGTCTTCGCTAGGAACCGACGATCGAGTGGAGGCATCATCAGCACCATCTACGAGCCTACGGGCTTTCGGGCGACTAAGGAAACGTCATCCCCGCCGATCGGCCGCCGGGCGGAACGGTTGTGGCGCCAGGTTCGGCGCACCCTGATCATCGGATTCGCCAAGGGGGCGTCGACGGCAGCAGGCGGGGCTCTCGTGAGCGGTCTCGTCCTGTGGGCACAGCACCGCTGAGCGAGTTCCCGTCGGGAGCGTCTGGCATCAGCGATGGTGTCCGGCGCTCCCGGCACTCCCGAGCCGGCAGGGGGTGTTTAGGGGGGAGGGAACGTGCCAGCACCTCGTAAGGCTGTCGACCCGCTGGCCAGCCCTGGTGTGAAGCGGTTCGCTGCGTGTATGTCCGAGCTCGTCGCGAGCACCGGCTTGAGCGTCGGAGTGCTGGCACAGGAGGTCGGCATCCCACGTTCGTCCCTGTACGCGGTGATAGGCGGGCGGCGGATCCCGAACCTGTACTTCATGGACCAGCTACTTGAAGGGCTGATGCACAACAGCCAGTGGCCGGAGTCGAGGCTGATGGCCGGACTGCGACGCGCTCGCTCGTTGCACGAGCGCCTACACAGGAAGCTGCCGAAGCCCCGCCGGCCCGCCCGATCCGTCCGTGTCGGGGTTCTTCCCGAGCAGGCGGCCTTGGCGAAGGAATTCTCCGCGCTCCTGGACCAGCTGAGGCAGCGCCGCATCGATCCCGCGACATTCCGCTGGACTTCGGAAGGCTGGCTCCGCCGATATGCAACCGGAGACAACATCCCGTCGTGGTGGGCACTGGACACTCTGGAGACCGAGCTGACCGATCGCGGCATCAACGACGCGGTCGCCCTCATCGAACCGCTACATGATCTCGCAGACGCTGCACGAGCCGCGCGGGCGCGAGAACGCCGTTGGGCGCGAGTGGTTTCAGGGGGCTCTCCCTAACCCCGCCACGCCAGGCCTGCCCAGATCGAGTCCTGTTCCAGCCCTGCCCTCGCGCCGGCATGGCTCCGACTCAGCGGCCGGCTGCCGGGCCGCAGGAACGTGGGCGGGAGCGGGGTCAACGCCATTGGTAGGACGTGGGGGTCATCGCCGGGAACAGCAGCGGCCCGCCGGTCGCAGCGGTGTCGGGCCGGACGGCCTGGCCCAGGACAGCTGCGATGTCCGGGTACAGGTGGAGGCCGGCCGCGTCCACCACAGGCAGCCACACCAGAGGCGCCTGACCGGGGTCGTCCTGCTCGACCGCAGCAACGGCCTGCACCAGGTGGTCGGGCAGGTGGGCGACGTAGACCAGGTGCTGGCGCCGGAACGGCGTGGTCTCGCCCGGCCGCTCGGTCTCCTGGTCCTACACGAAGCGCAGCACCGGCGGCACGGGCAGCACCGCCAGGTCGAGGCCGAGCTCCTCGTGGAGCTCCCGTCGCAGCGCGTCGACCGGGTCTTCGCCGTCCTCGACCACACCGGCGGGCAGCGAGTGCTGGAGGCCGGCTTCCCGTTGGCGGCGGATCAGGCAGAGGCGGCCGTCGTGGACCAGGACTGCGCACACCCGCTCGGGGATCTGCGTGGTCACCGTCGGGTGGCCGGGTCGTCGGCGTCGTCGGGCAGGGTCGGCAGCGGCCAGGCCGGGTCCGGTGTCCAGGTGGGCCAGCCGGCGGCGAACGGTCCGGTGCGGTTGTCGAGCATGGCGATCGCCCGCCCTTGGGCCCGTTCGACCTGGTGGTGGAGGTAGTCGTCGATCAGGCCGAGGCGGCGCAGCTGGCTGTACTCGTCGCGGTCCTTCCAGTGGTGCCCCGACTGGTCTGGGGTGACGACGAGGTCCAGGCACAGGTCGAGGGTGTCGATGCCGTCGGCGTGGCGCTGGTAGGGCTTCTCGAAGTTGACGTACCAGCGCAGCGGCTCTTTCGTGACGGCGTCCTGGAAGCAGTGCACGGAGAACCACTCGCCGGCCAGGAAGTGGCTCAGCACCTCAGTGCCGGTCCACCGGTAGCGGCCCAGGGTCCAGGTGCCGGCTGCCAGGTCTTGGAGGCCCTGCTTGCGGGTGGTGTCGTCGCCGGTGCGCGTCGCGGTGATCCACGTCGTCGGGGCCAGGCTCTCGATCCCCGGCCAGGAGGCCAGGGTCAGCACGTGGCCGGTGTCGTCGATCACCCGCTGGGGCATCGCGGTCCACACGCGGTCGGCGTGGACGTCGCGGCGCACCACAGTGGTGCCGGGCTGGAACAGGTTGGTGTCGGTCACGGGGCAAGCCTTCCCGGCGACGGGGCCGGGGAGTCCGCTCGAAGGTGTGACGACCGGTCAGGGCTTGGGAAGGCCGTAGCGGCCGGCCGCCCAGGCGTTGGGTGGCTGCGGGGCCTCCAGGCGCTTGCGCAGCTCCTGGACGGCTCGCGCGAGTTCCTCGCGGTTGGTGGCGTCGACCGTGCCGTCCAGGAACGCCGAGACGTCAGCGAAGACGCCATCCGTGATCCGGCCCGCGCACAGCTGGACGCGCCGGTACGGGGCGAAGGCGTCGATCCCGATCCACCAGCCGTCCGCGTCGTGGGCGACGCGGAGCTGGGACGGCAGGTGTCCGAGGAGCACGCGGGCCTGGTCCTGCCAGCCGCACACGTCGATGATCCAGTCGGCCACCGGCTCCGGCCCGTATCGGATCGGCTGTGTCATCGGTCCACCCCTCCGCTTCGACAGTGCGCCGAGCCTATCCGGCCCGGCTGCCGGCCGGTCCGGAACAGCCGATCACTCCGGCAGTCCGGGCGGCCGCGTCTCGCTGGGGCGCAGCGCGACCATCGGCCCGGCCGGAATCACCTTGCGGTGCGGGGGAGCACCCAGCCGGGCGCGATGCCGCTGAGGCCTCGCTCGACGGCCAGGCGCAGGAGGGTGAGGGCGTCGGTGGGGTTGGTGGAGAGTAGGGGGAGGTTGTCGGCGGCGTCGGCGATGGGGTGGCCGTTGATGAGGGCGATCCAGGAGGTGTTGTCGTCGTAGACCTCGGTCCAGCCGAGGAGGCGGCCGCGGCGTTCGAGGGCCTGGATGTGCGGGGCGGTGGGCCAGGTGAGGTGGACCAGACCGTCACCGAGGGCGTAGTCGCGGTGTGCTTCGCCCAGGCCCCGGTCGGTGGGTGCGGTCCGGCCGGTGGTCTGGCCCAGGGTGAGGTGGGGCATCGGTACCGCGGGCGTGCGAACGGCGGTGGCCGGGGTACGGGGTGGAACGGCGTCGGCCAGGCGTCGGCTGGACTGGTGGAACACGTCCAGGGCGAGGTCGGCGGTGGCGAAGGTCTGCGGTCGGCCCAGGGCGCCCACGACGACCCGGCCGGGCTTGCCGGAGCCCTGGTGCTCGACGGCGATCCAGCCGCCGAGCCCCCACGGTCCCTGCGGCAGCAGCGTGGTCCAGCCGACCGGGACGCCGGCGCGCACCAGCAGCCGCGCACCGCCCGCCTGCGGGCTGTCCCAGGTGGCCAGCTGCCAGCCCTGCCCGAAGGTGATGCTGAGGTCGTGGTGCCGGTCCGGCCGACCGAAGCGGGTGAGCGGGTCGGCGACCGCGCTGCGCAACGCGGCGTGCTCGTCCGTTCGGGCCGCGGCGGCGCCGGTTTCGTCCCGGGGCGTTTTCGGAGCCGGCGGATCGGCTGGCGCGCCGGAGTCCTTTTCGCCCCGGTGCGCTTCACCGCCGCCGGGGAGCGGGCTGGACGGGGCCGGGAAATCGCCCCGGTCCGTATTCGGGGCGGGGTCGGGGTCGGGCAGGTCCCATTCCTCCCGGATACGCGCCGCGGTGCGCGCGTCGGCGTCCAGGCCGGGCCAGCGGACCTGATCCCGCACCTCCCGGGCGCTGGTGATCAGCAGCGAGGCGAGGCCGTGGACTCTGCGGGCGAGCTCCGCGTGGGCAGCGAGCGGGTCGTCGTCAACGGCGGCCAGGAAGGCCTCGGCCCGGTTGCGGATCGCGTCGGCGGCGCCGAGCATCCGCTGCCGCTCGACCGACAGGCCGCTCGCGGGCCGCTTATCCCCGGCCCTCTCCCCCGACGCCGCCTCGGCACTGTCGGACGTGGCCGGGCCGGGCAGCGCGGCCGCGGCCCGGGCCTTGACCCGCGCCCGGTCGGCGCGGCTCTTGCAGGCCTGCGAGCAGTAGACCGGGCGCCGGCCCCGGCCGGTGCGCGGCGGCAGCGGCTTCTCACAACCCGGCCCCTCGCACCGCGAGCCCTCGGCCTGGCCGCCATCCAGATCGAACAGCGCCACCTCGCCACCATTTCGCCCCGGTTCGCTTTGCATGGCGTGATCGTAGCCAGGCGCGGCAACCGAATTTCGAACCGGGGCGACTTTCCACGGATGTCGCCTCACAGGTCAACGCCACAATTTCGCACCGCGCCCCGAAAAAACCCCGCTGCCCGCCTGCCCGCACGTTTGTCCCGCCCCGCGCACCCCGCCCGGCGCGGTCGTCCCCGCACCGCACCGTGCGCAGCCCAGTTGTCCCCGTTGCGCGGCCGGTTGTCCCCCCGCTGCGCATGCGCAACGGCCGACTGCTGCGCAGCCCTGCGCCGTCGTGTAGCAAGGGGCGCCCTGCTGCACCGTGCAGCAGGGCGCCCGAGGCCTGCGGCGGGGTGGGTGCGATCCCGTTCGCACCCGCCGGGACCTGGGGTAGGGAGATCGCGTCGCATCCGGTGTACGGCGGACCACCGGCGCACTGCGATGGCCGTCGCAGTCGCACCCGTGGACCCGCGACGCGCTGCAACAGAGTGCAGCGGGCTGGGGTGTAGCAAGGGCCGCCTTGCTACATCCGCAGCAGCAGCGGTCCGCCGTGCAGCAAGGCGACCCTTGCTACACGGCTGCTACCCGTGACCGGTCGGGGCCGTAGCCGGTTGCCCCGGTATGACGCTCTCCCAGCCGCCCGCCCGCCGCCCCGACGACGAGGCCGACGACGACTGGGAGGAGCAGCGGCAGCGCGCCGCCCTGGTCCAGGCGGCCGCTGCCGGGGAGAAGGCGGCCTCGTGGGTGCGCCGTCTGGCCCTGCGTCAGCGCGAACAGTGCCAGCGCCGGGCCCTGGACGCTTTCGCCGACACCGTGCAGCGGGTCATGGCCGAGATCGACACGGTCGGCGACGGTGAGGTGAGCACCGAGATCCGCCACCGCCTGGACGCCTACGTGCTCATCGGCGACGCCGGCGCCAAGGCCCTGCCCGAGCTGAGCACCAGCGAGCGGTTGGCCCTGCTCGCGGTCGGCTCCATCGCCTGCACCGCGCCCGGCACCGTCCTGGGCGATCTCTCCGACCACCTGCCGGTGCTGTGCGGCGCCCTTGACGCGGCACTCGCCTCCGCCCGACCCCCGCGCCGGCCGAAGCCGGACACCAGGCTCCCCGCGCAAACGCCCGAAACGGACCCGACCCGCTGAGCCGTTCCAGTTCCAGCCCTCGACAGCCACCCCGAACGCCCGAGGCGGTCCCAGCCGGTCAAGCCCTTCGTATTCCGCGAGCCGCCGACACCGGCACAGTCGGCCCCGTCGAAGGCGTACCCGAACGCGGGCCGCGCCGCCGCCCGGCCTGTGCTGCCTGACATGGCGCCAAGGCCGCACCGCAGCCGGGAGAATGGTCGGATGACCAGCCCGTCGCTGCCGCCTCGCGGCCTCAACTCCCTGATCCCCATCTCCCGGGCCACCACTCCCAGCGAACGGGCCGCCGCCCAACTGCTCCACCTACGCGAGGCATCCCTGCCGGTGCCGGTCATCGCGGCCGCCGCCGAGCTGATCGCCGAGCGCCTGGACGACCCGGACCCCGTCGCCCGGGACGTCGCCGCCGCCGTCCACGCCCGCCTGCTCGCCGCCATCGAAGGCACCGCACCCGACCGGTAACCAGCCGCAGTCACAGCTCTGTCCCAGCTCCCCCGCGAAGCGCTCCCACCAGGCGAAATGAGGTGGGACAGAGGACAGTCCCAGATCCGTCCCAGCAAAACGCCTGAAACGGACACCCTGAGACACGGGTAGGACAGGGTTAGGGCAGCCTGTGCCATCCCCGGAGTCGTGCGGTGCGAGGTGCAGCCCGGCCGGTCCCGGGGAAGCAGGGGGGGGTGTTCCCCGGGACCGGCCGGTGGGAGGTCAGCAACGCCGGGGGGCCTGGGCGCGGCTGCTCTGCTCGGCGGCCCGGTGGTGCTGTGGTGGGGCCGCCGTGCCGGGAATGTTAGGCCTCGGACGCCGGGGTGAGAAGTGTTCTGACCTGGGATTTTTCGGCCGCGAACATGCCATCCGCAGAGCACGGCTCCACCAGTGGACCGGGTACGTCAAAGGGGGTGTGCTCCGGCGGCCGGTGCGCCACGATGACGCGATGGACGACACCCAGGCGATCGTCGACTTCCTGCGCGACAAGTACCGCCACCACATCGAGACCTGCGAAAGCATCCACAACGCGGTGATCACCGGCCGCATCCCCGCCTTCGACGGCGACCGCCGCACACACGCCGACATCACCCTGCAGTCCGTGCACGAGGCCCAGTCGATGCTGGAGCTGTTCGAGACCACCATCGTGGCCCACCTCGGCACCGCCGGACCCATGGGCGCCATCGCCGAGCAGCAGCTGCACATCCTCGCCCGGCCGTTCCTGTAGCCTCGGCCGACGCGTTCTCCCCGCCGACCACGGGAATGAGCCGGACATGGACGAGGACCAGGAGCAGGCCGGCCCGGTCGACGCGGCGCGCGCCCGGGAACTGACCGAGCAGCTGCGCACCGCGATCGAGGACGTCCGCGCCGCCGTCCGGGTCCTCGCCCGCCGGGTCCGCGCCGCCCACCAGGCCCGCGTGTGGACCGTCCTCGAGTACCCCTCCTGGTCTGCGTACGCACTCGCCGAGTTCGGGATCGGCCGCTCGACGGCCTACCGGCTGCTCGACCTGGCGGCCGTCGCCGAGGCGATCGAGGGCGCCGTACGGGCCGAGCTCGGGGTGTCCCACGCGTTTTTCCAGCCAGGGGCGTCCCTGGAGGGGCTGTGACCTGGGCAAGAACATAGCGAACATGTCCGGGACGTGGTTGCGGACTCGCCGTGACTCACTCGATCAGGTCTCCCTGGGCGACGGTTGTCCGTCTTCGAGCAGTTGGGCTTCGAGGTCGGCGATGCGCTTGTCGGCGAAACGGATGTTGTCACGGGCCGCAGCCAGCCGGTCAGTCGCTCGCCGGTTCTCCTGCTCCAGTTCGCGGACACGCCTTTTGAGAATGGAGTTCTCAGTGGTGATCCGCACGATGTCGTCTTCGGTCCATTCCGTCTGCAAGTCGCGGACTTGGCCGAGGAGTTCGGCGATCTGTGCACGCTGGTTCAGGACTTCGTCCTGGGTCACCTTGAGTGCGTCCTCGGTGTTCAGGGCCCGTTCCCGCCAGGAGGCTTCGCGTTCTGCGAGGTCGTCGTGGCGCTCCTGGATCCGGCGGCCAGCTGCCCGGCGGGTTCCTTCCTCCACCAGCGTCCGGGCCTGTGGGTGTTCGTAGAGGAAGGTGCGGGAGACGTCCGCGTGCCGGGCGACGGCCGAGACCGTGATGGGGATCTTGGTGTTCTCCATGTGAACGACCGCGTCCTTGATCCGGCGGAGGCTGTCCTCGGTCCGCTGCCGGCGGGCCTTGAGTGCCTGTGCTGTGCGCGGGGCAGGAAGCGCCTGGGTCATTCGGAGTCCTCCGATGGCTGGTCTGGGTCGTCGTCTTGTTCTTCTGCGGCGAGGTCGGAAGCGCGAAACACGATGCTCCACAGCCGCTGGAAGTAGTCCTGTGGGCGCCGCAGGTCCATGGCGAGCGCCTCGTCGAGCAGGCCGATTGCTGCGAGCGCCTTCTCCAGGCCGTCGATGGCTTGGGACGTCGGCTCGAAGACTTGGTGCAGGTAGTCGGCGGTGGCGTCGTCCGGGGCCCGCTCCGCGAGCGATCTCCATTGCTCGCGTTTCCGGCGCCAGTAGAGAAGGTCGGCGCCGGACATGACGAACTTGTCGCACCCTTCGCAGTTCAGCTCCCAAGGGCAGGCGTCGCCGCGAACGACCGGCTGGAAAGTGCAGAGCCCGCCCTCGGCGGGGGTGCTGCGACGGGATAGATCAATCGCCATCGCGCGGGCGGCCTCGCGGCTCATGCCCTGGCCGGGCGAGGCGAGGAGCTTGCCCGGGTGTGCGGAGCCCGGGCCGGCGACCCAGACGTGATGCAGTACGTCCTCGATCTCGGAGGAGGCGACTCGTAATGGTGGAGTCGGGTATTGAAACCGTCCGAATGCCTGGGCCTGGACCTCGGGTGGGGCGCTCAACGCTGGTCTGGCCTCTGGTCGGTGGTGGTTTCTGATGGGGAGAGCGCGGTGCTGTCGTCAGGTAGCTGGTGTGCTTTGCGTTGCTCGGTAGCGCGATGGTGGTGTCCCGTAGCGGCTGACGAATGCTTGACGGAGCGTTTCAGCGGTTCCGAAGCCGCATCGTGCGGCCACGCTCGCCACGGGTATTGAGCTGGAAGTCAGGAGGTGAGCGGCGGCTTCGGTGCGTGCGTCCCGGACGAATCGGCCTGGTGCCTTTCCAAGGTGGTCGATAAACAGGCGGGTCAGGTGGCGTTCGCTCACCCCCGCCTCGGCTGCCAGTGCGGTTGCGGTCAGGTCGCCGGCCAAGTGGCTGGCGATGTGGTCGACGGCTCGCTTGACCAGGCTGTTCGTGGGTACTGGGGTGGCTGTGAACATGCTCATCTGTGCCTGGTTGCCTGGCCGTTGCAGATAGGTGACCAGGCCGCGGGCCACTGCGCGCGCGAGCTCCGCGTCGTGGTCCTCCTCGATGAAGGCCAGGGTGAGGTCCAGGGCGCTGGTGACGCCCGCCGCGGTGGACACGCTTCCGTCACGGATGTAGATCGGAGCGGGGTCCACGATGATCTCTGGGTAGGCGGAGGCCAACTGCTCGGCATACCGCCAGTGAGTCGTGGCGCGTTTGCCGTTGAGCAGACCAGCGGCAGCCAGGACGGTCGCCCCCGTACAGACCGAGGCCACTCGGCGGCTCTCCCTGGCCAGGCGGCGGACATGGCCGACGATCCGCGGGTTGTCTGCTGCGGCCTCGTGGCCGAACCCTCCCGAGACGATCAGCGTGTCTAGCGGCCCCCTCAGCCGCTCCAGGGATCGCTGGCCCTGCAGCGTCAGCCCCGAGTCGCAGGTGATCGCACGGCCTCCCGGGGTGGCCACGCTCACGGCATAGGCGGGGCTGACTCCGAGCCGGTTGGCGGTGTTCAAGCTTGTCGTCACGCAAGCGATGTCCAGCAACTCGGCCTCGTCGTATCCGACGAGGACCACCACTCGTTCCTCCATGACCAGGACCATATGGCGGAATGACGTGTATCCCAAGAATTCCGACCTGGTCGCTGTCTGCCCTTGGCGCTCCCATGGCCTGGGGCCGAAGGTGACGGCATGACCAAGACACTCGCCTTCGTGCTCTATCCCGGCATCACCCCGCTCGACCTGGTGGGGCCGCTCCAGGTGCTGTCGGCGCTGGCCCAGGTCGATCCGTCGTTCGAGGTAGTCGTCGTCGGCCAGGATCTCGGCCCCCTGGACACCGACACTCCACTGAAGCTGACGCCGAGCCACACGTTCGACCAGGTCCCCGAGCCCTTCGCACTGGTCGTGCCCGGCGGGACCGAGCCGACCCTGGCCGCCCTGGCCAACGAGCCTCTGCTGAGTTGGATCCGCCGGGCCGCGCGGACGGCTGAGGTCGTCGGCTCGGTGTGCACCGGCTCACTGATCCTGGGTGCCGCTGGCCTGCTCGATGGTTGTCAGGCCACCACTCACTGGGGCTTCCGTGACCTGCTGGCCAAGTTTGGCGCGACGCCCGTCGCCGAGCGCTGGGTCGAGGCCGGTCCGGTGATCACCGCCGCGGGAGTGTCGGCCGGTATCGACATGGCCCTCCACCTGGTTGAACGCCTCGCAGGTGAGCAGACCGCCCGTACTGTCCAGCTCTTCATCGAGTACGACCCGCAGCCACCTCTGGGCAGCATCGACTGGCGGTCCGCCGACCTCGACTTCTTCAGGCCCCATGCCCAGGCCATGGTGGAATCGGCCCTGGCAGACCATCCCGCGCTCCTGGCCCGCCTGACAACCTGAGCATCGCCGCGGCGGCGAAGGCCCCCGCCCGGTGCCTTACCACGTTGAACCCGAAAGCACGACTAATTGGGCGCGGACGGTCGCGCGGCCACCCCGGTGCAGGTCGAGCGTGGCGTCAGCCCAGGGTTCGTGAACTCCTGCCCCTCGTAGATGCCATGGAGCGGGTCATCACACGTTGGGATGCACTTCGCGATTCGTGCTGTTGGCCCGTCGGCTGACGTCGGCGGCGTAGGCGGCCCAGTCGCCGGCGGATGCCTTCTGCCACTGGACGGCGACTTGGATGTGGATGCCGAGCATGCGGGCCAGGATCGCGGCCGGGACTTCTTCGGCGAGGGCGAACAGGGCCGTGGAGCGGGCCTGGCCTGGTTGGATTCCGACGGCGATCAGCCGTAGGCCGAGACGGTCGGCGCTGATGTGTTGGCCTGGGAGTTGACCTGGGAACAGCCAGGGCGTCTGGTCGGCGTGTCCGATCACTGTGTAGGGGCGGCGTGTTGCGATCAGGTCGAGGACCAATGCGGCGAGCGGTTCGGGCAGGACGGTCGGGGAGGTTCCCAGCTGGATCGAAACCTGGCCGTTCTCCTCTGTGACCTGATCGACGGTGAGGGTGCTGATCGTGCTGAGCCGTTGGGCGTAGAAGAGCAGGAGTAGTCCGGCGACCCGGTCGGCCGTGCTCAGTGTGGCGTCGTGGAGGAGCCTGCGGGCGTCGTCCCACCGGCCTTCGGAGTCGTGGGGGCCGACCGGGCCCTGCCAGCGCTCGGCGCCGAAGGTCAGCCCCTTTGCCAGCCGGTTCTTGGTCGCCCAGCGGATGAAGTGGCCGGTCTGGTCCCAGTAGCTGAGGTCTTCGCGCACTTTCCACTGGTCCAGGTCGGGCTGCGTGCAGGTCGCGAGGGTCAGCCCGCTGCCGGACAGCCAGTCCAGGAAGTTGACGGCGGCGGTGATGTGGCTGCGGACGTTCGCCATCTGCAGGTGGGTGGCGTGGCCTGCGCCGAGGCGTCGTCGCAGGCGTCTGAGGTGGTGCCAGACCGCGTAGTTGTGCAGCATCGCCCGTTCTTCGTGATCGTCACGCGATGCGATGGTCCGGGATGTCCAGCGTTCGAGTTTGACGAGTCGCTCGTCGCGGTCGGGCAGTATGCCTCCTGCAACGAGAACGGCCCGCAGATGGTCGAGGGTCTTGCCGGCCGTGAGCTCGTCGAGGACGTCGTGGGTCACCGCACGCTGGTCGGCTGCGATCTCCTTCAGCAGCCGGGCAACGGCCGGGCGCGACAGCCAGGCGACCGCGGTGACCGGCCGGTCGATGCCGATCAACGCGGCGTGCAGCGGGGCCAGTTCGTGGCGAACGGCCCCGTCGGGACCGGCGAACACCTCGTCGGCGCGCTGGGTGAGAGTGCAGCGGTGGCAGGGTCGGTGTGCGCTGGTCTGCCAGGTGGTTTTGCAGGTCGGGCAGCGTTCCCAGCAGCCTGGGTCGGGGTTGAGGCACTTCGCGCAGAGCGGTGCCTTGCGTGTGCCGCCGCGGATCGAGGCGATGGTGTGGCAGCCGCTGCAACGGGCCCACCAGGATTGGCACCGGTCACACCACGGTTCGCCGGTGGCGGCGGAGATCTCGCAGAGCGTCGACCGCCCGCAGATCCCGCAGGTCGCGGCGGTGCGAGGTCGGCAATGATCGCACCAGGGACCGTCCGCGGTGCGGGCCGCGACCCGACGTCGGCGCCCGCAACCGCGACAGTCTTCGAGGTTGATCGGATCGTTGCTGAGGCAGTTCGGACACAGTGGGCGGCCCTCGGCATCGCGGGTCGCCGGTTCACGGACCGCTTCGCAACCGGCGCAGGGCACCGCCCGGTGGTGAGCGAAGCAGGTCCGGCAGACCCGCTGCCCATCCAGCAGCTTGGACAGTGCCACGGGCCGACCGCAGCGCGGGCACGGAGGTCGCGTGATGTTACTCGCGCCCGCCGCGAGGAGTTCGTCAATGAAGCGCAGGATCGCCGGGGTGGGGGCGTCGCTGCCCGCGCCGGTCAGCAGAGAGGGCTGGTTGACGATCGCCCAGGCCAGCCGACGCTGCCCGGCCGGGCGGACCGTCGCTCGGCCCAGTGCGGCCATGACGTCGGTCGCCTCGAAGCCCGGGGAGGGTCGGCCCGAGCGGGCCAGTCGGCGGGTGGCCGGGATGCTCGCGGCCCACCAGGCCATCGCCTCGGCGCTGTCGATGCGGGTCTCGTAATCGCGGGCCAGGCGCCGGGCCCGGAGCAGCCAGGAGAAGGACCGTTCCACGATCCACCTGCGGGGCAACACGACGAACCCGGTGGCGTCGTCGCTGCGCTTGACGACGGTGTCGGGGTACGAGTTCATCTGCAGAGCGGAGTACAAGCTCGCATGCAGAGGTCGGCGTGAGGGTGCTTGACATCTGATGATCTGTTGTTCAACG
>NZ_JBITZP010000073.1:0-16890 GCF_044546945.1 Kitasatospora sp. NPDC053057 | reverse complement strand
CCCTGTACGACGGCGGCGCGGACGACACGACCGACCCCTCCCGACATGACCGACCACGAGATCATCCCGCACCCGCCAGCCAACGTGACAGTGCCTGCACGATGTCGTAGCCGCCGTCGGCCGGAACGAGGCGGGTGTTGTCGGGCAGCCCGAGGTCGAAGCGCTGCTCGGTGGACGCGCTGGAGTCCTTCAGCGTGACGAGGGCGCGAGCGCCGCCGTCGGCGGTGGCCTGGACCGCCAGGTCGGTACCCCGAGCCGCGCCCGGGTAGACGGTGGTGCCCTCGGCCGTGGTGACGCCCGCCGCGCCATTCGTGGCCGGCAGCGCCAGCGTCACGGTGCTGCCGTTCGCAGCGGTGACCGCGACGCTCCCGGCGGCCGTGGTCGGCGCCGTGACGACGACGCTGCCGCCGGGCTTGGAGACCTGGGCCGTGGCGCCCCCCGCGCCGGTGGTGCTGCGGGCGATGTCTGCGATTCCGGTGGCCCGCTGGACGACGTCGGCCGCGCGGGACCGCGACGGTGTACGCCCACGTCCGACTCCGCCTCCAGAGGCAGGCCATCGACACCCTCAGCAACGCACTCCGCCACCCAGCCGACGGTAGTCCGGAGCCCCGCGACGGCGACGATCCGCCGCTTTGTGCAGCCCCCGTCCGATGACGTTGCCGTCAACTACTGCCGTCAAGACGCGAGAGCCCCCGCTGGTGCGGGGGCTCTCGCGTCTCTTCCGGCACCTCTACCTAAAACCTGTACCAGCCACTACGGCCCATATGGAACAGCAGAGAACGGTCTTCTAGTCAGGTCGAGGAAGCGCACCTACCCCCACGACGAAGTCGAACTCGCAGGAATCGCGTATGAAGTCGACAGCATCTGGTCGAAGATCACAAGCAAGGCATCTGGCTGATACTTCAGGTCGCCGCCAACAGACTCCCCGAGCGCGATTACCACACTCCCAAGGGCGTCGGATTCAAGCCGAAACGACCAGGGCATTTCTGGACATCCCTCGTTAGGGATATGCCATCCAGGAACCACGCTCGTGAACGAGCTCCCGATGAATTTCTGCCATTCCTTATGGTGACTGACCACAACAGGACTGCCTGTCAGATTTGGCCCGTCGTCGCCGACGGACCGGAAATCGATAGCCAATCCCTCGTTCAACCCATCCATGGCCCATGACAAGATCAACCTTGCACCACTGGACATCACCAGCTCAACGGCCACGTCGACCTCGTGAACGCGATCATGCCTGTGCCCTTCAGGCCAGGTCTCCCCTTCCAGGGCCACATACCGCACTTCTTGCACGATTTCGTGGGAGACGCTATCCGCCAGCTCCGCCAGCGCGCGCCCGCCGTCTTGATGTGCGATCCACGGAAGAACAACCGACATGTCTAATACCGCCCAAAGTACTGGAAGTCGCCGTTGGCATCGAATGTGGCGCCGAATCCTCGTCCGCCAGCAGCATCGGGCATCACGTACCGAGTACCACCAGCAAAGTTCCCCGAGGTTACCGGACCAACCGTGGTGTTCGGATTGGTCAGAATATCGTCAAGGAGGTTTTGGCCAGTTGAATCTAGCTCCTTCCCCGGGACCACGGGAAGGTCCCCACGATTCATATGCTTCTGATATTCACGGCCAGCCCGAGTCATCTTCCCCTTATCGGGACGCATTCCACTCTTGGACAGTGCATCCAGATCCGGGCCACACGGGGTGCTGTTGTGTACGAGTACCGGCGTGTTTCCGGCCAGTACATAGTACGTGTGGAGGTCGGCAATCGTGAGGTTATAGGTCAGAACCTGCTGGTGATAGTTGCGTACGCCTGTGACGGCGACTGCGGCTCCATCAGGCGTTCGAAGCTCCTCGCCCAGGTGGAGTTCACTCGCTTCGGTCCAGCGGCCGCTGGTAAGGCTCCAGAAAGGGTGGTGCCACGTGGTCGTTAGTGTTGACTTCCCAGGCCCATCTGACGCCCCTGCGGCTTGCGTGCCTTGGAGCGAAAGGTCTGTGAAGTCCTCGTCGTTCGGTGTCTCTATGACGGCCGTTACAGCCTTGTGAGTGGTTTTTCCCGTCTGTGGGTCGGTGGCTAGGACCTCATCTCCGACGACAAGCTGTTCGATAGGCTTGCGTTGACCGTCCGCCATGAGAACAAGGGTTCCGGCAGTGAAGCTATGGCAGAGACTTGCGCGGGCTTTTGCAGAGAGGCCCATGAGCTCGCCAGGCCTGCCGCCCCTGGCAGCCAGGCCCATCATCGAGCCGGCAACTGCGTTGGCGTTCTTCTCCATACCCGAGGGACCGAAGGGCGTTTCAAGGGGGTCGCCAATGTTCCCGTGTCCGGCGGTGGTGTCGTGGCAGTCGATGTAGAGGCAATAGTGGGCGCGGAAGAAGTCGGCTTCTTCCTCTGTGGCGCCGAATTCCCACATCTGCCATGCAGCCCAGTCAATAGTGCTTGTGGCCCCACCATATTTCTGGAGTACTCGCCCGATCTCTGCACTGGTCGCGATCCTGAGCGGGTCGTTGTGTTGGGCCAGCTCTGCAGTCCTCAGGAAGGACCTCATGGTGCGGTCTTCCAGGGACGGGCATGAGTTGTCGTTGCGGCAGTCGAAGGATCCGTACCCCTTATTGCCATCGTTCTCGAGGTAGGACGGCACGTCTGGGACGCTGTCCTCCCAGTTCGGCGACGGGTCATGCAACGGGCCGGGGTCACGCAGCAGGCCGCTCGGGTCCGAGCTGTTGATCGGATCATTGTTGCTGTAGGCGTAGCCGTTCCACTGTTGTGGGTCGCTGGCGTCGAGTATGGGATCCGAGCTGACGAAGCGTCCGGTGCGCGGGTCGTATTGGCGTGCTCCGAGGTTGGTCAGGCCGGTGGTGTCGTCCTTGCTGCCGCCGACGAAGCCCTTGGTGCCGGCCCATGCGGAGGCGCTGGGCTGGGTGCCGCGGGGGTTGCCGAAAGGGTCGGTGGGGCGGCGGGTGACGGTCTGGGCAGTGTCGGTGTTGATCTGGACGCCGTTGGTTGCGTGCGGGTCGGCGGCCTGGATCAGGACGGTGCCTCCGCCGATGGCGGCGGTGACGCGGGTGTAGGTGAGGCCGCCGGGCGCCGCGATGGATCGTACGTTGCTCGTGGAGCCGCTGGCCGTGTCGAGGGTGAGCTCGTCGGTGGCCAGGTTGAGCGTGGTCTTGCCGGGATTGCGGCGGATGAGCTGGTTGCCGTCGGCGTCGTAGAGGTAGGTGGTGGCGCCGGCCTCGCCGGTTTTGGTGAGGGAGTCGAGCCTGTCCTCACCGTTCCAGGTCAGGGTAGTGGTGCCGCTGGTATCGGTGGTGGCGGTGGTTCGGCCCTTGGCGTCGTACTGGTAGGTGACGGCCTTGGTGCCTGAGGGTCCGCTGGTGGTGGAGGTCAGGAGGGCGTGGGGCCCGCCGGTTCCGCCGCCGGTGTTGGGGGCGTTGGTGGGGCTGTTGGTGGTCTTGGTGGCTCCGAAGGTCTGGGTGGTCGTGGTGTCGTTGAGGCTGTTGCCGGTGATGTCGTGCTGGACGAGGCTGGTGCGGTTGCCGGTCGCGTCGTAGCTGTAGGTGTTCCAGTAGGGTGCGGGGCCGCCGACGGTGCGCCCGCCTGGGCTGGCGGTGGCCGGGCCGTCCTTGTTGATGCAGGCTCCGGTGCCGGGCACCTTGCTGGAGCTGCCGGTGCCGTGGACGGTGCCGGCAGAGTCGGTCCAGTCCGCGATGGTGGAGGTGCCGCCCGTGTCGGTCCAGGCGTTGGTCAGTCGGCCTAGGTAGTCGTAGGTGAAGCACTGGGTGTCGGTCGCCGAGGCGTCCTGGATGGTGGACGCGGAGGTGATCCGGCCGGACGGCGTGTAGGTGTAGCTCGTCTGGTTGACGGAGACCGTGTTGACCTGCCGGTCGATGAAGGAGTTGATGAGTCGTCCGGTGGCCCAGTCGTACTGCTGGGTGGCGACGACCTGCGCGCCGTAGCTGCCGGCGGTCGTGCGGACGGGCCTGGAGAGCGCGTCGTATTCGACCTTGGTGATGACCGCCTTGCCTCGGCTGGTCGCCGAGGTGAGGAGACCGGTGACGGTGTGGCCGTAGCTGACGGTCTCGGCCGGAAGCCCACCGGCGGCGGGGATGCTGAGCTTCGTCAGCGAGCCGGTGACATCGCTGTAGGCGTTGGTGTTGGTGTAGGTGCCGGCCAGTGCGCCCTCCGTGGAGGGGATCGTGACGGAGGTGCCGAGCGGTCGGTAGGCGGTGTCGTAGTCGGTGACGGCCTTGGTGTAGGCCGCGCCGCCGGCTCCGCCGACGTAGCGGGTGGATGAGGTCAGTTGACCCTTGGCGATCGTGTCGTAGGTCCAGGACGCCAGTTGGTTCGCCGACGCAACGCTGCCGTTGTACGTGCCGGTCTTACGGCCGAGCAGGTCGTAGGTGAAGGCGAGGGTGCTGTTCTTGGCATCGGTGGTGTGATCGATACGGGAGTTGGCGTCGTAGAAGGTCTGGGTGACGCCGGTGTCCGGGTCGGACGCGGAGGTCTGCCGTCCCCGCAGGTCGTAGGTGTAGTTCCAGGTGTTGCCGCTGCTGTCGGTGCGCCGGGAGGCCAGGCCGCCGGGTGTGTAGTCGTAGGTGGTGACGTCCGCGTCGGCGGAGTTGCCGGTCGCGGAGGCGGTGCGGTACTGCCACACGGCGGTGGCGCGGCCTCGGGCGTCGGTGACGGTCGAGGTCGGGGTTGCGCCCGCGGGCGGGGTGACGTCGGTGCGGTCCGCACCGGGGTAGTCGGTGCTGGTGGCCCACTGGAGGTTGCCGTAGGAGCGGAACTCCGAGCGCAGGACGCGGCCGGCGCCGTCGTAGGTGTTCCATGTCTGGCCCGGTATCTGGCCGTCGCCCTTCGGGATGAAGACCGATTCGGTGGGGAAGGCGGTGCCCTCGTAGTACGGGTCGGAGGTCTTGATGACCCAGCCGTGTGTGTCGTAGACGGTGTCGGTGATCAGTCGACCGGTCGGGTAGGCGGCGCTGGTGCTCTGGCTCTGGCGAGGGCGCCCCAGGCCGTCGAGCAGGTCGATGGTGGCGGAGTAGGTGCGGCCGTCGTCGGTGATCGTCTCGGTCTTGGTCGTGGCAGGCCCGGATGTGCCCCTGACGGTGTAGGTGAACTTCTTGGTCGGATTGTCCGTGGTCGGCCTGTCCGGAGCCCACACGGCGGTGGCGCGGCCCAGAGCGTCGTACTGGAGGGTGGTCACGCGGCCGTTGGTGTCCTGGCTGGTCAGTGGTGAGCCGCGTCCCGGGTCCTGGGTGACGGTCGTCGTCCAGCCCGCCCCGAGCGGGCCGGTGCTGCGGACCTCGGTGGGCAGGGCACCTGCGGCAGGTGTGACGGCGGTGGTCGTGACGGCCGGGGTGACCGATGGGGCGCTCAGCTGGGCGCCGGTGCGGTCGTAGGTGGAGCCGTCGGTCGTCGCGGTCGTCAGGGGCCGTCCGTAGACGTCGAACGTTCCGCTGAGACTCCGGATGTAGACGGGGTTGCCCGCCTGGTCGAAGTGGTCGAGGGCCTGCGCGCTGGTCTGGTCGCCGGTGGCGCCCGCCTGCCCGAAGGGCCTGCCGTCGTAAAGGGTGCGGCTGCCGCTGATCGTGTTCGAGGCCGACGGCACGGTGCCGCACGAGCCCTGGACGGTGACGACCTCGGAGGCCAGCATGAGGCGCTGCGGGTTGTCGCTGTTCGCGTAGCCGGTGGTGGTGCAGGTCTCGGGGGTGGCGGCGGTACCGTCTCCCTTGTCGTCGACCTGAATCACACGGTTGCCGTGAGCCGGATCCGTGGTCTCGACGGCGGTGGTGGTGCGCCAGCTGCCGTCGGCCAGCCTGGCCTTGGAGATCTTGGTGGTCTGCGAGTCCGAGTAGCGGGCGTAGATCGTCGCTGCGCCCGAGCTCTGGGCGTGGGTCGCGGTGACCTGCTGGCCGTTGTAGGTGGTTCCGGAGACGGCCTGAACGTTGCCGCCGGCCTGGTCGTAGTTCTCGGTCGCGACGAGCCGGCCGCTGAGCCAGTCGCTGTCGGTGACGCTGCCGCCGAGTGGGCTGGCCACCTGGACACTGCGCCGGGTGCCGTCGGCAAGGTAGTCGCCGTCCATACCGCGCAGGTATGTGGCGATCTGCTGGGTCTTCGGTGCCTCGCTGGCCGATCCGCTGCCGGTGGTCGTGGTCACCGACTGGTAGCCGCGGAAGTCGTTCCAGGTGCGGGTCTTTGGGTCGGTGAACTCGGCGTCGTTGCGGTGCCAGGCTGCGCCGCCGTTGTAGGTGTACTCGGTGGTCTTGCCAACGGACGGGGTGGAGACGAGGTCCTGCTCGGTGACGGTCCTGACAAGGGGCTTGTTGAACCAGTCGTTGACCGGGTCGGGCGAGGACTGGTCCGGCAGGTACCACTTCACCGGCATGCAGGCCATCGTGTTGCCGTCCTCGGAGGCCGGCATGTGGTTGTTGACCCGGGAGCATTCGGGGTCGGAGTAGATGACGTTGATCCGGCCGCCGGTCTCGGTCGTGATGCCCTGGATGCGCGGGCGCACGAACATCGGCGCGGCCGGGACGAGGCCGTCGACGCGGTTGGCCAACATCACGTAGGTAAACGTGACGGGCGGCAGGCTGATCGGCGTCTGCCCGTTGGAGCCGGTGCGCTGGATGGAGTCGAGCTGCAGGGTGCGCTTGGTGCCGTCGCCAGGGTCGGCCAGAGACTGGGACAGTGCCCAGGTGTCGACGTCTCGGTAGGCGGAACCGACGAAGACCTGCGTGGTGATGGCGGTCAGGCGCTTGGTGGTGAAGAACGTCGGCGCGTAGTTCGAGCAGGTTCCCGATCCGGGGCAGATCTGGTCGATCGGCACGTCCGGCCAGGCGTCGGCGTTGGCGGCGGTGCGCTGGTCCTCCGCGCAGGTGATCGCGCCGGAGGCCTTGCAGCGCTCGTCGACCTTGAAGACGATCTTGGCGGCCGGGTTCGCGCCGCCCTTGGCGGCCTTCTGGTCGTCCAGACGCTGACCATAGCCGATCTCCTGGAGGTAGCCGGCCCGCTGGTAGTCGGTGAGGGTGCCGTTGCCATTGTTCTGGGCGCCGCCGCGGCTGTACTTGTTGCCCTCGGTGGCGTACTTGTACGTGGTCAGGTTGCCGTGGGAGTCCACGACGTAGTCAAGCTGCCAGCGCCAGGCCATCTGGCACCAGGAGCTCTTGCCCGCAGCAGCGCTGTAACAGGGGTCCCCGCTGTTCGGTGAGTAGACCGGCGTGGTCAGGACCGAGTTCGCGGCCGGGTCGCTGCCGTCGCCGTCGGGAAGGTGGTTGCGGCCGAAGTAGTATTGCGTTCCGTCGGGCGTGGTGACCCGCCAGTACTCCATGTCCCGGTAGTCGACGTCGCCGCCGGCCTTCGGGGCACCGGTGAGCTGCTCGATCTTGGAACCGTCGTCGCTCTCGAAGTGCCAGACTCCGGTGGCGTCGTCGCGCACGATGGTGCCCGAGTGGCCTGCGAGGGAGATGGTGGCGTTCTGCCCGCCCCAGCACAGGTCGGCCGAACCGGTGATGCCGGCCTTGTCGCAGCCGCGGTAGGACCGTTCGATGTAGCCGGGCTCGTAGCCCCAACCGTCACCGATCCACGATGACTGCGAGTTGGTGGCGGACGTCTTGCCGTCCACCGCGGCCGAGTTGTAGCCCAGGGCCACGGTGGGAACGGCTCCGCCGAGGGAGCCGGGCACCTGGATCGGGTAGCCGTAGGTGAAGTTGCCGGCGTTCGACCCGGCCTTCCACGCCGAGGAGGGAGACAGCGGTGTCGCCGCGTAGCTGCCCATGGCGCCCGAGGGAGAGGGCGTGGGGGCGATGACCACGGGGCCGCCGGTTGCGCCGGTGCCCGTACCGCCACCGCTGGCCGTTTGGGAAGACGCCTGCCGAGCGGTGTACGACGACTTCACAGTGCCGCTTTGCGAGCTGCCCGATGCTGCGGCAGGCGGAAGAGTGACATCCGCAGTGATCGTTCCGGAGCCGTCGGACTTGACCGGAACCGGCGTCTGCGTACGGCACTCGGGGCGCTCCGGTGTCGTCAGCGAACAGGCCGGCAGCGCCACCAGGCCCGCCCGGTCAGACCACCCATGCGCCTGCAAGGCCTTCAGGTCCAGAGTGACGCGCGCCTCGCGCCCGTTGCCTGTCGTCGGCGCTCCGGCATCGGTCAGCGCCACCAGCGGGCCGGTGACGCCCGCGGCCCTGCCCTTGTCCTGCGCGGCGACTTCGACCTTGACCGTGTGCGCGCTCTCGCCCGTGCCGGCGCCAGGCGACACCCTGACGGCCAGGCTCCCGGCCTTCGCCCCCGTCGCACCACCGGACGCGGGTGACGCCCCGCCGGTCGCCCTGCGAGCGGCCTCCGCCTCGGCGCTGTCGGGCCCGAGTGTGACCGTCGCGGTCCCTGTGACCACGGGCGCCGCGACTTCCGGCTTCCAGTCGGACGCCTTGTCGGCCGGCTTTGCCGCCGACTGGGCGTCATGTCCCGCCACCGAGACGGTGGCAGCGCCCAACGGCGTGTGCGGAGGAACCCACACGTCACCCTCCAGCGCCGGGTACGTCCAGGCCGCTGCGGGCGGTACGACCGCTCCGGTCATGGCCAGGGCGACCATCGTCGCCACCACGGGCGATCGCCACCGGCCTCTTGCTGTCCTCGCCCCAGCCCGTTTCCGGGCAGGCCAAACCCCCACCGTATTCCCCTTCGCTGATCATCGACACAGCGTCATATGGGCACAGCTGTGCCATCGGTGGACGTGACACTATGTGCCGCCTCGGACACGGCACCAGGTTGTTCGATCACCATGCATGAGGGTTTTGTAAAGTCGTGACCTGGCGTTCGGATTCATTCCGGACATGTCCACGCAATACCGCAATGCGTTTGACCTATCCGCTGGTTGAGCCGCATCGTTCCGACCCGAACGCAACGTCCAGACGGAGTTGCACATCGGGAGGGGAGCTCAAAACCAGACATGTCCATCACTTCACACACACTTCCACTCACGCCACCACCGCCATCGATACGCAGGCGAGCGGTCCGATTCGCCGCTGTCGGGGCCAGCTGTGCTCTGAGCGTGAGCCTGTTGGCCGCGCCCGCCGCGCTCGCCGCTGGCCCAGCGCCCACGCCCTTGCACGGGCCCACGGAGCCGGTCCCGCCGCTGGTCCCGCCGAGGCCGGGTCCGGCTCGTACGCCCGTGCAGCAGGCCATGGTCGACGCCGTCATCAAGGCGAAGTCGACGGGCAAGGCAGTCGTCGTGGACGCCATGACCAATGAGGTGTCCAAGACCCTCGCGAACCCGGACGGCACTCTCACCACCACCGACAACGCCCAGCCGGTGCGCACCAAGCAGAACGGCGCGTGGGCCGACCTCGATCCGACGCTGCGGCCGAACACGGACGGCACGGTCGGCCCCACCGTCGCGAGCACCGCGCTGGCCTTCTCCGGCGGCGGCAGCGGCCCGATGGCGACCGTGTCGACCTCCGACGGCAAGAAGCTCTCGTTCGGCGCGCCGTTCGCGCTGCCCAAGCCGGCTTTGGCCGGGGCGACCGCCACCTACG
Organism: Kitasatospora sp. NPDC053057; assembly: GCF_044546945.1. Taxonomy (NCBI): domain Bacteria; kingdom Bacillati; phylum Actinomycetota; class Actinomycetes; order Kitasatosporales; family Streptomycetaceae; genus Kitasatospora; species Kitasatospora sp. NPDC053057. The sequence continues at coordinate 7,359 of NZ_JBITZP010000073.1, read as the reverse complement.
CGAACGTGCTGCCGGGAGTCGACCTCCAGCTGACCGCGTTGCCCATTGGGGGGTGGCGCGATGTGATCGTGGTCCGCACTCCGGAAGCGGCTGCCAACCCGGCGCTGAAGACGCTGCGGTTCCCGATCACAGCCCAGGGCCTGGCGGTCACCTCCGACGCCCAGGGGCATATTGACGTCAAGGACGACAAGGGCGCCCTGCGCTTCCGCTCGCCCTCGCCGCTGCAGTGGGACTCCTCCACGGCCCCGGTGGCCACCGCCCCCGCGTCGAAGAGCGTGAAGGCCGCATTCGCCGCCGCCCCTGCTGCCGACGCCGCCCCCGCCGCCGGTTCCGCGCCCGCCGCGGGCGTGCGGTCGTCCGCCGAGGAGCCGGGTGACGGGGCGAACGTGGCATCGATCGCGACCAGGGTCACCCCCGCGGCCGTTGAGCTGACGCCGAACCAGGACGCGCTCGGTTCGGGAACCGGCCCGTGGTACCTCGACCCGTCCCTGGTCGCGACGAGTTCCGTCCAGGGATCGGTGGAGGTCCAGGAGAACCACAAGACGGCGGAGAACTTCAACAAGAAGAACAACCTGGCCACCGGTTACTGCGGCTACCACAGCAGCGACCCGAACCTCGACTGCGGTAGCGAAGGCCGCCAGCGCGCCTACTTCCAGTTCGGGATCAACCCGGCGCTCTACACCAAGCCGGGCGGGGCCGAGAGTCCTCCGACCATCTTCACCTCCACCCTCAACGCCCAGGTCACCAGTGCCTCCAGTCCCGGGACGGACACGCCGTTCGAGGTCTACTCCGCTCCCAAGCCCATCTACGAGCACACCAGCTGGAACGACCAGCCCTGCGGCACCAACGGCAATGTCGTCATGGAGAACTGCCCGGCCATCAACGGGCAGCGGCTCACCGGCACGGGCCCGCTGGCCATCGACGTGACCGACATCATGAAGCAGGCCATCGCCGGCCAGTGGCCCTGGTGGACCGCCGCCATCGCCCCGCAGGGCAACGAGTGGGACCGGACGTTCCGGCACTACATCGCCAACAACCCCTACATCACCACCACGTACGACATCGCCCCCACCGTCTGGTGGACGCGAACCACACCCACCCCCGGATTCGCGAGCAACAACAGCACGGCCCCGTGCACCAGCGGCGGCACCCACCCTTGGGACAACCCCGGCTGGATCGGAAGCAACCAGAACATCTACCTGGCCGCGAACAGCTTCTCCCCCGCCGGCATGTCCCTGTACACGAGCTACCGGATGTGGGACGACAACGACGGCAACTTCTCCTTCACCGACGGACGGTGGGGCGGCAACTACAACAACCCCGCCGAGTCCGTCACGCCGGGGTCACTGACCGACGGCCACCAGTACGGCTGGTACGCCCAGTCCTCCGACGGCACGCTCAGCTCGCCCGGCAGCGGCTGGTGCTACTTCCGCGTCGACCGGACCAACCCGCGCGTCAGCATCAGCTCCACCGACTTCCCGCCATCCGGCACCCCCAACCCGAACCCGGCCAGGTACATGAACGACTCGGGCAGGTTCACGATCAACGCCGAGGACCCGGCCCCCGGCCCAGGCCTGCAGTCCTCCGGCGTCGCCTGCGTGCGGGTGAGCACCGACCCGACCCCGGTCGTCGGCTGGAAGTGCGGCCAGAGCGACACCCTCGCGCCCGGACAGCCCTACGACTACCAGCCCAAGCAGTGGGGCACCAACACCCTGTACGCGTGGGCCATGGACAACGCCGGCAACTACAGCCAGCCCGCCGTCTACAACTTCTACGTGCCGTGGAAGCCCGGCACCCAGCCGCTGTTCGGCGACGTCACGAACGACCAGAAGCCGGACATCGTCATCGCCGACAAGAACGGCGACCTGCGGATCATCGGCGGCGGCGCCGATCCGTCGACCTCGCTGGCGGCTCCCGCCGCCGCGGCCCCCGGCAACCGCGAGTTCGGCACCACGTGGGCAGACTTCCAGATCAGCCACCACGGCACCTTCGCCGTCGGCCAGCCGGTGGACCAGCTCGTCGCCCACTACAACAAGGACAAGACGCCCCAGCTCAAGGACGTCCTGTACCTGATACCCAACGACGGCACCGGCCGCTTCGGCACGCAGACCCCGTCCGCGCTGAACCGTCCCACCACCTGCACCACCTACGGCACCAACGCACCCTGCCCCGCCTACACGCAGAAGGTCTGGAGCAACATCTCCCAGGTCGTGGCCATCGGCACCCCCGAGGGGGAAGCCATCGGCGGTGAGCCCGGCCACCCGGACCACAAGGTCATGATGACCCAGACCTCCCTGCTCACAGTGGAGAACAACAACCTCTACCTCTTCCAGCCCAATGGACTCGCCGAGGGCCTCGACACCGCAACGCTCATCCCGACCGCGAGCGGCAACTGGTCGGACTACGAGATCCTCACCCCCGGTGCCGCCAACGGCGCCACGACGGTGCCGGGGACCACGGACCCGACGTACCAGACCACCATCTGGGCCCGCCACCGGACCAACGGCAACATCTACGCCTACCCGCTGGCCTGGAAGGCAGACGGCACCGTCGACTACTCGGCCCTCACCAAGCCGGACGCCGGCACACCGATCCTGACCGGCGCCAACTGGACCACCGCGGCCCAGCCGCTGGTCGGCGCAGCCGACCTCAACAACGACGGTTACCCCGACCTCTGGGCCATCAACACCAGCAACGCCATCACCGTCTTCCCCGGCAAGAGCAGCACCGGTACCAAGAACAAGGTCGACGGCTTCAGCGACTGGCAGTTCCTCGGATTCTCCGACGCCAGCACCTCGATCCACCCCAACCTGGTCTCCTGGCAGTGCATGGACGCCGAAGGCGGACCCCGAGACGGCGCACCGTTGGCCATCTACTCCTGCTGGAACACCCCCAGCCAGCGGTTCAACCTCAGCACGGACGGCACCATTCGGGCCGGCTCCTACTGTGTCTCCACCGTCGGCAACGGCAACACCAACGGCACTCAGCTCACCCTGGCCAACTGCGACGGCAGGCCCGCCCAGCAGTGGTCCGTGCGACCGGACGGCCGCATCATCAACCAGACCACCATCACCGGAGGCGACCCCAACACCGGCCGCTGCATCGAACTGAACAACTCACACATCGAACAGGGCACCCGCCTCGACATCTGGGACTGCCCGGGCCTCTTCGACAACAGCCGCTGGACCCTCCAGCCCGAACGAACCCCATAACCTTGTCGGCTGCCCCGCGGGTGAACTGACATAGCGTCGTAGGGCGAGGTTCCAAGGCGCTTGGAGCCTCGCCCTGCCTTCGTGAACCTGACTGTTTCTGGCGGGCGAAGCCTGCAACGGCGCGCTTTGGGATAAGAAGCCGTTGTCGTACCGATCATGGTGAACGCCGGTTCGAGTGTGGCTACACGGCTGGGTGATCTCCAGCCGGTCCGTGCATGAAGGCAGGGCCTCCTGTCCAGCTCGGGATTGTCGAAGTCCGAACGATCCGGCCAGGAGGCCCTGTGTCGCAGTCTTGCGTTCCCATGCCCGTGTCGTCCAACTCGGTTACCCGGTCGTGTGATTGCCTCGCTCACCGGTTCGGGAACGCGGGTGACCGTCCGGACCGTGTGCGTCGCTACGACTCGGACATGACGGACGCCGAGTGGGCCGTCGTGCGGGACGCGATGCCGGTCCCGCCGTGGCTGGAGGCCGGGGCGGGCAGCCGGAGGGCTACTGCCACCGGCAGATGCTGGACGCCGTCCGCTACCTGGTCGACAACGGGATCAAGTGGCGCGCGATGCCGGCGGACCTCCCCGCGTGGGACCGTGTCTACGCCTTCGCGCGGCGGTGGCGTGCGCGGGGCCTGCTGGCCGAGTTCCACGACCGGCTGCGCGGCCTGGTCCGCGAGGACGCCGGCCGCGACCCGGAACCGACCGCCGCGGTGATCGACGCGCAGTCCCTGCGCGCGGCGGCCTCGGTGCCGGCGTCCTCACGCGGGTACGACGGCGCGAAGAAGGTCCCCGGGCGCAAGCGCCACATCGTGGTCGACTGCCTCGGCCTGCTGCTGGCCGTGCTGGTCACCGCCGCGAACGTCACGGACCGGGACGCCGCGATGCCGCTGCTGCAACAGCTCCGGGCCCGCTACCGGAAGATCGCCCTGGTCTGGGCCGACGGCGGCTACTCGGGGCGCCTGGTCACCTGGGCGAAGCAGACGCTGCGACTCACCCTGAGGATCGTCAAACGGAGCGACGATGTCTCCGGCTTCGTGGTGCTGCCCAGGCGCTGGGTGGTGGAGAGAACGCTGAGCTGGCTGATGCGCTCGCGCCGACTGGTGCGCGACTACGAGACGCTGCCCGCCGTCCACGAGCAGATGGTGCTGTGGTCGATGACGATGCTCATGAGCCGTCGGCTGGCCCGGCGGCGAGCGTGAACCGTCCCGAGGTGGGTTCGGGCCTTCACCGTGAGGGCCCGAACCCACGATCGAGGGCGTCATACAGCACGATCTGGTTCGCGGAACGGTTGAGGATCCGCAGCACGCGATGCCCACGTGGCGTCCCGGCTCCCCCTGGACACATACGCGCCGAATACAGAGGTATCGAGATCCTTGAGGGACTCCAGTACCAGAGTGGCAATCGCAAAGCGAGGATCGCAGCGATCAGCGGCCTCGGGAACGGCGACGACCGTCATCTGGGCTGACACGCCAGCGAGGACGCCGTTGAGCGAGTCCTCGATCACAATGCATTCGTCGGGTGACGCGCCGAGGGCGGCGGCTGCGCGGAGATAGGCGCCCGGGTGGGGTTTGCCGTGTTCGTCGTCTTCGGCCGAAAACACGGCATCGAAAGATCGGTCAAGGCCGGTGCTCGCGAGCGCATGCCGAATCACCGACTCCGGCGAAGATGACACGACGGCCATCGCCCTCGATGCACGCGCGCACGCCGCGATGGCGTGTTCGGCGCCGGGTTTCAGCGCCACTCCCTCCAGCCCACGGCACACGGCGGTCACGATCTGCTGCTCGACGTCGTCGGGGTCGGCTTGAATGCTGGCCCGATCGAACCAGTAGGCCACCATGTCCCTTTGCCGCAGCCCGCGCGTCGCCGCCTGCATCTCCGTTGTTAGGTGCAGGCCAAGCGGACCGAACACTTCACGCTTTGCCGCGTCCCAGATCGGCTCGGAGTCGATCAAAAGGCCGTCTAGGTCGAATAGGACAATCGGTTGCATCGGTTGCTCTTTCGTTGGCGATCACGCGAGGACGAGACGATTCGCTGCCCCGCCGTGCATGAGCAGATGGTGCTGTGGTCGATGACGATGCTCATGAGCCGCCGGCTGGCCCGGCGGCGAGCGTGAACCGTCCCGGGGTGGGCTCGTCGGCCCAGCCCCGGTCGGCCAGCCGCTTCATCTTCGACCGAACTCCTTCCACACTTGCCGGAACCGGCTCCAGTCCGAGTACGGCAGTGATCTCCTGACAGGACATCACTGGCTTCCCGCCGGATGCTTGTTCGGTGAGCGTAGCGAGGATGCGCTGGTAGTGGGGAGCGAGCGCGTCCATGGAAAGCGCGGGGCGCCACACCGGGACGATCGAGCCCGATCGCGCGGCCCTCGGTAGGGGAACCTCGGCGGGCGCGTTCGTCGCGGGCTCCGACCCGGAACACTCACCGGCTCCCGGGCCAGCTTCACCTGCCTGTCCGGACCGCGGCCCGGACAGAACCTCGCCAACGCGCTGCCGGGCGATCAGCCACTCGTGCCAGGCCGTCTCCGCTTCGGCGAGCTCAGCGAGTACCCGGTCCGCCATCTCCCGAAGCTCCTCCACGCGCTCACGCGCGGCCAGCTCCCGCTCCTCCAGGAGACCCACTACCGACGCCATCCCGGCACCTCCACCAACGAGACAACCCGACGGCCCGAGCATGCCTCGCTATGCCGGCATCATGCCTGAACTGCGGAAACCCACCGATCAAGTTCGGTACGACAACGGCTTCTTACGCCGCAAACGGGGGCGCAGGTGTTCTATCTGACCGCGCAGGTCACGGAGCCGTTGTTCCTTGCGGCTGCTGTCGTGTTCCTGATGTGGTTCTGGCGCTGCCGCGTCAACGCCGAGGTCCTCGCGCCGGGGCGGCACTCATACTCATCCGGCATGGCGGTGGGGTCGTGGTTCATTCCGGGTCTCATGTGGTGGGCTCCTTGGCGGGTCGCGCTGGACGTCTGGCGAGCCAGCGGTGCGGTCGGCGGTAGCCCGCTGGTCAATGCCTGGTGGATTGCCTGGCTGGTCAAGTCGGTGGGGGTGTCGGCGTACATGGTGCTCGATCTCCGGGGAGACCCCAACGCGCCTTGGACCGTGGCGGTCAACTCGGTTGCGGCAGTGCTGGCCGTCATCGTGATCAGGAGGGTCAGCACTGCGCAGAGCGCCATGTTCCGCTCCTAGGGATCTCGGTTGCCGGCGGCGAGCAGTCGGTGGACGTTGGGGGGCTCCTCGGGATGCGAGTGCGGGTTGACGCGGCGGGCCGCCAGGCCAGCTCCATGCGAACAGCACTGTCACATGCAACGCCCTGGATGGGGTGTGCGGAGCCAGCCCGAGTCGTGGGGCCCCTGCCGGGGTCTCCACCACCCACCTGTTCGGCGGCCCCGCGAGGGGTTCCCCGGGCAGGCCTCCCTAGGCCCCTGTCGCCCCGTGCCGGTGCGAGGCGTCGAAGATGCAAGAGCTGTCACCGACCCGGCCCCCCGGACCCAATGCCGTTGCTTTAGTTGTCAGTCACGGCGGAGGCCGGCACGGATGGTGGCTGCTCACCGACGTGCCGGCTGGTGGTTGTTCAGCTGTCCGGGCCGCAGACGGCACCGCCGGGCTGCCGGCGGGAGTACCGGACTATGGCGCCCTCCGAGGTCGTTGGCTCGCTGCCGTCGGAGGGGGTCAGGGTGTAGAAGACCGTGATGGAACCCTCGGTGCCGGCGTCCAGGACGCCGTCCCACGGGATGGTGTAGTCGACCGTGGTGGTGTCAGCGGTGATGCTCACAACGCCCTGGATCGTCGCGGCCGAGGTCTGCCCGTGGAAGTCGCTGCAGACCGTGACGTCGAAGGTGAGCTCGTCTCCAGCCTTGAAGGGGATCCGGTCCACCCTGACGAGGACACCGTTCCAGGGCTTCTGCCACCAGGTGATCCCGTAGGGAGGCTCCTCATAGGGAAATTCCGGGTGGTCGAGAGCGACCAACATCGACATGCGGGCTCCTACTGCTGAGGGGCTGAGGCGGCAGCTCGGACTCCCGCCTCGCGATCATGGAACAAACTCCGGTTCGAAGACAGCCAGTTTCGGGCTCTCCTGCCGCATGTGTGGGTGCGCTGATCTGCGGCTGGACGTGAAACACGCCGTCCTCTGTGATCCTTGAGGTGTCGAGACTCAAG
>NZ_JBITZP010000072.1:0-17544 GCF_044546945.1 Kitasatospora sp. NPDC053057 | reverse complement strand
AGGCGGCGAGCGCGATCAGGTGGAGCTCGTCCATCACGCCGGCCGCGGCCCACTCGTCACGGCGACGGCGCAAGGTAGTGGCCGAGCAGTGCTCGTCAGCGACCCGTTCATATCCGCTGCCGAAGACCAGGACCTGCATCAGGCGATCGAACACGACAACGTCGCTGATCCGAGGCCGGTGGCAGCCGAGCGGGTGCCGGTCCTCACGCACCGGCAGCAGCGCGAGGAATTGGTCTCGGATCGGGTCGAGAATGCATGATGGGACAGCAGGCACGGATCCCCCGGTGATCATGAAGCGTAGAGAACTCCATGATCGGGTGAACCGTGCCTGCTCTGCTGACACCGCCTATTGGCGGACGCTCTAAGCCGCGGCTTCGAGCACCGAGAAGTGCCCGCCCTGCGGGTCGGCCAGCCGGGCGGCGCGGCCGCGGTCGGTATCGTGCGGCTCGACCAGGACGCGGCCGCCGAGTTCGATGGTGTGACGGGCGGTCAGCGCGGCGTCCCTGACCGCGAAGTGGGTGCGCCAGCGCGGCGGGTGGCCGCGCAGGTCGGCGTGGTGGCGGATGCCCGCGACCGGGCGTCCGTGCACCAGCAGGGCGGAGCCGCCGACGGCGGGCCGCACCGGGCGGTCGAGCACGGAGCCGTAGAAGGTGGCGGCGCCGTCGGCGTCCGGGGTGAGCAGTTCGGCCCAGGCGGGGCCGCCGGGTTCCGCCCCGGCCTCCCGGCCGAGGTGCTCCTCGCCCTGCCAGAGGCCGAAGACGGCGCCGGAGACGTCGGAGGCGATGGCCATCCGCCCGGCCCGTTCGGCCTGCAGCGGCCCGACCGCGACGGTGCCGCCGCACTCGCGCACCAGTTGGGTGGTGCGGTCGGCGTCGTCCACCGCGAAGTAGGTGGTCCACTGCACCGGGAAGCCGGTGGCGGTGGAGACGCCGAGGCCGGCGACCGGTGTCCCGTCGACCTCGGCCCGGACGTAGGCGCCGAGTTGGCTGGGCCCGGGGGAGTACGTCCAGCCGAGCAGTTCGCCGTAGAAGGCGCGGGCGCCGGGCAGGTCGTGGGTCAGCAGGCTGACCCAGCAGGGCGTGCCCTGGGCCAGTCGGAGTTCCACCGCGGGCAATGCGGGCCTCCTCACGGGTGGTTGGCGCACGGAAATCCGTGCGCGCGAGGGTGATGCTTCCACCCTGGCGCGCGCCCAACCCTCGACCCGCGCGGAAAGTCCGGCAAAGAGCGCACAAAGAGCCGTGGTTCGGGCGCGCTGCGCGACAATGGCCGACATGACGACCTTCAACGACGGTTCCCCGCTGATCTCCGCCGCCGAGCTGGGGGAGGCGCTCGCCTCCGAGCGTCCGCCGGTGCTGCTGGACGTGCGCTACCAACTGGTCGGCGCCGCACCGGGCGGCCCGACCGCGGCCGAGGAGTACCGGGCCGGGCACCTGCCCGGTGCCCACTTCGTCGAGCTGGACCGGGACCTCGCGGCTCCGCCCGGTGCCCCCGGTCACGGCGGGCGCCACCCGCTGCCGGATCCGGAGGAGTTCGGCGCGGCGATGCGCGGCTTCGGGGTGAGCGCCGGGCGCCCGGTCGTGGTGTACGACGGGGCCGCCTCGATGGCGGCGGCCCGGGCCTGGTGGCTGCTGCGCTGGGCCGGGCACCGGGACGTCCGGGTGCTGGACGGCGGCTTCGCGGCCTGGCAGGCAGCGGGGCTGCCGGTGACGGCCGAGCTGCCGGAGCCCGCGGCGGGCGACTTCAAGCCGGTGCCGGGGCAGTTGCCGACGGTGGACGCGGACGGTGCCGCGGACTGGGCGCGCAGCGGTCTGCTGCTGGACGCCCGGTCGGGGGAGCGCTACCGGGGCGAGACCGAGCCGGTGGATCCGCGGGCCGGCCACATTCCGGGCGCGGTGTCGGCGCCGACCTCCGAGAACGTGCGCCCGGACGGGCGGTTCCGCCCGGTCGCCGAACTGCTCGCCCGGTTCCAGGCGTTCGGCGCGGGGGAGCGCAGGACCGCGGTGTACTGCGGTTCGGGCGTGACGGCGGCGCACCAGATCCTGGCGATGGAGGCGGCGGGCCTGGACGCCACGCTGTACCCGGGCTCGTGGAGCGAGTGGTCGAGTGACGAGAGCCGCCCGGTGGCGGTGACCGGTCAGCCGGGCTGAGCCCCGGACACGTCGAAGGGGCGGGAGGCTCGGCCTCCCGCCCCTTCGACGTTAGTCGGGGACCGCTACTCCTGCTTCTTGCGCCGGCTGCCGAAGACGATCTCGTCCCAGCTGGGCACGGTGGCCCGGCGGCCGGGCCGGACGCCGTCCGCCTCGGCCTGCCGGTCGGTGGTGCCGACCAGGCGCTCGCGGTGCGGGGCGACGGCGCGCGGCATCAGGATGTCGGCGTAGGCCGAGCCCGCACCGACCGCCGGGGCGGCGGCCGCGGCCGGCTCCTCGCTCTCCTCGGCGACCTCGGCGGGCACCGGTTCGATCGGGGCGGGGCCGCCGACGGCGAGGTCGCCGCGGAAGGCGGGGACCACGTCGAGCAGGCTGGTCAGCGAGTCCCGGGACTCGGCGGCGGCCTCCCGCGACTCGCGGACCTCGCGGGCCGACATGATGCGGTCGGCGGAGGGCCGGTCGATCATCGGGCGGGGCGGCCGGTCCTGGGGGAGCCGGGCGATCCGCGGGATGAACGGGAAGACCGAGTCCTCCTCGCGCTCGACCGTCTCGCCGATCAGCGCGCGGGCCTCGTCGTCGTTGGGCTGGACCAGGCGCCGGGGCGGGTCGTACGTCCAGGACGCGCTGCGGCCCTCGCCGTCGGCACGGTAGGAGAGGATGACCTCCCAGGTGCCGTCGTCGCGCCGCCAGGAATCCCAGCGCTCGGTGTCCTTCTCGGCGCCGCGCAGCGCGAGCCGCTCGGCCACGGCCTCGCCGAGCTGCGGTCCGGGGGACTCGCCGTTGCGGCGGATGGCGGTCTTGCGGGCGCGCTCGGCCATGAAGGCGCGCTCGGCGAGGACCGGTCCCTCGAAGCGGCGGACGCGGTCGACGGAGATGCCGGCGGCCTGGGCGACCTCCTCGGCGGAGGCACCGGCTCGTATCCGGGCCTGGATGTCCCGGGGGCGGAGGTGGCTCTCGACCTCGATCTCGATCTGGCCGAGGCGCGGCCGGTCGCCGCGGATGGCGGCGCGCAGCCGCTCGTCGATGGGGAGGGTGTACTCCGTGCTGTCGGCAGCCTTGAGCACCAGCCGTGTGCCGTCGTTGCTGACGGCCACAACCCGCAGTTCGGGCACGGTTACCTCCCGGGTGGTGCCTGCCGACGTCACCTGCGTCGCTGCTCCCGTACTGAGTGTGGCCTGCCCACTCGCGACTGGCCACAACCTTGCTGAGTTCCCCGGCGTGTCGGGCTTACGCCCGGGCACACCAATGTGGCACGGTTGCCTTTTTGCCACGTCATCCGTCGACGTCGCGCCTGGGGTCCCGGCCGTCCTCGCACGCGGAGTGTTCGCGACGATCCGGGACCGGCGTCGCCGTGCGTGCCCGTTCAGTGGCTCTTCGTCAAGCTGCCGGTGAAGGCACAGTCGACAAGTCGACCCAAGGCTCGGGCTTTACGAACAGTACTCCATTCGTGGCATCCGGAGGGGCGGCTCGCCGCTCAAGTCTCCCGCGATTCACGGGAATCTCAAGAGCGCGCGCCCCCAATGGCGGACCACCGCCGGATGGACGGTGATCATCTTCACACAATCCGGGCGCGCGGAACCGCATTTTCGTCCCTTGTGTCCTTCTTTGGGCAAGATGGAGTGGCTTGTTCGAGTAAGAGTCGTACGGACCGAGGGATGTTGATGCCGGAGCGGAGCTCCGCCGAGGAGGGCGGCAAGGAGGAGCGCAAGCGGATCGATCTGAGTGTGGCTCAGGTCGCGGCGAGTGCGCTGGCCGCGGTGGTGGGCGCGCTGCTCGCCTCCGAACTCGGCGTGTACGGCACGATCATGGGCGCGGCGGTGGTCAGCGTCGGCGCCACCACCGGCGGCGCGGTGTTCCAGCACGTGTTCAGGAGGACCGGCCAGCAACTGCGCGAGGCCGTGGACCGCGGGCCGAACCAGACCGTGAACACCCTGCGCCAGGTGCCGGTGGGGCCGGAGCGCGCCGGGCGGGAGCCGGCCGGGCCGCCGGTGATCACCTCGGAGTGGAACGAGCCGCAGGTGGTCCGGGCGCGTCGGCGGTGGGGCTGGAAGACCTACGCGGCGATGTCCGGGCTGGTGTTCGTGCTGGCGATGACGCCGATCGTGGCGTTCGAGCTGGCCACCGGGCAGCCGGTGTCGGCGACGGTGAAGGGCGAGTCCGGCAACGGGACGTCCTTCGGCGGCGCGGTGGCGCCCAAGTCGTCCACGCAGCAGGACGCCCCCGCGGACCGGCCGGCCACCGGGGGCGGCGGGCGCGGCCCGGAGGCCACGCCCTCCGGCGGCGCCTCGGCCCCGGCGACCACCCGGCCGAGCCGCGAGCCGGGGGCGACCCCGAGCGCCGGCACCGGCGAGCACGGCGGCGCCGCCTCGCCCTCGGCCGTCCCGAGCACGACCCCCTCGGCCGGCGCGTCCCCGTCGGCGGGCGGTGACACCAAGCCCACGGGCGGCGCCACGTCGCAGCCCCCCGTGCCCGGCGAGGTCCCGGCGCAGGCGACGGTGACCCCGCCGTCGGCTGCGGGGGCCCCGGGAAACTAGGGTCCGTCTTCAAACTCGCGTCTGCGGGGCGACGCCGGGGCACGCGCCTCGCCGCGTTGTCGTCGGTCGCCAATGGCCCCCAGCCTTCGGCCGGGAGGTGCCCCCACCGCAGTGGCTCCCTCCTCCGCCTTGCGATGCACGCACCCCAACGCCGCCCCGCCCGCCCTCCGGGCGGACGACGGGAGTTTGAAGACGGACCCTAGGCCCCCAGCACGCGCCGCAGGTAGTCGTTGCCGAAGAGGCGCTGCGGGTCGACCTCGTCGCGCAGCGCCGTGAAGTCGCCGAAGTGCGGGTAGACGCCGGCCAGGTACTCGGCGTCGCGGGTGTGCAGCTTGCCCCAGTGGGGGCGGCCCTGATGGGCGGTCATCAGCTGTTCCACGCCGGTGAAGTAGCCCTGGTCGCGGGTGCCCCGGTAGAGGTGGACGGCGACGTAGGCGCTGTCCCGGCCGGAGGCGGTGGACAGCCAGAGGTCGTCGGAGGGGGCGAAGCGCACCTCGACCGGGAAGCTGACCTTCCAGTCCGAGCTTTCGACCAGGGCCTTCAGCTCGCGCAGCACCTCGGCGACGGCCGCGCGCGGGATGGCGTACTCCATCTCCACGAAGCGGACCTTGCGCGGGCTGGTGAACACCTTGTGGGCGGTGTCGGTGTAGCTGCGGTCGGACCAGGCGCGGCTGGCGAGCGAGGCGATGGTGGGGATGGAGCCGGGGAACCGGCGGCCGACCCGGCAGGCGCCCTCCCAGACGGTGTTGGAGAGGAAGTCGTCCTCCAACCAGCCCTTGAACCGGGGCAGCGGGGCGGCCGGGCCCTGGCTGCGGTTGTTGCGCTTGGTGGAGCAGCGGTCGGTGTGCGGGAACCAGTAGAACTCGAAGTGCTCGTTGACGGCGGTGAGGTCGTCGAGGCGTTCCAGCACCTCGTCGAAGCCCATCGGTTGCTCGTGCGCGGTGAGCAGGAAGGCCGGTTCGACGCCGAAGGTGAGGGCGGTGATCACGCCGAGGGCGCCGAGGCCGAGCCGGGCGCCCTGGAAGAGCCGGGGGTTCTCGGTGGGGGAGCAGCGCCGGACGGTGCCGTCGGCGAGGACGATCTCCAGGGCGCGGATCTGGGCGGCGAGCGAGCCGGAGTCGCGGCCGGTGCCGTGGGTCCCGGTGCTGGTGGCGCCGGCGACGGTCTGGACCTCGATGTCGCCCATGTTGGTGAGGGAGAGGCCCTCGGCGGCGAGGATCCGGTTGAGGCGGCTCAGCGGGAGGCCGGACTCGACGGTGATGGTGCCGGCCTCGCGGTCGATCTCGCGGACGGCGGTGAGCGCGTGGGGGCGGACCAGCAGGCCGTCGCCGGGCGAGGCGATCGCGGTGAAGGAGTGGCCGGAGCCGGCGGCCTTGACGCTGCGGCCCTGTTCGGCGGCGCGCAGGATCTCCTTGGCCAGTTCCTCCGCGGTGCCGGGGGTGGCGGTCCGGGCCGGGTGGGCGCTCTGGTTGCCGGCCCAGTTGGTCCACCGGGTGCGGGTCGCGGTGCTGGCCTGGGGCATTGCGCTGCCTCCTGCTCCGTGGCCGAACGAGGTCGGCGCATCTGCGGCGGCGCAGCCGCCCTCAGGGCCTGTCTCCTGGGCCCTTGCCGGGGCCGCGACGCCGGAGCACGCACCTCGGCGACAAAACCCAAGAGACAGGCCCTACCCATGGGTAGGGCCGTGGGTAGGGCGAGAGATTAGTCAGTTCACCGTTCGGCGTCTACGGGTCGATCGACCGATCCGGAAGCCCATCCGGAAGCCGATCCGGCGGCCGGCGCGGAGGGCTGCTCGGCGGTGAGTCCGGCGCGCAGGCGGCCGAGGCCGGCCAGGGCGGAGAGGACTCCGAGCACACCGGCGGCCAGCGGCACCGTGTAGCCCGCGGCGGCGCCGGAGGCGTCGACGACCCAGCCGGCGGCGGAGGAGCCGACCGCGACGCCGAGGGCGAGCCCGGTGGTGGTCCAGGTCATGCCCTCGGTGAGCTGGGAGGCCGGGACGAGCCGCTCGACCAGCGCCATCGCGGTGATCAGGGTGGGGGAGATGGCGATGCCGGCGACCAGCAGCGCGACGCCGACCGCGACCAGCCCGCCGATTCCGTGCACCGCGTGGGCGACCAGCAGCAGCGGCACCATGCTCAGCGCCATGAACAGCACGCCGAGGAAGAAGCGCACGGCCATCGAGCCGGTGAGCTTGAGGGCGCCGAACACCACCCCGGCCAGGCAGGAGCCGAGCGCCCACAGGGCGAGGATCACGCTGGAGATCGACTTGTGCCCCTGGGCCTCGGAGTAGGCGACGGTGACCACCTCGACCGAGCCGAAGATCGCGCCGGTGGCGACGAAGGTGAGGATCAGCACCTGCAGGCCGCGGTTGCGGATGACCGAGCGGCCCTCGTGCTTGGCGGTCTCGTGAACCGGCGGCTCGGTGGAGCGCTGTCCGGCGAACAGCAGCACGCCGACGGCGAGGAAGACCCCGGCGAGCAGCACGCCGGCCTCCGGGAAGACGGAGGTGGCCAGGCCGATGGAGAGGATCGGGCCGACGATGAAGCAGACCTCGTCGACGACGGCCTCGAAGGAGTAGGCGGTGTGCAGCTTGCCGGCGTCCTCGCGGTAGAGGTGCGCCCAGCGGGCGCGGACCATCGCACCGGTGCTCGGCATGACGCCCATGCCGGCGGCGAAGACGAACAGCGTCCAGTCCGGGGCGTTCAGCCGGGCGCAGAGCAGCAGGCCGACGACGGCGCCGATGGTGATCGCCATGGCGGGGACGATGATCTTCGCCTGCCCGAGCCGGTCCACCAGCCGGGAGACCTGCGGGCCGAGGATCGCGGCGGAGACCGCCAGCGTCGCCGAGACGAGGCCGGCCACGCCGTAAGAGCCGCGCAGCTGGGACAGCATGGTCACGATGCCGATGCCGGTCATGGAGATCGGCAGTCGGGAGACGAAGCCGGTGGAGGAGAAGGCCACGGTGCCGGGCGCGGCGAATATTCGGCGGTAGCTGGACAGCACGGGAGCTCCGGGCGGGGGGTAAGGAACAAGGCTGGTCAACACAGCTTACGTACGTTGGCAAACGGTATTTTCCGGACAGCCACGCGGCCCCGGCGCCGGAGCCCGGCCCCTCAGTGGCAGGATCGGTCCCATGTCCGACGCGCGCAAACCCTCCCCCTCCGGCGCCGCCCCGTACGACGCCCTGCTGCTCCTCTCCTTCGGCGGGCCCGAGGCCCCCGAGGACGTCGTCCCGTTCCTGGAGAACGTCACCCGGGGACGCGGCATCCCCAAGGAACGGCTGAAGGAGGTGGGCAGGCACTACTTCCTGTTCGGCGGGGTCAGTCCGATCAACGAGCAGAACCGGGAGCTGCTCGCCGCCCTGCGCAAGGACTTCGCCGAGCACGGGCTGGACCTGCCGGTCTAC
This sequence comes from Kitasatospora sp. NPDC053057, assembly GCF_044546945.1. Taxonomy (NCBI): domain Bacteria; kingdom Bacillati; phylum Actinomycetota; class Actinomycetes; order Kitasatosporales; family Streptomycetaceae; genus Kitasatospora; species Kitasatospora sp. NPDC053057. Next base: position 9,460 of record NZ_JBITZP010000072.1, on the reverse strand, counting down.
TGGGGCAACCGGAACTGGGCCCCGTACCTGGTGGACACCCTGCGGGAGATGGCCGCGGACGGCCACCGCCGGATCGCGGTGCTCGCCACCAGCGCCTACGCCGGGTACTCGGGCTGCCGCCAGTACCGGGAGAACCTGGCCGACGCGCTGGCCGTCCTCGCCGAGGAGGGCCGCCCGGCGCTGACCGTCGACAAGCTGCGGCACTTCTACAACCACCCCGGCTTCGTCGAGCCGATGATCGACGCCACCCTGGCCGCCCTGGCCGAGCTGCCCGAGGCCGTCCGCCCCGGCGCCCGGCTGGCCTTCACCACCCACTCCATCCCGGACGCGATGGCCGAGACCTCCGGCGCCCCGGACGACCCCGCCCGCGGCACGCCCGGCGGCGCGTACGTCGCCCAGCACCTGGACGTGGCCCGGCTGATCACCGCGGCCGTCGCCGAGCGCACCGGCGTGGCCGACCGGCCCTGGGAGCTGGTGTTCCAGAGCCGCAGCGGCGCCCCGCACATCCCGTGGCTGGAACCGGACATCTGCGACCACCTGGAGGCCCAGCACGCCGACGGCGCGCCGGCCGTGGTGATGGTCCCGATCGGCTTCGTCTCCGACCACATGGAGGTCAAGTACGACCTCGACACCGAGGCCGTCGCCAAGGCCGCCGAACTGGGCCTGCCGGTCGCCCGTGCGGCCACCGTCGGCGCCGACCCGCGGTTCACCGCCGCGGTGCGCGAGCTCGTCCTGGAGCGGGCCGCCACCGAGCGCGGCGAGAGCGTGACCCGCTGCGCCCTCGGCGCCCTCGGCCCCAGCCACGACGTGTGCGCGGTGGCCTGCTGCCCCAACCCGCGCGCCCCCCGCCCGGCCGCCGCCGAGCGCTGACCCCAGGAGGAGAACCCCCGTGCCCACCACCGCCCCGCCCATCGACGGGCTCCTCGACGACCTGCTCGACGTCGCCCTGGACGCGGCCCGGCAGGCCGGCGCCCTGCTGCGCGACGGCCGCCCCGCCGACCTCGGCGTGGCCGGCACCAAGAGCAGCCCGGTCGACGTGGTCACCGAGATGGACCTCGCCTCCGAGAAGCTCATCGTGGAGCTGATCGCCGACCGCCGCCCCGAGGACGGCTACCTCGGCGAGGAGGGTGCCGAGCGCCCCGGCACCAGCGGGGTGCGCTGGATCGTCGACCCGCTCGACGGCACGGTCAACTACCTGTACGGGCTGCCGTCCTGGGCGGTCAGCGTGGCCGCCGAGGTGGACGGCCGAGCCGTCGTCGGGGTGGTGTACCCCCCGGCGCGGGGCGAGCTGTTCCACGCCGTGCTGGGCCGCGGCGCCCGCCTCGACGGCCGCCCGGTCTCGGCCCGCCCGGCCCCGCCCTGGGGCCAGGCGCTGATCGCCACCGGCTTCAACTACGTCCAGCCGGTGCGGGTGCGCCAGGCCGAGGTGCTGCTGGCACTGATGCCCGAGGTGCGGGACGTCCGCCGGGGCGGGGCGGCCGCGGTGGACCTGTGCGACGTGGCCGCCGGGCGGCTGGACGGCTACTACGAGCGCGGCCTCGCCCCCTGGGACCGGGCGGCCGGCTGCCTGATCGCCGCCGAGGCCGGCGCCCTGGTCGGCGGCCGCCCCGGCCACGGCCCGGACGGCGAGCTGACCGTGGCCGCCGCCCCGGGCGTCTACGAGCCGCTTCAGGAGCGGCTGGCCGCGCTGCGCGCCTGGGCGGACTGAGGCCCCCGGACAAGAGAAGAGCCCTGGCACACGGGGGATGCCAGGGCCTTGCGGTTTCGCACGGCCCCCGCAGGGCCGCTGGTGCCGGAGTACCGGCGTCGGGTCAGGCGGCGGTGCGGTGGCGGTCCAGCACGGTGTCCACACCGTGCTCGGCGGCGAGACGACGGAGATCGTCCAGCTCGGACTGCTCCACCTCGGCGAGGAACTCGTCCCCGGCCTCGATCGCGCGGTGCAGGTCCTGCTCGGCGTTGGCTATGCGCTGCAGGATTCCGGCCTTGAAGGCGTCCATACGGGCCCCCTTACTGTGTCGGACGTGCACGGTCGTGCGCTCTCCGCCCCGGGGAGGGTCCAGCCGGTGAATGCGCCCGAGCCGACAGGTGGTGGATCTCCGGTCGGGCACGGAGACGGCCTACGGCCGCTCCCGGTGACGCCCCAGCCCCAGGGCCGGCGCGGATGAACGCACGGCGGGTGGGTGCGATCGGCCAACAGCCAGATCGCGGGTGTGCAGCTGTCCTCCCCACCCCGGGGGCCGGGAAACCTCCGGGCGGAAGAAAGTTGCCCGTGTCACAGTCCAAGCGGAGCGTTCCCGACACGAACGGTCACCGCCGCGGGGTCCGGTTCCCTGCCAGGGGGGCAGCTTATCGCTGCTTTACCGCAGGACCAGGCAGGATGGAGGCACCGTCGGAGCCGTGCGTCCGCTTCCGGGGCCGGCCTGGAGAAGGGACAACGACCGTGCGGGTTCTCGTCGTCGAGGACGAGCAGCTGCTTGCCGAGGCCGTCGCGACCGGCCTGCGCCGCGAGGCGATGGCCGTCGACGTGGTGTACGACGGGGAGGCCGCGCTCCAGCGCATCGCGGTCAACGACTACGACGTCGTGGTCCTGGACCGCGACCTCCCACTGGTGCACGGCGACGACGTGTGCCGCAAGGTGGTCGAGCAGGGCCTGGCCACCCGGGTGATCATGCTGACCGCCTCCGGTGACATCAGCGACCGGGTCGAGGGCCTGGAGATCGGCGCCGACGACTACCTTCCGAAGCCGTTCGCCTTCAGCGAACTCGTCGCACGGGTAAGGGCGCTGGGCCGCCGCGCGACCATCCCGCTGCCCCCGGTGCTGGAGCGGGCCGGCATCTCGCTCGACCCCGGCCGGCGCGAGGTCATCCGCGAGGGGCGCACCGTCCAGCTCGCCCCCAAGGAGTTCGCCGTCCTGGAGGTGCTGATGCGGGCCGGCGGCGCCGTCGTCTCCGCCGAGCAGCTCCTGGAGAAGGCCTGGGACGAGCACACCGACCCGTTCACCAATGTCGTGCGGGTCACCGTGATGACGCTGCGCCGCAAGCTCGGCGACCCGCCGGTGATCGTCACCGTGCCCGGTTCCGGCTACCGGATCTGACCGGAACCCGACCCCCGCGGAAGGCGATCGCTGCAGCCCGATCCACGAGTCCGCCCCCGAGGATTCCCCGCCGTACCAGCGCCCGCCCCGGCGGACGCCCGAGAGGACGATCATGACCACCCCGCCGCGCCCGGCCGGCGGGCCCTCCGGCGCGCCCGCCGGCGGCCCGCGCGCCGTCCCGCCCAAGCCCGTGCACCCGCCGCGCCAGGCCCGGTCGCACCAGCCCGAGACCTACGTCCCCGGCGACGGCCTGCTCGCCTGGCTGCCCTTCCGGCCCACCATCCGGATGCGGCTCACCCTGCTGTACGGCGGGATGTTCCTGATGGCCGGCGTGGTGCTGCTGCTGGTGATGTACTTCTTCGTCCAGCAGGCGCTCCAGCAGGTCGGCCAGCCGCACCTGCTGTTCAGCGGCATCCCCTTCCGGACGCAGGACAACCAGATCATCACCAGCCAGTCCGCGCTCGACCAGTGGCTGAACGACCAGAGGTCCTTCCAAGCCGGCCAGGCGCTCAACACCCTGCTGCGCAAGCTGCTCACCGTCCTGGTCTGCCTCGCCGTGATCGCCTTCGCGGCCGGCTACGCGATGGCCGGCCGGGTGCTGCGCCCGCTCGGCCGGATCACCCGCACCGCCCGCGACGTCGCCTCCTCCGACCTGCACCGCCGGATCGAGCTGGACGGGCCGGACGACGAGCTCAAGGAGCTCGCCGACACCTTCGACGACATGCTGGACCGGCTGGACCGCTCCTTCGACTCCCAGCGCCGCTTCGTCGCCAACGCGTCCCACGAGCTGCGCACCCCGCTGGCGATCAACCGCACCCTGCTGGAGGTCCAGCTCTCCGACCCGGCCGCCTCGCCCGACCTCCAGCAGCTCGGCAGGACCCTGCTGGCCACCAACGAGCGCAGCGAGCAGCTGGTCGAGGGCCTGCTGCTGCTCGCCCGCAGCGAGAACGAGCTGACCGACCGCCGCTCGGTGGAACTGTCCGAGGTGGCCACCCGGGCGCTGGAGCAGACCCGCAGCGAGGCCGACAAGCGCGAGGTCGAGCTGCGTACGAAGCTCGATCCGGCCGCGGTCGCGGGCAACGGCGTGCTGCTGGAGCGGCTCGCGCTGAACCTGCTGCAGAACGCCGTCCGGTACAACACCCCGGGCGGCTGGGTCGAGCTGGCTACCGCCACGGTGCCGGGCGGTGGCGAGCTGGTGGTCTCCAACACCGGCCCGGTGGTGCCCGGCTACGAGCTGGAGCACATCTTCGAGCCGTTCCGCCGGGTCAAGGGCGCCGACCGCACCCGCAGCGACAAGGGGGTCGGGCTGGGCCTGTCCATCGTCCGCTCGGTGGTGCGCGCCCACGGCGGCACCATCGAGGCCACCCCGCGCGCCGGGGGAGGACTCACCATGCGGGTGCGGATTCCGTCCCCGTAGCGACCCCTGGCGCCGTTCTGCGCGGTATCGGCCCCGGATGCTGGCGCGTTCCGTGGGCGACCGTTTTCAGCCGCCCCCGGCAGGCCTGTCAAGACGACATAAGGCCTGGCGGGGGCGGCTTGTCATTTCCGGCCCGGGCAACTTACGGTGTCGTAACCTACGCAACCGTAAGTGCGCCTGCCGATCTGCCCGACGACGGCTCCGTACGACGCTTGCCCGCCCAACGCGCCCGTCCCGCGCGTATCCGTCCCCCAGGAGCACGACCGTGACCATCGCCCCTGTGCAGAGCAGCCCCGCGCTCGGATCGAGCGGCTGGACCGACACGCGACTGATCCTGGCCCTCGAAGAGGTCGTGGAGAAGGAGCTCAACCGCCACCTGGGCGTGGCCAAGGAGTGGATGCCGCACGAGTTCGTCCCGTGGAGCCAGGGCCGTGACTTCGACGGCGTGCTGGACGGCGAGGCGTGGAACGTCCAGCAGTCCCAGGTGACCCCGCTCGGCCGGGTGTCGCTGGTGGTCAACCTGCTGACCGAGGACAACCTCCCCAGCTACCACCACGAGATCGCGAGCATGTTCGGCCGCGAGGGCGCCTGGGGCACCTGGGTGCACCGCTGGACCGCCGAGGAGGGCCGGCACGGAATAGCCATCCGCGACTTCCTGCTCGCCACCCGGGCCGTCGACCCGGTCGAGCTGGAGCGGGCCCGGATGTCGCACATGTCCGAGGGCTTCGAGTCCGACAACGCGCACAGCATGCTGCACTCGGTCGCGTATGTGGCCTTCCAGGAACTCGCCACCCGCATCTCGCACCGCAACACCGGCAAGTACGCCGGCGACCCGCTGTGCGACCAGCTGCTGGCGAAGATCGCCAACGACGAGAACCTGCACATGGTCTTCTACCGGAACCTGCTGAAGGCCGCCCTGGAGATCGCCCCGGACCAGGCCATGCGCGCCATCGCCGACGTGGTCACCAACTTCCGGATGCCCGGCCACGGCATCCCCGGTTTCGAGCGCGCCGCCGCGCAGATCGCCCTGGGCGGGGTGTACAACCTGCGCATCCACCACGACGACGTGCTGCAGCCGGTGCTGCGCCACCTGCGGGTGATGGAGTTCGGCGGCCTCGGCCCGGAGGGCCTGGTGGCGCAGAACGAGCTGGGCGTCTTCCTGGACGGCCTGGACGCGCAGGCGCGCAAGTTCGAGGAGCGCCAGGCCGCGCTGCTGGCGCGCCGGGAGGCCCGCCGGAACGCCGGCTAGAGCACCCGTGGGGGCGCTCCCGCCGGGTGGTCGCGCCCCCTTACCGAGGGGACGGAGTGGGTGGATTTTCCGGGATTTGTCCCGGAAGATTCTGAACGTGACCAAGCTCATACCGTGTCGCTCCGCGATGTCGGGCAACCCCGGAGAGTGATCACCCCATCGGGGGTGCCGATCGCCGTCCGTGACCGGAATCCGGTCTGCCGCCGGATCGCGGGGTTGGTCGGCGTCCCTGGTGGGCAAGGGATTTCGCAGACACCAGTACGGCTTCCGCTCACTGTGAGTCGCTGGAAAGACGGGCGCGCGACGGGTCGACGATGGCCCAGCGTGAGGCCGTTCGCACCCTGGAGGATCACCCCAACGGAGCCCTGGCTGAGTGTCGATTGAGTAACGGGGCTTGAAGTAAGGCAAAATCTCCGCCTCGGGTCGGGCACAAGACCGACCCCCCATGCGTTACGTGCGCTGGAGATACCGCACACACCGCACAAACCCGGAGGGGGAGAGCGAAAAATGGCAACCGACTACGACACCCCACGCAAGACCGACGACGAGCTCAACGAGGACAGCATCGAGGAGCTCAAGGCTCGTCGGAACGACAAGGGCGGCGGCTCGGTCGACGTCGACGAGTTCGACGCCGCCGAGGGCATGGAGCTTCCCGGCGCCGACCTCTCGAACGAGGAGCTCGCGGTTCGGGTGCTGCCCAAGCAGGCAGACGAGTTCACCTGCATGAGCTGCTTCCTGGTCCACCACCGCAGCCAGCTCTACAGCGAGAAGAACGGCAACCCGATCTGCCGGGACTGCGGCGCCTGAGCACCGCAGCGGACAGCGCCAGGCACCCGTGGCTCCCGCGGGACCGGCACAACGCTCCTTCCGGCCCCGGGCAGCGGGGCCGGACGGCAGGTCCGCGGACCGTCCGGAAGGACGGACCCGGGAGGACGGAGTCGGTCGGCCGTGCGCCGGCCAGGACAAAGTCGTAGGGACGGTCCCGCAGCAGCGGAACCGTCCCTCTCGGTCTTTCGGGGCCCTCGTGGTGCGCCGGCTAGGTGCGGGCGCCGCGCCGGGCCTCCTCCAGCGCCTCGGCCAGCTTCATCGGCGAGCGGGTCGACAGATAGAGGTAGGGCGTCGGGTCGGCCGGGTCGCTCACCTCGACCCGCAGCGCGGTCGGGACGTAGCTGCGCAGCAGCATGAAGGCGCGGGGATCGGCCTTCGGACCGCGCCAGGCCGCGGCCTCGGCTGGGCTCAGCGCCTGCGCGGCGCCCAGCGCGTCCACCGGGATGCGGGCCGGTCCGGCCACCAGCGAGCCCTGCACCACCCGGATCCGGGCCGAGCCGTAGCTGCTGATCGCCACCGCGCCGGCGGCGATGCCGACCACCAGGCCGACCAGGGCGGCCAGACCACTGACCCGGATGAGGATCAGTGCGAGAGTCAGGCCGACTGCGACCGGGAGCAGCCACCAGGAGCGCGGCACCGTGAGGCGTTCGTCGTACATGTCCTCCATTGTGGGCGCCCTGACGCCCGGCGCGGGACGCCACCCCCACCGGAGGCCTTGCTACCCCTGGGTAGGCTGCGGGCCGTGACCGGTACGACCACCCCCACCACCCCCACCGACCGGTCGGCGCCCGCGTTGCCGCCGACCCCGACAACCCCGCCGCCGGACGCCGTGATGCCGGAGCGCCACCCCCAGGCGCCCGCCCCCGGCACCCGCCTCGGCTCCCACTACGAGCACTGCTTCGGCTGCGGCCCGCAGCACCCCGGCGGCCTGCGGATCGACGCGGTCGCGGGCGAGGGCCTGGACGTCACGGCCGAGCTCACCGTCCGGGACGTCCACCAGGGCGGCCCCGGGCTGGCCCACGGCGGGGTCCTCACGACGGCGATGGACGAGACCCTCGGCACGCTCAACTGGCTGCTGCACGCGCCCGCCGTGACCGGCCGGCTGGAGACCGACTTCCTCAGCCCGGTGCCCGTCGACTCGGTGCTGCACCTGCGCGCCTGGATCACCGGCGTGCACGGCCGCAAGATCTACAGCGCCGCCGAGGCGCGGATCGGCGGCCCGGACGGACCGGTCGCCGTGCGTGCTCAGGCGCTCTTCATCCAGGTGAAGCTGGAACACTTCACCACGCACGGTCGTCCCGAGGACATCGAGAAGGTCCTCGACGACCCTGATCTGATGAAGCGCGCACGAGCCTTTGAGGTGAACCCTTGAGCGAGACCCCCCGCCCGCAGCTGGACGTCCTGATCAGGCGCATCGACCCCGAGCTGCCGCTGCCCGAGTACGCGCAGCCCGGGGACGCCGGTGCCGACCTGCGGACCACCGTCGACGTCGAGCTGGCCCCCGGTGAGCGCGCGGTGCTCCCCACTGGCATCGCCATCGCGCTCCCGGACGGCCACGCGGCCTTCGTCCACCCGCGCTCCGGGCTGGCAGCTCGTTGCGGAGTTGCCCTCGTGAACGCCCCGGGGACGGTCGATGCCGGGTACCGTGGAGAGATCAAGGTGATCGTCGTCAATCTGGACCCGCGCGAGGGGGTCAGCTTCCGCCGAGGGGACCGGATCGCCCAGCTGGTCATCCAGCAGGTCGAGAAGGCCCGCTTCCACGAGGTGGCCGAGCTGCCTGGGTCGGCACGCGCCGAGGGCGGGTTCGGGTCGACCGGTGGCCACGCCGCGGTCTAGCATTCCCGCGGCCTCGCAGGAAGCCGAGCAGGTATTCGCATCGGTCTTGGACCGGGAAGGACAGTGACCGTGTTCCGTCGTCGCCAGAAGAGCGAGGACGCTGTCGAGCAGCTCGCCGACGACGCCATCAGCGCCGACGAGACGGCCGATGACGTCGAAGGTTCCGCCGAGAGCGAGAACGTGACCGAGCTGGACCCGGCCGACAAGGTCGGCCTGCCGCCGGCCCCGCGGCCGGACGGCCCGTGGGACCACACCGAGCTGGAGACCCCGGAGGAGGGGCGAGTCGACCTCGGGGGTCTGCTGGTCCCCGGTGTCGAGGGAATGGAGCTGCGCGTCGAGGTCGCGGGTGACGCGATCGTCGCGGCGACCCTCGTGCTCGGCAACAGCGCCATCCAGCTCCAGGCCTTCGCGGCCCCGAAGTCGGAGGGCATCTGGGGAGAGGTCCGCGAGGAGATCGCCAACGGCATCACCTCGCAGGGCGGCCTGGTCGACGAGGAGGAAGGCCCGCTCGGCTGGCACCTCCGCGCCCAGGTCCCGGTGCAGCTCCCGGACGGCACCCAGGGCGTGCAGCTGGTGCGCTTCGTCGGTTGCGACGGCCCGCGCTGGTTCCTGCGCGGTGTGATCTCGGGCCAGGCCGCCGTGCAGCCCGAGATGGCCGGCATCCTGGAGCAGGTCTTCCGGCAGACCGTCGTCGTCCGCGGCGAGAGCCCGATGGCTCCCCGCGACCCGATCGTGCTGAAGCTTCCCGAGGACGCCCAGATGGTCGCCGACGGTGGCGGGGCTGCTGCCACGGCCGGCGAGGGCGAGGGCCGCTACGGCTCGCTCGACCCGTTCGCCCGCGGCCCGGAGATCACCGAGGTCCGCTGACCCCGGCCCGATCACCCAGTGCCTGTATCGCCTCCGCCCGGAGCCCGGGCGGAGGCGATTTGCATGTGGCGGGCCGGTGCCCGTACAGTTCCGGAGTCGCCGCGGGAGACCGGGGTGACAAAGCGGAAAGCGAATCCGATGAATGAAACTCCGGAAAACGGAGCGGAAA
>NZ_JBITZP010000071.1:0-19289 GCF_044546945.1 Kitasatospora sp. NPDC053057 | reverse complement strand
CCGGACCGTGCCGGACTTGTTCTCCCGCTTCGTCGTCTTCACGTACACGACTCCAGACCCTACGGACCAACTCCAGGTCAGCGCAGGCAAATCCGCAAAATCGCGTCTCTAGGCGAATCCGACCGCGTCACCAACCCCCAACCCACTGACCTGCACCTTCAACCCGGCAGGGACTCCAGGACCCCCGAATTACGCGGAACGCAGGATGCACCGGTCCGCGCAAACCGCCGGGTGTTCGCGGCACGGGAAGAGGCGCGGACCGCGGGGTCCGCGCCTCGGGGAGGGGGATGGAGGAATGGCGCTCACTGGTCCCGGCGGTTCGCGGAGAAGACGACCAGCGCCGCGGCGACCAGCGTCCACACCGTGAGGACGAGACAGGCGCCCCCCGCCGTCCACGGCCACTCCACAGCGGCGGGCTGGCCGTGCCCGAGGCGGTCCCAGGCCTGCAGGACCGTCATGTGCAGCGCGTCCACGCTCACCCGGCTGCGGGCGTTCAGCAGCGAGGGGATCACGAACAGCAGGGCGACGGTGGCGACGATGGCCGCCACGTTGTGCCGGATCACCGCGGCGACCCCCATGCCCACCAGGGCGGACACCGGGGCCAGCAGCACCGAGGCCAGGATCAGCCGCAGCACCCCGGAGTGCCCGGGACCGACGGCGAGGTCCTCGCCGGACAGCACGACCTGCGCCGCGACGTACGAGGCGAGGGCGGCACCCGCACCGAGCAGCGTCGTGGCCGCCGTGACCGCCGCCGCTTTCGCGGCCATCACCGCACTGCGGGCGGGGACCACCGTGAAGGTGGTCCGGATCATGCCTGAGGTGTACTCGCCGAGGATCGTGATCGCGCCGATCGCGCCGGCCCCGATGACCAGCATCATCGCGGCGCCAGAGGGAAAGGTGTCGGCCACTCGCCCGAGCGTCCGGAAGAGCACCCGCTGCTCCTCGTCTCCCCCGGTGTACTGCCGCAGGTCGCCGGCGGCGATGGAGACGGTGCTCATCAGGACCAGGGCCACGGTGACGGCGAACGACCAGCCGGTCGACCGCAGCGACCACAGCTTGATCCACTCCGCGGCGACCAGGTCGCCGAAACGGGCCTTGGGATCCGACGGCCGCGCGGCGGGCACCGGGGTCGTCCTGGACGTCGTCGGCGCGGTCACTTGCTCTCTCCTGGAAGGTATTCGACGCTGTCGGCGGTCGACCCGGTGGCCGTGCCCTCCAGCGTTCCGGTGTGGTCGGTCAGCAGGTCCAGAGGACTGCGCCTGCGCCGGGCGGCGGGCGCGCCGGTCACTGGTCCCGGTGGTTCGTGGTGAAGACGGTCAGCGCCGCGGCGACCAGCACCCAGACAGCGAGGACGAGGAACGCGCCCCACACCGTCCACGGCCACTGCGGCGAGCTCGCCGGCGCGTGGCCGAGGCGGTCCCAGGCCTGCGGGATCGTCATGTGGACGAGGCTCACACCGAAGTGGCTCCGGTCGTCCAGCATCGAGGGGACGACGAACAACAGGGCGATCGTGGCCACGATGGTGAGCACGCTGTGCCGGATCACCGCGGCCAGCCCCATGCCCACCAGGGCGGAGACCGGGGCCAGTAGCACCGAGGCCAAGAGCAGTCGCATCATCCCGGGGTGCCCGAGGCCGACGGCGACGTCCTGCCCGGCCAGCACCGCCTGGGCGGCAGCGTAGGAGCCGAAAGCGCAGGCCACCCCGAGCAGCGTCGTGGCTGCTGTGACCACCGCCAGCTTCGCGGCCATCACCGACGTGCGGGCCGGAACCGCGGCGAAGGTGGTCCGGATCATGCCGGTAGTACACTCGCCGAGGACCGTGATCGCGCCGATCGCGCCGGCGCCAACGATCACCATCGTGGACGCCCCGCGGGAGAACGCGTCGGCGAGCGTGCCGAAGCTGCGGAAGTACGCCTTGTGGTCGGCGTCGTACCCGGTGTAGTGCTGCGCGTCGGCGATGGCGCCGAAGACGGTGATCGTGAGGGTCAGCACCACCGTGGCGGCGAAGGCCCACGGGGTGGACCGCAGCGACCAGAGCTTGATCCACTCCGCGGCGACCAGGTCGCCGAAACGGGCCTTGGGCTCCAGCGGCGGCACGGCGGGCACCGCGGCCGTCCCCTTTGTCATCGGCGGGGTCACTTCTTCTCCCCCGCGAGGTACTCAACGCTGTCGGCGGTCAGCTCCATGAACGCCTCCTCCAGCGAGCTCGTGTGGTTGGTCAACTCGGTCACCAGGATGTGATTCTGGAACGCGATCTCGGCGATCCGGTCCGAGTCCAGCCCGACCACCGTGAGCCGCCCGCCGGTCTCCCGCGCCACCTCCGCGCCCTCGGAGACCAGCAGCGGCTGCAGCTGCGCCGGGTCGGGCGTGCGCACCGACACGCTCCGCCGGGCCCCGCGGGCCGCGAAGTCCGCCACGCTCTCCGCGGCGATCAGCTCACCCTTGCCGAGCACGATGAGCTGCTCTGCGGTGTGCTCCATCTCGGACATCAGGTGACTGGAGACGAAGACCGTACGCCCCTCGGCGGCCAAGCGGCGGAACAGGCCGCGCACCCAGTGCACGCCCTCCGGGTCGAGCCCGTTGAGCGGCTCGTCGAAGAGCAGCACCGGCGGGTCGCCGAGCAGCGCGGTGGCGATGCCCAGGCGCTGGCGCATGCCGAGCGAGAATCCGCCGATCCGGCGGTTCGCCGCGTCCGCGATGCCCACCTCCTGCAGTACCTCCTCCACCCGGCTGCGCGGGATGGCGTTGCTGCGGGCCAGGGCCCGCAGGTGGGCCCTGGCGGTGCGCCCGCCGTGCACGTCACCGGCGTCCAGCAGGGCGCCGACGTGCCGCAGGCCTCGGGGCAGCGAGCGGAACGGGCGGCCGTCGACGGTGACCGTCCCGCTGGTGGGGGCGTGCAGACCGAGGATCATCCGCAGCGTGGTGCTCTTGCCGGCCCCGTTGGGCCCGAGGAATCCCGTCACCTGGCCCGGATGCACGGTGAAGCTCAGGTTGTTGACCGCCAGCTTCTTGCCGTAACGCTTCGTCAGCTCGTGGACTTCGATCATGCGGACCATCGTGCCGTCCGTGTGGCGTTCGGTGCATCAGACCAGCGGTGACACCTGTCCGTCCCCGCCTGTCAGCCACGGTCGTACACCCGTGGTCCGATGCCCGGTCCGGCCGCCGTGGCTACCATCACCGTATGTTCGCCACGCTCACTATCCCGATGCTCAAGCGCGTGCCACCGGGTGTCTGGACGGCCGTCACCTGGCTGGTGGTCACCGTCTACCCGATGCTGCTCGTCGGGCAGGGCGGCGCCGTTGCCTGGTTCAACAGGATCGCCGCGGGCGGCTCCGCGGCCACGAGCCGGGACTGGAACATGGTGTCAGTGGCGGCGATGTTCGCCGTGGCGGGCAGCGCGCTGCTGACCCGCCGGCCACTGGCCGGCATCGCCATGCTGATCGGCCGCTCGATGCACCAGGCCCGTGACCACGTCAAGGAACTCAGCGCCCAGGCAGCCGCCCGGGCGGTTACCGCCGAGCGGCTGCGGATCGCCCGTGAGCTGCACGACGTGGTCGCGCACACCATCGGCATTGTCGCTCTGCAGGCCGGCGCGGCCCGCCGGGTCATCGAGACCCAGCCGGACCGGGCCTGCGCCGCGCTGGGCGAGATCGAGACGGCCCGTCGGGAGACGCTGTCCGGGCTGCGCCGGATGCTGGGCGCGCTGCGGCAGCCCGAGCCTGGCTCGGACGCCGAGCCGGCCCCGATGGAACCCGGTCCCGGCCTGGCGAACGTCGACCGGCTCGCCGCGACCACGACGGCCGCCGGTGTCCGGGTCGACGTGCGATGGAGCGGCGAGCAGCGGGCGCTTCCCCCGGAGATCGACATGTCGGCCTTCCGGATCATCCAGGAGGCCGTCACCAACGTGGTCCGGCACGCGGACACCACGGCGTGCCAGATGTCCATCGACTGCCAGGAGTCGGAGGTGTCCATCGAGGTCATCAACCGTGGCCACCGGCACCCGCACGCCGACACCGCCGGGCCAGGCCTCGGGCTCGTCGGCATGCGCGAGCGGGTCGACCTCCTGCACGGCGAGTTCTCCGCCGAACCGCTTCCCGAGGGCGGCTTCCGCGTGGCCGCCCGTCTTCCCGTCCCGGAGGGGGTCCGATGACGATCCGTGTGGTGCTGGCCGACGACCAGCCGCTGGTGCGCGCCGCCCTGCAGATGGTGATCGCCGACGCCCCCGACCTGGAGGTCGTCGGCGAGGCCTGCAACGGCGCCGAGGCAGTCGAGCTGACCGCCGCGCTGGAGCCCGACGTCGTGGTGATGGACATCCGGATGCCCGGCATGGACGGCATCGAAGCCACTCGGAAGATCACCGCCGGCCCCGGCAAGGCCCAGATCGTCGTCCTCACCACCTTCGACGACGACGACTACGTCTACGGCGCGCTGCGGGCTGGCGCCTCCGGCTTCCTGGTCAAGGACATGGCCCTGGACGAGATCCTGGCCGCGGTCCGGGTGGTCGCCGGCGGCGCCGGCCTGATCGCCCCCGGCGTCACCCGCCGGCTGATCAAGGAGTTTGCTGGCCGCCCGACCGCAGCGGCCGCCGCCAGGCCGCGCCGGACCATCGCCGGCATCACCGACCGCGAGCGCGAGGTGCTAACCCTGGTCGCCCAGGGGATGTCCAACACCGAACTGGCCGAGCACCTGGTGATCAGTGTCGCCACCGCCAAGACCTACGTCACCCGGCTGCTGGCCAAGCTCGACGCCCGGGACCGGGTCCAGCTGGTGATCATCGCCTACGAGGCCGGGTTGGTGACGCCTTAACCTAGGCGGGCTCCCGGCCGGGGGACCCGCCCCCCGTTACCTTCTTCGCGGCCCTGAAACGGGGCTCCTGGCCGCCGGGCCCGGCATGATTGTTGCCCCCTGTCGATCGCATGACCTGGGGGGTGGTGTCACCGGGTCCGGGGCACCGTATGACCGCTGATGAGAGGCCTGACCGGCACCCTGCCGAGTGCAACGCCCGGCCGCTGACGGGTGCCGGGTCTGCGTAACGTGGATGCGCGCGAACGGTGCCAATGGGCGAGGCCAGAACGGATGAGCGGCCCTCGGGGGTTCGACATTCGACACCGTCTTTGACAAGCGGCTGCCCAACAGCGAACCCAAGCTGCGGGTCGTCTTCGGCAAGCTCGCCGCCGAGTTCGGGCGCGTCCTGGTGATCGTCGATCAGCCAGCCTCGATTGGCGCCCTGCCCCTGGCGGTGGTTGTGACGTCGGCTCCGAGGTCGCCTACCTGCGCGGCCTGGCGATGCGCCGCCTCGCCGACCTCTACCCCGGCGAGGCCCAGACCGACGCCCGCGACGCTCACGTCATCGCCGACGCCGCCCGCACCATGACCCACACCCTGCGCATGCTCGAACTCGCCGACGAGACGGCCGCCCAGCTCACCGTCCTGACCGGCTTCGACCAGGACCTCGCGGCCGAAGCCACCGGCACCAGCAACCGCCTGCGTGGCCTGCTCACCCAGTTCCCCCTCCCTCGAACGTGTCCTGGGCCCCCGCCTGGACCACCCCGCCGTCACCCACTTGCTGGAGCAATACGGTTCCCCAGCCGCCCTGCGCAAGGCCGCTGCCGAAGACTCGTGAACCTGATACAGCCCAAGGCCGCCTGCAGCCCACTCATCGTCACTGACACAACCAGATAGTCTCATGTCCCACGAAGAAGATCGAGCCTGGAATAAAGCTGCCGCACACGCTTGACGAAGAACATAGAGGCACCCTCCGACAGTCCGGCGTTCACCGGAGCGTTCCGGTCAGTGCGCCGGCGTCGGCCTCACTGCCCCCGCATCGGCCGCAGCGCCGGCCGGCTCGACTTCTCCGTCCCGAGCTGCCGCGCGAGCCCCGCCACGGTCGGTGAGTCGAACAGGACCCGCAGTTGGACGTCCACACCCAGCAGGGCCCGGACGCGCGCGCCGAGTTCGACGGCCAGCAGGGAGTGCCCGCCGAGCTCGAAGAAGTCGTCGTCCACGCCGACGGACTCCAGCCCGAGCACCTCCGCGAAGGCCTGGCACAGGAGTTCCTCCTCGCGGCCGGCCGGCCCACGGCCCCCACCCGTGGTGTACTGCGGCGCCGGAAGGGCCTTGTGGTCGAGCTTGCCGTTGACCGTCAGCGGCAGCGCGTCCAGCACCACAACGGCGGACGGGACCATGTAGCCCGGAAGCCGCTCTCCGATGCACGCGCGCACCAACTGCGGCAGTTCACCGCCGCCCTGACCGTCGGCGGGCACCACGTAGGCCACCAGACGGGTGTCGCCGGTGTCCTCGCGCACGACCACGGCCGCCTGCGCCACTGCGGGGTGCTCGGCCACCACCGCACCGATCTCGCCGGGCTCGATCCGGAAGCCACGGATCTTCACCTGATCATCCGTACGGCCCGCGAACACCAGCTGCCCGTCCACCGTCCAGCGGGCGCGGTCGCCCGTGCGGTACAGCCTCTCACCCGCACCGCCGAACGGGTTCGCCACGAACCGCTCCGCCGTCAGACCCGGACGGCCCAGGTACCCGCGCGCCAGACCCACGCCCGCCACGTACAGCTCACCCGGCACGCCGACCGGCACCGGGGCCAGGAACTCGTCCAGCACGAACACCCGGGTGTTCACCACCGGAGAACCGATCGCCACCTCCCCAGCCCCCGGGTCGCACTCCCACAGCGTCGCGTCCACCGTCGTCTCGGTCGGACCGTAGGAGTTGAACAACCGGTGACCACGCGCCCAACGCGCCATCACCTCCGACGGGCAGACCTCACCCGCCGTCACCAGCACCACGTCCGCGCCGATCGACCCCTCGTCCAGGGTCGCCAGCACCGCCGGCGGCAACGTCACATGCGTCACCCGCTGCTCCGCGAGGAAGCGGGGCAGGGCCTCTCCCAGCCGGCGCTCCGTCGGGATCACCACCAGGGCCGCGCCGCTCAGCAGCGCCATCAGCCACTCCCAGCCGAAGGTGTCGAAACCCGCCGAAGCGAACTGACCCACCCGCGACCCCGCACCGACCCCCAAGTAGCGAACATGGCCCGCCACCAGACTCGCCACACCCGCATGCGACACCAGCACACCCTTGGGACGACCCGTCGAACCCGACGTGTAGATCACATACGCCGGGTTCTCCACCCGCACCACCGGGCCCGCCAACGCCCCGTCCCCCAACACCGCCAGCTCCGCCACCGTCACCGGCGCGTCCACCAGCACCACCGTGCCCGACACCACCGCCGCCGTCACCGACGAAGCGAGCACCACAACCGGCCCCGCGTCCTCCAACATGTAACCGACGCGCTCCACCGGGTACGCCGGATCGATCGGCATATACGCACCGCCGGCCTTCGCCACCGCGAGCAACGCCACCATCAGGTCGACACCACGCTCCAGGCACACCCCGACCACCGACTCGGCACCCACGCCACGGGAGACCAGCAGCCGGGCCAGGCGGTTCGCGCGCGCATCCAACTCCCCGTACGACACCTCGATGCCGTCGGCCACCACAGCCACCGCGCCCGGGTCACGCGCCACCTGAACCGCGAACAACTCCGCCACCGTCCCCGACGGCACCTCGGCACCGGTCGCGTTCCACTCCACCAACAACCGCTCACGCTCAGCAGCACCCAGCACCTCCACCGCGCTCAGCGAAACCGTCGGGTCGGCAGCCACCGCGGCCAGGACGCGCACGAGGCGCTCCGCCAGCCGCTCGGCCGTCTCCGGGGCGAACAGGTCCGCCGCGACAGTCACCGAACCGTGGATCCCGGCCGGACGACCCGCGGCGTCGAACACCTCGCCCGCCGCCACCTCCAGGTCGAACTTCGCCACCGAGGCCCCCGACATGATCCCGGACGCTCCCGTCCCCGGCAGGTCGAGCACCGCCCGCGCATTGTTCTGCAGGATGAGCATCACCTGGAACAGCGGCTGGACCGCCGTCGAGCGGACCGGCGCCAGCTCCTCCACCAGCCGCTCGAACGGCACGTCCTGGTGTGCGAACGCCGCCAGGCTGGTCTCGCGCACCTGCCGTAGCACCTCGGTGAACGCCGGGTCGCCCGACAGATCGGTCCGCAGCACCAGGGTGTTGACGAAGAAGCCGACCAGGTCGTCCAGCGCGGCATCCGTGCGGCCCGCGTTCGCCACGCCGATCGGGAGGTCGGTGCCCGCGCCCAGTCGGGCGAGCAGCACCGCCAGAGCGGACTGCAGCAGCATGAACGGGGTCACGCCCTCCGCCCGGGCCAGCTCGGCGAGCTTCGCGTGCACCTCGGCCGGCACCGTCAGCGGCACCTGGTGGCCGCGGTGGGAGGCGACCGGCGGGCGCGGGTGATCGAACGGCAGCGCCAACTCAGCCGGCGCGCCGGCCAGCGCCTCGCGCCAATGGGCCGTCTGGCGGGAGAACAGGCTCTGCGGATCCCGCTCGTCGCCGAGCAGCTCCCGCTGCCACAGCGCGTAGTCCGCGTACTGGACCGGCAGCGACGCCCACTCCGGCGCCCGGCCCGCACAGCGCGCCGCGTAGGCGGACGACAGATCCCGCCCCAGCGGCACCCACGACCAGCCGTCACCAGCGATGTGATGCACCACCATCACCAGCACCCGCTCCTGCGGTCCCGCCTCGAACAGCCACGCCCGGATCGGGGCCTCCGACGCCAGGTCGAACAGGTGGCCCGCGGCCTCGGCCACCGAGGAATCCAGTTCCTCCGGAGCCACTCGCACCACCGACATCTCCCACGCCAGCTCATCGAGCGTGAGGATCCGCTGGTATGGCTCGCCGCCCTCGTTCGGCAGCACCGTGCGCAGCACCTCGTGACGGCCGATCACGTCCCGCAGCGCCGCGTTCAGCGCCACACGGTCCACCGCGCCGGTCAGGCGCAACGCGACCGGGACGTTGTAGGTGGCACTCGGCCCCTCTAGTTGTCCGATGAACCAGAGGCGGCGCTGCGCGTAGGAGAGTGACACGCGCTCGGGTCGCTCCATCGGCGTCAACGCCAGCCGACTCTCCCCGGTGTCCTCCGCGATCCGGGCGGCCAGGGCCGCGACGGTCGGCACGTCGAACAGGACCCGGATGTCCAGGTTCACACCGAGCACCGCACGGATGCGGCTGGCCAGTCGGACCGCCAGCAGAGAGTGGCCACCGAGTTCGAAGAAGTTGTCGTCGACGCCGACACCCTCCACGCCGAGGACCTGCGCGAACACGCCGCAGAGCAGTTCCTCGCGCGGGTTCGCCGGCCCCCGGCCCACGGCGGAGCGCTCCTCGGGGGCGGGCAGGGCCTTGCGGTCCAGCTTGCCGTTCACGGTGATCGGCAGGGCGTCCAGCACCACGACGGCCGCCGGCACCATGTAGTCCGGCAGCCGCTCGGCGGCCAGACCCGTGAGCAGCCCGGGCAGGTCGGGGTGCGGGCCGTCGGCGGGCACCACGTAGGCCACCAGACGAGTATCGCCGGTGTCCTGGCGCGCGACGACGGCCGCCTGAGCCACCTGCGGGTGCGAGGCCACCACGTTCTCGATCTCGCCGGGCTCGATCCGGAAGCCGCGGATCTTCACCTGGTCATCCGTACGGCCCGCGAAGACCAGTTGCCCGTCCGCCGTCCAGCGGGCGCGGTCGCCCGTGCGGTACAGCCTCTCACCCGCACCGCCGAACGGGTTCGCCACGAACCGCTCCGCCGTCAGATCCGGACGGCCCAGGTACCCGCGCGCCAAACCCACGCCAGCCACATACAGCTCACCGGGCACGCCCACCGGAACCGGCGCAAGGAACTCGTCCAGCACGAACACCCGGGTGTTCACCACCGGAGAACCGATCGCCACCTCCCCCGCGGCTTCCGGGGCACAGCGCCACAGCGTCGCGTCCACCGTGGTCTCGGTCGGACCGTAGGAGTTGAACAGCCGGTGGCCGCGCGCCCAACGAGCCATCACCTCGGGCGGGCAGGCCTCGCCCGCGGTCACCAGCACCACGTCCGCGCCGATCGACCCCTCGTCCAGGGTCGCCAGCACGGCCGGCGGCAACGTCACATGCGTCACCCGCTGCTCCGCGAGGAAGCGGGGCAGGGCCTCTCCCAGCCGGCGCTCCGTCGGGATCACCACCAGGGCCGCGCCGCTCAGCAGCGCCATCAGCCACTCCCAGCCGAAGGTGTCGAAACCCGCCGAAGCGAACTGGCCCACCCGCGACCCCGCACCGACCCCCAGGTGGCGGACATGGCCCGCCACCAGGCTCGCCACACCCGCATGCGACACCAGCACGCCCTTGGGCCGCCCCGTGGAGCCCGAGGTGTAGATCACGTAGGCCGGGTTCTCCACCCGCACGGCCGGGCCGCCCGGGGAGCCGCCCTCCAACGCCGCCGCCTCCGCCACCGTCACCGGCGCGTCCACCAGCACTGCAGTCTCCGGGACGACCGAGGCTGTCGCCGAGGAGGCCAGCACCACCGCCGGCCGCGCGTCCTCCAGCATGTAACCGATGCGGTCCACCGGATAGGCCGGGTCGATCGGCATGTACGCACCGCCCGCCTTCGCCACCGCGAGCAACGCCACCAACAGCCCGATCCCGCGTTCCAGGCAGACCCCGACCACCGACTCAGCGCCCACGCCACGGGAGACCAGCAGCCGGGCCAGACGGTTCGCGCGGACGTCCAGCTCCGCGTAGGTCACCTCCTCGCCGTCGGCGACCACGGCCACCGCCTCCGGTGCCCGCGCCACCTGAACCGCGAACAACTCCGCCACCGTCCCCGAGGACACCTCGGCACCAGTCGCGTTCCACTCCACCAGCAACCGACGCCGCTCCGCCGCTCCCAGCACCTCCACCGCGCTCAGCCGGACCTGGGGGTCACCGGTCAGCACCTCCAGCACCCGCACCAGCCGGGCCACTAGGCGCTCCGCCGACTCCACGCCCCACAGATCGGCCGCCGCGGTCGCCGAACCCCGGACGCCTGCGGGAGCGCCGGCGTCGTCGAAGGTCTCGGCGACGATCACGTCGAGGTCGAACCTCGCCAGCCCCGCGCCCGCAGTCACCGGCTGCAACCGGAGACCGGGCAGCTCCAGCACGGCCTCCTCGGTGTTCTGCAGTGTGAGCATCACCTGGAACAGCGCGTGGTGGGCCATCGAACGGTTCGGAGCGAGCTCCTCCACCAGTCGTTCGAACGGAACGTCCTGATGCTCGAACGCCTCCAAGCTCCGTTCCCGCACCCGGCCCAGCACCTCACGGAACGTCGGATCCCCTGACAGGTCGGTGCGCACCACGAAGGTGTTGAGGAAGAATCCGACCAGGTCGTTGAGCGCCTCGTCGGTCCGGCCGGCGTTGGGCGAACCGATCGGGATGTCCGTTCCGGCTCCCAGCCGCGAGAGCGTCACCGCCAGCGCGGCCTGCAGGACCATGAACACGGTCACGCCCTCGGCCCGCGCCAACTCCACCAGCCGGGCATGGACCTCTGCGGGGACATCGACCGGCACCAGGTTGCCGCGGTGCGAGGCGATCGCGGGCCGCAGACGGTCGAACGGCAGCTCCAGCGCCTCGGGAACGCCCTCCAATGCGGATCGCCAGTAGTCCGCCTGGCGGGAGATCACGCTCTCCGGGTCGCGCTCGTCGCCCAGCAGCTCACGCTGCCAGAGCGCGTAGTCGGCGTACTGCACCGGCAGCGGCGCCCACTCCGGGGCCCGGCCCGCGCAGCGAGCCGCGTAGGCCGTCGAGATGTCGCGCGCCAGCACGCCCTTCGACCATCCGTCAGTCACGATGTGGTGGATCGTCAGCACCAGGACGTTCTCCTCAGGGGCGGTCCGGAAGAGCGCTGCCCTGATCGGCAACTCGGACGCCAGGGTGAACTGGTGCATCGTCTCCTCGACCACCGCCGAGTCCAGCGCCTCGGCCGCCAGCTCGGTCACGGACAGCCGCCATGCCAGCCCCTCCGCAGGGAGGACCTGCTGGTACGGTTCGTCGTTCACGGTCGGGAAGACCGTACGCAGCACCTCGTGCCGGCCGATCACGTCCAGCAGCGCCGCGTTCAGTGCCTCCTGATCCAGCCGGCCGACCAGCTTCAGCGCGACCGGCACGTTGTAGGTCGCGCTCGGGCCCTCCAGCTGCCCCAGGAACCAGATGCGGCGCTGACCGTACGACAGCGGCAGCCTCTCGGGGCGCGGACCGGCCGTCAGCGCCTCCCGTGCCGTGCCCGCACCGTTCAAGCGGCCCGCCAGGCCGGCCACGGTCGGGGCCTCGAACAGCATCCGCAGCGGGACGTCCACGCCGAGGACCGTACGGATCCGGCTCACCAGACGAGTGGCGAGCAGCGAGTGGCCGCCCAAGTCGAAGAAGTCGTCGTCCACACCGACGCCCACCAGGCCGAGCACCTGCGCGAACACACCGCACAGCAACTCCTCCTGGAGTGTGGCCGGGCCGCGGCCAGCACCGGTCACGTACTCGGGGGCGGGCAGGGCCTTGCGGTCCAGCTTGCCGTTCACGCTCAGCGGCAGAGCCTCCAGCGGCACCACCGCGGCGGGGACCATGTACGAAGGCAGCCGGTCGGCGACGAAATCCGTGACAGACCGCGGCAGTTCGACGGAGCCGCCGTCCCCGGCCACCACGTAGGCGACCAGTCGCCGGTCACCGGGAGCATCCTCGCGCGCCACGACGACGGCCTGCGCAACCTGCGGATGCGAGGCCACCACGGCCTGGACCTCACCGAGCTCGATCCGGAAGCCGCGGACCTTCACCTGCTCGTCCACCCGGCCCAGGTACTCCACCTGGCCCTCGGCATCCCAGCGCACCAGGTCACCCGTGCGGTACAGCCGCTCGCCACCCGTCCCGAAGGGGTTCGCGACGAACCGCTCCGCGGTCAGACCGGCCCGGCCCAGATAGCCGCGCGCCAACCCGGCACCCGCCAGGTACAACTCACCGGCGACACCTGGTGCCACCGGCCGCAGCCAGCCGTCCAGGACGAAGACCCGCGCGTTCGGAAGCGGACGCCCGATCGGCACCACTCCCCCGACCTCACCGTCCGCGTACCACGCCGTCGAGTACACGGTCGCCTCGGTCGGACCATAGATGTTCGCCACTCGCGCACCGGGCAGCGCCGCACGGATGCCGGCCACCGCGTCCGCGGTCAGTGCCTCACCCGCCAGCACCACCGTTCCCGGCTCCGCCGTCGGCCCACCCGAGGCCAGGATCTGCGCGAACGCCGACGGGACCCCGCTGACCAGGCTCAACCCCGAGGGGCCCTGCTGCCGGTCTGCCAGCACCAGGAGGTCCTTGACGACCTCCACGCTGCCACCTGACACGAGCGGACCGAACAGCTCGAACACCGACACGTCGAAGTTGAACGACGTCGACGCCAGCACCCGCTCGAAGTCCGCACCACCGAACTCCGCCGCGGCCCAGGACAGCAGGCCCGCCACCGAACGGTTCTCGACCACCACGCCCTTCGGCCGACCCGTCGAACCCGACGTGTAGATCACGTACGCCGGACTCCCGGCTCGGAGCACCCGCTCGCCGGCGGCCAGGGGCGAGCCGTCCAGCCCGGCCACGGCCGGGTCGTCCACCCGCACCCGCTCCACACCTGTCGGTAGCGCGGCCGCCGTTCCCGGGGACACCAGGACCACCGCGGGCGCCGCATCGCCGAGCATGAAAGCCACCCGGTCCACCGGGTAGCCCGGGTCGATCGGCAGATACGCACCACCCGCCTTCAGGACGGCCAGCAGTGCCAACACCGCATCCGCGCCGCGCTCCAGGCACACCCCCACCACCGACTCCGCGCCGACACCACGGCCCAGAAGACCACGCGCCAGGCGGTTCGCCCGGGTGTCCAACTCCCGATACGACAAACGGATGCCATCGGAGACCAGCGCCACCGCGTCCGGGGTCCGGGCGGCCTGCGCCTCGAACAGCTCCGCCACGGTCGGGGCCGGGACCTCGGCCTCCGCGCCGTTGCCGCTCCACTCACTCAGCACCCGCCGCAGACCGGCCTCATCCAGCACCTCGACCGTGCTCAACGGTGCGTCCGCACCGCCTTCGAGCACGGACTCCAGGGCGGACACCACACCCTCGACAGCGGTGTGCAGCAACACACCCACCGCCTCCGGATCCACCGGTGCGACCGCGTCCACCACCAGGGAGATCGCGTCCCCGGAGTCATTCACGGACACGCTCAGCGGATAGTTCGTGCGCTCCCGCGAGAAGACCGCCCGGATCCCGGTCGGACCGTCCTTCGCGACGCGGCCGGGCTCGCCGCCGCCACCGTCATGGCGGTAGTTGAGGAAGGAGGTGAACAACGGCGCGTCACCCGGCACCCCGCTGGCATTCTGCGCCAGCGCCAGCGAGGCGTGCTCGTGCTCCAGCAGCTCCGCTAGCTGGCCACGCATCGCCGACACCGCCGCCGCCACACCCAGCTCACCCGTGCGCACCCGGACCGGAAGGGTGTTGATGAACGGCCCCGGCACCCGCTCGGAACCCGCACCCGCGTTCATCCGACCGAACAGCACCGTGCCGAACACCACGTCGTCGCGACCACTGACCGCAGCCAGCACCCGGGCCCACGCGACGTGCAGCACCGTCGCCGCGCTCGTCCCGAGACGGCGCGACACCACCCGTAGCCGGTCGTGCAGCCCCGACGGCAGCGGCGCCGAGCGACGCACCTCGTCCGCCCCGTCACCACGCACGTCCACCAGCCCGAACGGCGCCGTCGCCTCCTCGACATCACCCAGGAGGGCGGCGAAGTAGCGCTCGTGCTCGGACTGTGGCACGCCACCGCGGGCCTGCGCGACGAAGTCGCGGAACGGCAGCGGTGCGGACAGCTCCGACGCACGGCCGGCCAGGATCGCCTGCACCTCGCCGAACACGACCTCGAGTGCCATGTGGTCCTGCACGATGTGGTGCACCCGCACCAGCGCCAGCCAGCCCCCGCCATCCGGCGCCGCGGCGATGTGCAGTCGGATCAACGGCGCCCGTCCCAGGTCCATGGACAGGCTGGCCGCGACCGTCAGCTGTTCGGCCGGTTCGACGCTCCCTCCCTCCAGCACGACTTCCTCGACAGGCAGGCTTACACGGCGCCGGACCACCTGGACCGGCTCCCGCAGCCCCTCCCAGACGAAGGAGGTACGGAAGACGTCGTGCCGGTCCACGACCAGCTGCAGCGCCTCGACGAAGGCGTCCAGGCGTGCCCGGTTGTCGAACTCCAGCACCGTGGGGACGACATAGGCGTCCTCGCCGCCCTCGGCCAGCAGGTGGTGGAAGAGCAAGCCCTCCTGGAGCGGCGCGAGCGGGTAGATGTCGGCGATGTTCGCCGCGCCGCCCTCAACGGTCCCGGCGATCCGCTCGATCTCGTCGGCGGCCAGCTCGACCAGCGGCAGCATCTCCGGGGTGATCTCGACGGCGTCGGCCGGGATCAGGTTCTCCGGTACCTCCACCTGGACCGCACCTGTGGACGCCGCCAGGCCGGCCGGCGTGGGGAGCTGGAACAGTGTCCGCACGGAGACGGACACGCCGTGTCCTCGCAGGTGCTCCACCAGACGCACCCCGAGCAGGGAGTGCCCGCCCAGGGCGAAGAAGTTGTCGTCGACGCCGACGCTCTCCACGCCGAGGATGTCGGCGAAAGCGGCGCAGACGATCTCCTCACGGGCGTTCACGGGGCCTCGGCCGGTACCGGTGGTGTACTCCGGGGCGGGCAGGGCCTTGCGGTCCAGCTTGCCGTTACCGGTCAACGGCAACTCGTCCAGCACCACGACCGCGGCCGGAACCATGTACTCCGGCAGTCGCAACGCAGCGAACTCCCGTACGGACTGTGGCAGTTCAGCATCACATCGACCATCGGGGACGAGGTACGCGACCAGGCGCAGATCTCCCGGAACGTCCTGACGTGTGATCACGGCAGCCTGTGCGACCTGCGGGTGCGCGGCGATCACGGCCTGCACCTCGCCCGGCTCGATCCGGAAGCCCCGGATCTTCACCTGCTCGTCCGCACGACCCAGGAACTCCAGCTGCCCCTCGGCGGTCCAGCGCGCGATGTCACCGGTACGGTACATCCGCGCACCCGGCTCGAACGGGTTCGCGGTGAACCGCTCCGCCGTCAGACCCGAACGCCCCACGTACCCGTGTGCCAACTGCACACCCGCCAGGTACAGCTCACCCCCGACCCCGACCGGCACCGGCCTCAACCGGTCGTCCAGCACATACACCCGCGTGTTGGCCACCGGCGCACCGATCGGCACCACAACGGCGGTCTGCTCGCGGTCGCACTGCCACGCGGTCACGTCGACCGACGCCTCCGTCGGGCCGTACAGGTTGTGCAGCTCCACACCGTCGAAGACCTCGAAGAACCCCTGCTGGACGTGCAACGGCAGCGCCTCACCCGAGCACACCACCCGACGCAGCACTCCGCCGCAGCCGGCAGCCGCCGGCTCGGCCAAGAACGCCTCCAGCATCGACGGCACGAAGTGCGCCGTCGTCACACCCTGCTCGCCGATCAGCGCGGCCAGGTACTCCGGCTCCCGATGACCACCCGGACGCGCCACCACCAGCGTCGCGCCCTCCAGCAGCGGCCAGAAGAACTCCCACACCGACACGTCAAACCCGAATGGCGTCTTCTGCAACACCCGGTCCGCACCCGTGAGCCCGAAACGCTCCTGCATCCACGCGAGCCGGTTCACGATCCCCTCGTGCGACACCACCACACCCTTGGGCCGCCCCGTCGAACCCGACGTGAAGATCACGTACGCCGGATGTGCCGGCAGCACCGCCACGCCCGGCGCCGTACCCGACAGGCCCGCCAACTCCTCAACGACGCCGGGCTCGTCTACCACGACCACCGGAACAGCCGCCGGAATCACGTCGCCGAAGGCCCGCGCGGTCACCACCGCAGCCGGCGCGGCATCCTCCAGCACCACGGCAATCCGCTCTGCCGGATACCCCGGATCAACCGGCAGATACGCACCACCGGCCTTCAGCACCGCCAACAGCGCCACCACCAAATCGACACCACGATCCAGGCACACACCCACCACGGAACCGGCACCCACACTCCGCGACACCAGCAGGTGCGCCAGACGGTTCGCCCGCGTGTCCAGCTCGGCATACGAGAGGCTTACACCGTCCGCGACCAGCGCCACCGCACCCGGCGTCCGCGCCACCTGCGCCGCGAACAGCTCCGGCAGCGTGCCTCCGGAGACCTCCGCCACCGTGTCGTTCCACCCCACCAACACCCGCTCACGCTCGGCGGCGTCCAGCACCTCCACCGTTCGGAGTTCCGCCTCCCCCTCACCGTCGAGTGCCCGCTCCAACAGAGGAATCAGTCCGTCGACGGCGGTGCGCATCAGCGTGCCGACGGCTGCCGGATCGATGGGAGTGACCGCGTCGACCGCGAGCGACATCTCGTCACCGCCGTCGTCCACGGAGACAGCGAGCGGGTAGTTGGTGCGTTCCCGGGTGAACACCACGCGGATGCCGTCCAAACCGCGGCCGTCCTCCTGCGCGGAGTCCCTGCCGGTGTTGTGGCGGTAGTTGAGCAGCGAGGTGAACACGGGGATGTTGGCCGCGAGGCCACTGGCCTGCTGGGCCACAGCGAGGGCGGCGTGCTCGTGCTCCAGCAACTCGGCCAGCTGGCCGCGCATCGCCGTCACGGCTTCCAATGCACCCAGCTCACCAGTCTTCACCCGAACCGGCAGCGTGTTCATGTAGAGCCCCGCCACTCGGTCGGCGCCCGCACCCGCGTTCATCCGGCCGAACAGCACCGTCCCGAACACCACGTCCTCATGGCCGGACACCGCCGCGAGCACCCGCGCCCACGCGACGTGCATCAGCGTCGCCGGGCTAGTCCCGGCCCGCCGCGCCACCGCCCTCAGCCGCTCCACCGTCTCGGGTGCGAGCGGCACCACGGCGCGCTCCACGGCGGCGCCGTCGCCCTGGACGTCGATCACCTCGAACGGCGCGGTGGGCTCGGCCACGTCACCGAGCAGCTCGGTGAAGTACCTCTCGTGCTCGGTTCGTTCGTTCCCGCTGCGCACCTGGGCGACGAAGTCGCGGAACGGCAGCGGCTGCGGCAGCTCGCCGCCGCACCCGGCCAGGAACGCCGCCACCTCGTGGAGCAGCAGCTCCAGGGCCGTGTGGTCCTGCACCAGGTGGTGCAGCCGCAGCAGCACCAACCAGCGCCCGCCCTCGGGCAGCGCCGCGGCGTGCACGCTGATCAGCGGCGCCCGCCCCAGGTCCATGGACAGGCGCACGACTTCCCGGAGTTCGGCCGACGGGTCGGCGGCCTGCGGGTCGAGAGCCACCTCGGTCACCGCCAGCCGGGCGTGCCGCCAGACCACCTGGACCGGCTCGCGCAGCCCCTCCCACACGAAGGACGTGCGGAAGATGTCATGCCGGTCGATCACCTGCTGGAAGGCCTGGGCGAACGCGTCCACCCGCTCCCGCGAGTCCATCTCGATGACCACCGGCATCAGGTAGGCGTCCTCGCCCCCCTCCGCCATCAAGTGGTGGAACAGCAGACCCTCCTGCAGCGGCGCCAGCGGATAGACGTCCGCGACGTTCGCCGCGCCACCCTCCACCGACGCCACCACACGCGCCAACTCCTCGGCCGACAGGTCGACCAGCGGCAGCATCTCCGGCGTGATCTCGACCGCGTCGGCGGGGATCAGGTTCGCCGGAACGGCGACCTCCCCGGCGCCCGTCGAGGCCGCCAGACCGGCCGGGGTCGGAGTGTCGAACAGCGCCCGCACCGACACCGACACACCGTGCCGGCGCAGCACCTCCACCAGCTGCACCGCCAGCAGCGAGTGGCCGCCGAGGACGAAGAAGTCGTCATCGACGGTCACGCCCTCCAGGCCCAGCACCTCGGCGAACGCCGCGCACAGCGCCTCCTCGCGCGCATTCGCCGGAGCCCGGCCCACACCCGCGCCGGCCGCGTAGTCCGGGGCCGGCAGGGCCTTGCGGTCCAGCTTCCCGTTACCCGTCAGCGGCAGGGCGTCCAGGACGACGACGGCCGACGGGACCATGTACTCCGGCAGTCGGCCCGCGACGAACGCCTTCACCTGAGCGGGCAGGGCGTCCAGGTCGTCGTCCTCGTCGTCGGCGACGACGTACGCCACCAGGCGCACATCTCCCGGCACGTCCTCGCGGGCGATCACCGCGGCCCGCGCGACCTGCGGGTGCGTGACGACGACGTTCTCGACCTCGCCGGGCTCGATCCGGAAACCACGGACCTTCACCTGCTCGTCCGCACGCCCCAGGAACTCCAACTGCCCGTCCGCACGCCAACGCGCGACGTCACCCGAGCGGTACATCCGCGCACCCGACTCGAAGGGATTGGCGACGAAACG
>NZ_JBITZP010000070.1:0-24558 GCF_044546945.1 Kitasatospora sp. NPDC053057 | reverse complement strand
TCGGCGTAGGACTGCCCGAACTTCAGGCACCACCGGCGCACGGTCTCGTACGAGACGACCACACCGCGCTCCAGCATCAGCTCCTCGACCTCGCGGAAGCTGAGCGGAAAGCGGAAGTACAGCCACACGCAGTGCGAGATGACCTCCACCGGGTACCGGTGGCCCCTGTACGACGGCGGCGCGGACGACACGACCGACCCCTCCCGACATGACCGACCACGAGATCATCCCGCACCCGCCAGCCAACGTGACAGTGCCATCTGGGACCGCGTCACCGAGACCATCGGCCTGCCCACCGCGGCCTGACCCAGGCGCCCCACCGCACCCCGACACATCCTCAGCCGGGCACACGCTCATCAACGTGACAGCGCCCCTGCACGCGCTGATCCGGGTCCGCACCGAGTACTACGCCGTCAAGACGGCGCTGGTCCTCCCGCAGGTCTGCGTCCTGACCGAACTGCCCGACGCCGAGCTGTGGTTTGGCGTGCCCGGCATGTACGGCGGCTTCGGCATCCGCCTGGAGGAAGCCGCGACCGCGCCCCGCCTCAGGGTGACCAGCCACTGCCGGATGGTCGGCTATTCAGGCCGCACCCACCACATCACCCCGGACAGCTGCGTGCTGGTCGACTCCGGCTGGTAGCCGAACAGGCATTCCACCCCGAGGTTTCACTGGACGCACCGCCCTGGCGGCCGCTGCTGGCCCTGCCACGAGAAGCACAGCGGCAGAAGAAGGAGGCCACCGCCGCGCTCAAGCGCCCGAAGGAGGTCAGCGCAACCAGTGCCCTTTCGCGAACTTGTCACGCTCCCATGATGCACTCAGGGACTATGTCTCCTCCGTCGGTTGGACGGTCAGGACGCCGAAGTCCGCGGCCTTGCGGCCGGCCACCTGATCGACCATGCACTTCCGGACGATCGTGCCCAGCAGATCGCCTACATGCACCTTCGCTCCTCGCGCCAGGCTGTGAAGCTGCTGGCGCTCCGCCCGGCTCAGCGCGACGTACTCAATCTGCATGTCATCGTGGAAGAGCGCGCAGCAGATCCTGCGAGTGCAACGGCGGCCGTCGCGCCCGTCGGCGACCGCGAATGCTCTACTGTCAATCCCCTGTAACCGTGGAGTCCTCCGTTATGCGGCCTTGGCCTCCTGACGGGCCTCGGCTCGTGCCTTGCTGATGATCCGTTCGAACTCCACGGGCGGCAGGCCGCCGGCCGCGCTGTGCCGACGGCGGGTGTTGTAGAAGTCCGTGATCCAGGTCGCGATCTTCAACCGAGCCTCGGTTCGGGTGGCGAAGCGGTGGCGGTGGATGTAATCGACCTTGATCGTGGAGTGGAAGCTCTCGGCGGCCGCGTTGTCGAGTGCCGACCCGACGCGCCCCATGGACTGGACGACGCCAAGCCGGTCGCACAGGCTGTTGTAGGCCTCGCTGCTGTATTCGCTGCCGCGGTCCGAGTGGAAGATCACGCCGTCCACATTTCCGCCCCTGGTGGCCGCGGCCATCTTGAGCGAGGCGCTGACCAGGGTGGCGTCATGGTGGACGCCCATCGCGTAGCCGAGCAGGCGTCGGGAGAACAGGTCGATCACGGTGGCCAGGTAGAGCTTGCCCTCGCCGGTGTCGACTCGGTCATATCGCCGACCCACAGCACGTTCGGGGCGACGGCATCGAAGCGACGGTGCACCAGGTCATGGGCCGCCTTCCGCTTACCCTGCCTGGTCAGCGACCGGCGCCGCCGCGGGGGCTTGCGGCCCTGGAGCCCGAGCTCGGCCATGATCTTGGCAACGGTGTTCTCGGACACCTGCCAGCCCTCCGCCCACAGATCGAGCGTGATCCTCGGCGAACCGTACGTGTTGCCGGACGCGGCGAAGAAGTGCCGTATCCGCTCGGCCAGTTCAGCCCGCCGCACCTCGCGCCCGGTCGGCTCGGCCGGACGGCGACGCCACTTGTAGAACCAAGACTCGGACACTCCAAGGGCCCGGCAGGCGATAGTGTGCGGGACGCCGTGCTCGGTCCTCTGGTCGGCGATGAAGCCCGCAACCGTCACTTCATCGCCTCCTTCACCCACAGGACCACCGATCGCTTGAGGACATCGCGCTCCATCCCGAGCTCGGCGATCTCCTTGCGCTGCCGGATGTTCTCCTCACGTAGCCGGCGAAGCTCGTCGCGCTCGGACTCGCTCAAGCCCCCGGCCGCATCCGCGTCCGCCCGGGCCCGCGCGCGGTGGACCCAGTTCTGCAGCGTGCTCTCGTGCACGCCCAGGTCCCGCGCGACCTCCGCGGCCGACTTCCCAGTCTCCGTCACGATCCGTACCGCCCCCGCGCGGAACTCCGCGTCGTACGAGCGCCTCTTCCCCGCCATGACCCTCAACTTCCCCTCTGGTCACGACTCCACGCTACGAGGGGAATGTCACTACGGACGGGTTGCCTCCATGGGGGGCTGGACCGTTGTCTGGACAGTGGGCTGGGAGGTTGCACCGTGCGTTGCATCGGGCGTTGCGGCCCGATTCCCTGATGAGCAGCGTTTGCGCAGGTCAGAGCCTGTGGGCAACCGGGACGCTTCATCGGCACCTCTTCCTCGCGATAGCCGAGGAAGAGGCCTAGCGAGAATGCCACGCCGACCCCGGAGCCATGAATGCGCTGGCCCTCTCCGCCGTCTATGGCAGGACGGCCGCCCTACCCAGGAGCACGCTGGTTGTATGGGTGACTTCATCATTGCGACAGTCGTGTTCCGGGAGCGGATAACGGTCGCGGGCATGAATTTCTCCGGGGAGATGCACCATCTCCTGGTACGCATGGAGGACGCTTGGGTGCATGTCCGCTCGGAGGCGAACCCTTCCACGGTCTACAGCTTTCCCCTCTATGTGATCGCTTGCGTGGTGTGGGAGCCGGAAAGCTGACGGAATGTGGCTCCCCGGCGGGCGCGTCGAACGTCGGGATACCGGGCCGGCACCGCGGGGAGAGCGCCGTTCCTCGTGCTGCCCCCGCGCCTGCCGCCAGCCCCGCCTGGCGGCCTGGCCCGGTCGTTCGCCATAGCCGGGCGTGACAGCCGCCGCTGTTCGGCCGGGGGTTCGGTTCGTGGTTTGGCGCCGGGGCCGGTTCCGGGTTCGGTTCGGCCACCAGCCTCCGCCCCGCTGTCCGCCTGTTTGCGCAGTTCAGAGGCGACGTGACGGCGTTCTCACCGTTCCGACGCCTCCCACGCCGGCGGGAGCGGGGCTGCGACGGTGCCAGAGGGCCGCCAAGCCGCCCCCGGGCCGGCTGTCGGCTCCTCGTTCAACC
This sequence comes from Kitasatospora sp. NPDC053057, assembly GCF_044546945.1. Taxonomy (NCBI): domain Bacteria; kingdom Bacillati; phylum Actinomycetota; class Actinomycetes; order Kitasatosporales; family Streptomycetaceae; genus Kitasatospora; species Kitasatospora sp. NPDC053057. The sequence goes on along the minus strand of NZ_JBITZP010000070.1, from coordinate 21,290 downwards.
CTTGGCGGGCGGCTTCCAGGTCGGCGCGGCGACGGTCAGCGTGGAGCCGGCGTTCGCGAGCACCGCGCCGAGCATCCTGCCCGGGGCACGTCAGGCCGGCCGCTCCGGACTCCGCGAGCCTGCGGCTGGCGGTTCAGCACTGCCAGAGGAGGGTCGCCTGGGCGCAGGGCTCGCACGTGAAGGCGTAGGCGCAGCCGCCTGCGCCGAAGTTCATGGCGGTGGAGTGGTCGGGGCCTTCTTCGAGCTGGACGGCCAGCGGCATGGGGCGGGCGCACTGGGGGCAGGTGGGTGTCTCGTCGCCCTGGATCCATGCTGGTGTTCCGCCGAGCTGGCCGAGGACCTCCGTGTCCGGGCGGCCGGTCCTGGCCGCCCATGTTTCGCGGGCCTGGTCGTAGTCCGCTTCGCCTTCGTGTTCGGTGGTTACCGCTCTGACGGCGCCCAGCACGAGCACCGACTCGTCGTCGAGCTGGGGGAGGGGAAGTGGCTGCAGGCCGTGGGAGGGGAGGAGGAGGGCGCGGTTCCCGCCGGCGGTCGGGTCCCAGTCCTCGCACATGCCGGGGTCGTTCTGGCAGGCGAATAGCGCGAGGACCCCGCGATCCCGGCCTGCGCTGTCGACGCCGTTCCGGACGTCGTCCAGGAGCACCTGCGCGAGGAACTGCATGGGGCCGCCACACGTGGAGCAGGTGGGCCACTCGGTGTCCGGTGGGGCCAGCGGTACGCCGCCGGTGCGGGTCATCAGGGCATCTGCCCTGGTCGGGCCGTTATCGATCATCAGAGTCGCCACGCCCGGACTCTAGGGCACGCGGGCGGGCCGGGACGCACAGCAACGCGGCGGCCCCGCCACCGCGCGGCCGCCGCCGGTTCGTCGTCAGTCGCAGGTGTTCAGCATCTCGCCCAGCTTGGCCTTCTCCGGCCCGGTGATGCTCAGCCCGTAGAGGCTTTTGACGTGCGTCCAGGCACGGGAGTAGGTGCACCAGTAGTCCACGTTCGGCGGTGCCCACTGGTCCGGGCTCTTCGCGCCCTTGGAGCGGTTGGCCGCGGCGGAGACGGCGATGAGCTGGGGGTCGTCCAGGTCGTTGGTTATCTACGGCTGTCAACCTGATCTTGCAGGTCAGCGGGGAGAAATCTGTTCTGCCACGTGAGGCTAGAGGAACGCCGGAACGTCGATACCCACGGCCGGGTCACCGTAGACGACCTGCGGGGTTGGCAGGGGCGCTGGCCTTGCGAGCAACATGCCGCCGCGATGGCCTGCTCCTGGTCAGCGGTGGAGGCGACCGCGCCGACTGACGAGCCGAAGGCGTGGGGATGGCAAAAGAAAGCCGACGAAGCCGACTTGGAACAGGATCAGACCGATCAGCCACCAGCCGCCTAAGAGCAGTCCGGAGAACATCGCTGGTCCACACAGCACGAAGGCAAGCACGGTCCTGTGATACTCACCCTCCCGCATTGGGGCGGACAGCAGGAGAAGGACCAGCGACGGGACGCCGACATAGATCAGCAGAACCAGTCCTAGAACGGCGAATTCGCCGTCTATCTCCCTGAAGAGAGCGAACCCGCCAACCACCGCTCCCCAGCCACACGCGAGGGCGACCAGATATCCGGCTGCCGCGCGAAGGAACCACGCTAGGGCGCTCTCGACTCTCAGAACCATCCCCATCGGTACCTGCTCCCCCTTGTTCTCTCCTGCGGTCGATATCGTCGCAGGAAAACTGAACATGTTCAATATGAGCATGGGAAGCCGAGATCTCAGGCAGGAGCGGATGAGCGGTAGCGATACCGCCCATCCTGCGGGCTCGTGGCTCCAGCACGGCTACGTGGGTCGTACTGCCCTGTCCCGCATCATCTGCGTGATTCCGGCGCGGGCCCCAGCCAGGTCGAGCTCGGTCTTTTCGAGCTTGGACTGAGTCTTCTTCAGCTCCTTGAGCTACGGTGCTGCCCGTGGACGCTGCTGATCTTGACTACCGGGCCCGGACGCGGTCCGGGTGTGTCCCGCCGGAGCTGGTCTCCCGGCTGCTCGACCGCGGTCATGCCGCCGTGGTGGGGGACTTGGCAGGGGGTGGGGAGTGGTTTTGCGCGCGGGAGTGGGCGCGGCTGCTGGGTGAGCGGGGCCGGCAGGCCGAGGCGCTGGACGTGCTCGGTCCCTACCTTGCCACCAGCTGGTGGACGGCTGTGGAGGCCACCGCCACACTGCTGGAGGACTGGGGCCGCGTCGAGGAGGCGATCGACATCACCCGGGTCCGGATGGAGCTCGGGCATCCGATGGCCTTGGAGTCCTACGCCCGTCTTCTCGCCCGGCACGGCCGCGCGCAGGAGGCGTTCACTCTGTTGCTGCCGCACGTCGACGACTGGTCCCTCGCCCGGGTCCTGGTCGACATCTCCCAGGACGCCGGGCGCGACGAGGAAGCCGCCGTGCTGCTTGCCGGCCGGATTCCGGCCGAACACCGCTGCGACGGCCCGTGGTGTTGCCGCGGCCGGCTCGACCCGGACACGGCGGCCGGTCTGCTCGCGACGATCCGCGAGCGCCAGGGCAGTGTCGACGACGCGATCGCCCTGCTCCGCACCCGGCAGATCACCTCGGTCAACGACCGCGACCAGCTGGCCGGCCTGCTCGCCCGGCACGACCGGATCGAGGAGCTGTACGCGTACGCGGTGACCGACCCCCTGGGCCACGCCACGCAGCGGTTGGCCGAGCTGCTGGAGGAGCGCGGCGATGTCGAGGGCGCGATAGCGGTGTACCGGCAGGCACTCGATCCCGTGGCCGACGACCCGAACGCGGCGTACGGGCTCGCTCAGCTCCTGGGCCGACACGGCCGGGGCGACGAGGCGATCGACGTGATGCGCGTCCAGGCGGACGCCCGCCCCGGCGAGGACTGGATCCTCCATACCCTGGCCGACCTGTGCCTGGACCAGGGCCGTCCCGAGGTAGGCCTGGCCCACCTCGACGACCTCAAGGCCCGCCGTGGCGGAGAGGAGGAGTGGGACCTGTTCTGGATGCGGCTGCCGCTGATCGCCGCCGGCGCAGGAGTCGACGAGGCGGTCGAGCAGGCCCGGGCCCATCCCGAGGGCGACACCTGGTACGCGGCCGAGCACGTCGCCAGGCTCCTGGCCGACGCCGGACGCACCGAGGAGGCCGTTGCCGTCCTCGACCGGCATGTCCCGGCCCACCGCCACGACCTGGCCGGCTATCTCATCGACCTCGGCCGCATCGACGACGCCGTGGCCGTCCTCCAGCAGCGCAGCCCTCGGCCGCCCGAGCCGTCGCCCGGCCCCTGGCACGACGAGCCCCCGTTCTAACGGTGTGCGGGGTCCTGGTCTCCGACGGCCGCCTTCCCCCTGATCCGGCACCCCCGACCCGCCGGCCTCATCATGGACACGAACGGGCGAACTCCGCCCGCGGTAGCCCTCGGCCCCCGAACCGCGCAGGCCTTCGCTACACCGCCGCGGCTGGCTGGTCGTCGATGTGCTTGAGCCGGCTGCGGGCAGGCTGGCTGCTCGCCGAAGGGGATGTCGAGCAGCCTGGGACGTGTGGTGTAGGTCGGCGGGTCACGCGAGCCCGCGGATGAAGCCTTGCAGTCCGTCGTTCAGGTTCATCCGTGTCAGCTCTGCGTCGTAGTCGATCCACCACACGACGGGCACCTCAGTCGACTCGCTGGCGGAACTGAACGAGCTGGTCGAGCAGTGGGACCGACACGACGGACGGCGCCGGATCGGGTCCAGGCCGCGGACGATCGACGAGCCGCCTCACCTTCAACGGCACCATCATCGAGACCGGCACCGATTCCTACCGCCTCGCCAGCACCCGAGCGCGGACCGAAGCGTCGGCCGCCATCACAGGCTGACGACTACAGGCCGGTCTCTGCCTGAGCCCAGCGGACCGGGGACTCTCACAGCTTCTGCTCAAGCTGCTGCGTCATCGGCACCAGCCCGGATGCCTCATAGAAAGACCGGGCTGGTGTGTTGAAGCACCACACGTTTGTGATCAGTCGTTGGCAGCCGGCTTCACGGCCGATCTCGCGCACTGCCTCCAAAAGTGCGGTCCCGACCCCGCCACGTGAGGCGTCGGGATTCACGGCCAGTTGCTGCAGCATCACGACGGAATGCCTTTTGACCTGCGGACTTCCTTCACGCTCCACCACTCGGGCCATGGCATACCCGGCGAGTGAACTTGCGGACGAATGTTCCGCGACGAGGACGTACGCAGAGGCGTCGGCGAAGGCGTCGTGGAAGAACTCTTCGAGCCGCACCTGCTCCGGCTCAGCGACGAAGACGTCGGGTCGCTGCTGGGCATGCAGACCATGAACGAGGCCGTGGAGCTCCACGAGCCGCGGACCGTCGTCCTTGGACGCATCTCTGATCCGGATCATGCTGCACATGGTGCCTGGCAGACCACACGCCCCGCTAGGCAATTAGACGATGCGCGGCTGCCGCCAACGCCGTCATTTCTCATGACCAGAACGTGAGCCAGTTGATCACCATCGCTGCCCAAACTCACCAACAAACGCTGCCGCTACAAGTGAGCAGAGCCAGGGTGCCCGAGTGCACCTTGGCGATGGCGGCAAAGCCGCCATCCGAGCACGGGCTTGACTCTCGGGTAGCGCGAGACGGCACAGTCAGAGCCGTGGACAGGAGAAACCTGCTGCCGATCGGGCAGTTCTCGCAGGCCAGCGGCCTCTCGGTCACCGCGCTTCGGCACTACGACGCCTGCGGCGTGCTGGTGCCGACGTTCGTCGATCCGGTGAGCGGCTACCGGTACTTCCAGCGTGACCAGGTGCGTACGGCGCAGTCGATCAGGGCGCTGCGGCAGCTGGACATCCCCGTCGAGGAGGTACGCCGTCTGCTCAGCGACGGCGAGGAGGAGCTGGTCGCCGCCCTGCGGGCGCATCTGCGGGCGGCCGAGCGGCGGCTGGAGGTGCAGCGCTCCGTGGTCCACAGCCTGTTGAGTCGACTGACCGAAGGAGCAGAGATGACCCAAAGCGTCACCGTTCGCCAGGGTGTCGCCGAACGGATCCTCGTCCGCGGAGCGACCGTGGACAACTCCGGGCTTGACGCGTTCCTCCGTGGCGCCTACCGCGAGATGTACGAGGTCGCCGGCCTCGGCCCGCTCACCTTCGCCGGGCCCGCTTTCGTCCGCTTCCACGGAGTGTGCGACGACGAGAACGAGACACTCGTGGAGGCCTGCCTGCCGTTCTGGGAGAAGGGCGCGCAACCCACGGACCTGCCCGAGGGCATGACCGTGCGCGAGCTTCCCGAGGCCACCCTCGCCTGCACGGAGGTGGAGGGAGCGGCCGCCGGATTCCCACAGATCCTCGGCGCGTACGACGCCGTCGCCGCCTGGATCACCGAGCACGGCTTCGCTTTCGCCGGCCCGGTCCGGATGATCTACCGCCAGTGGACCGGGATCCCGGGCGACCCGAACAACCGCATGGAGATCGCCTGGCCGATCGACGAACCCACCGACGACGCCACCGTCATCCCGCAGTGCCTTCCCTCATCCCGGCCGCCGGCACCAACACCCCAGACCGCCCGGCTGCGCACCGCGTCCGCGCCGACGACCACCGAACCAGCCAGTCGACCGCGTGAAGACGGGCGTGCCGAAGGCCAGCGCCGGGTACCGTCGGGGCAGCGTCGCCCACCGCCCGGACGGCGGCCCGGAGGGCCGGTGAGAATCGCCCTGCGCCCCCTTGTCCCGGGCCCGGATAGAGCCGTTGGCACGCTTCCGGTACCGCTTCCGATACCGCTTCCGGTCACCGCCCACCTTGACGGTGCATCAACGCAGGTCAGACCCCTTGCCCAGGCCGCCCAGAAACGCCGACAACCCCTGTGTCCATCCCTTTCCCCGGCTTGCTGGTAGGTGGAGGGGCGGTGGTGGGTGACGGTCCGGCCGGCAGGGGTCTGCGCCCTGCGGGGCCGTGTTGATGGTGAGCGCCCGGCGAAAGCCGGACGCCTGCCGTTGGACATCGGGATGTCAGTGGATTTGGACACGAGGTGTCACCGTGTTGGACAGCTCGGATAGCGCTCGGCTGCATCGCCCGCTGCGCAAGGCGCGGGCGCGCCATGGGCTGATGGGCGGTGCCTTCCGTGGCCAGCCCGCTGACATCTCGGTGTCCAACTACAGGGCCCCGCCCGGCGGCCTGGCCCGGCCGTGCGTCTACGCGGTGACAACCCTGGCCGCCGAGACGGCCATCGCGGTCCAGCGAGCACTCGAATTGGGCCCCGGAAAGGCGATCATCGGAAAATCGGACATATCGAGCGGACGTTAAAAGCCTTCATGGGGAGGGCACTTGGCACAGTGTATATTTCGCCGGTCCGGTCTTGGGCCGGTTGCCTGCCTGCTGCCGGCCCATGCGGTGGAGCAGACATTTCCGTGTGCGGGACAAGATCGCCCCCACCTACCTCAGGGAGTGTCATGTTCACCCTTCCATCGCGTTCGCCGCTGCTGCCTGCCCAGGTGCGTCGCTCCGGGTTGAATGCCGCGTTCGCGGCAGGGACCGCCGTTCCCGTGGGTGACACACCGGAGGGAGTCGCCCTCACCCCCGATGCAGCCCGTGGGTATGTGGCCAACCGGGGCTCGAACACGGTGAGCGTGATCGACACCGCCACCGACACGGTCACCGACACCATCGGCACGGGGGCCGGTCCCACTTTCGTGGCGATCAGTCCGGACGGCACCCGGGCGTATGTGACCGTCTACGACGACGGTCTCGTCAGCGTGATCGACACCGTCTCCAACGCCATCGTCACGGACATCGCCGTAGGGGCGGGAGCGACGGTCGTAGCGCTCACCCCGGACGGCGCCCGCGCCTACGTGACACGGCAGACCACGAACACGGTGAGCGTGATCGACACCGCCACCAACACCGTCACCGCCACCATCACCGTCGGGGACGGCTCGACCGGCCTGGTCATTACCCAGGACGGGACACGCGCCTACGTCGCGTGTCTCGCCTCGAATACCGTCAGCGTGATCGACACCGCCACCAACACCGTCACCGCCACGATCATCGTCGGTCCCGTTCCCATCCTGCTGGGGCTTACCCCCGACGGGGCTCACCTCTACGTCACCAACGTCGGCAACTCCACGGTGAGCGTGATCGACACCGCAACGAGCACGGTCACTGCCGTCGTCGGTGTCAGCGCCCAGCCGCGCTTCGTGGCAGTGAGCCCGGACGGCTCCCACGCGTACGTGGCGAACTCCGGCCCGGGCACGGTGAGTGTGATCGACACCGCCACCAACACCGTCGTCGAGAACATCGGCGTGGGAGGCGGCCCCACCGCTATCGCGGTCTTCCCCGACGGTACGCGCGCCTACGTCACCAACGCGCCTGCAAATAACGTCAGCGATATGGCGACGACCGTGATCCCCGGCCACGGGTCCACGGGAGGGCAGACCACCGTGACTCTCACCGGCCACAACCTGGCCAACGCCACCGCCGTGCACTTCGGTACCGCCCAGGCAGTTATCACCGCCAACACAACGACGTCGATGACCGTCCTCACCCCCGCCGGAGCCGGTGCCGTCCCCGTGACGGTCACCACCCCGGGCGGCACCGGCACCCTCGGATCCTTCTACTACACACCGGTCCCCGCCCTCACCGACATCAGCCCCGTCGCGGGCCCCGTCGCAGGCAGCGACCAGGAGATCGTCATCACCGGCCGCAACCTCGCCGGAGCCATCGACGTGTACTTCGGCCCCACCCGAGCCGTCATCCAAACCGTCTCCGACACCCAGATCACCGTCAGGGCCGCCGGTGCCCCGGCGTCGGGCGGTGCCGCCGTCACCGTGACCACCCCCGGCGGGACCACCGACGGGCTGTCCTACACCTACGTTGACCCGTCCACCGTCACCGGCGTCAGCCCCAACGCCGGACCGACCGCCGGCGGCACCCAGGTGACCATCACCGGCACCGGCCTCGCATCCACCGACCAGGTCACCTTCAACGGCATCCGGGCACCGTTCGAGGTCGTCTCCGACACCACCCTGACCGCCACCGCCCCGCCCAGCGGAGCCGACGGTACCGTCGACGTCATCATCACGGGCCCCGGCGGCACCTCTGCCGGAACGTTCACCTACACCCCCGATCCCAACATCTGACCTCACGTCCGTAGGCTCCCGAGCCGCCTCGCCACCGCTCCCAACGCGAGGGCCGGGCACCGTGGCCCGCTGCGAGGTCGAGACGGGCGGGCCAGGACAGCAGCTCCGCGACACCGTCATAAGCGGTGTGCCCATCCGGAAGACGGCCTGCTGCGCCCCCGGGGGCGGCGTCGAACAAGGCGCTCCGGCAGGCGCTCGGCGACCTCGCGCTGCACGGCCTGGTCGCCTCCGACGGCAACACCCGGGACCGGCACAAGACGTGGCGGCTGGAGGGCGCGGCCGGGCTGGATGCGGCCGGTTCGGCGCTCGGGATGGTCCGCTCGGAGATGGGCGGCACGGCCCGGGGCGCCGGCCGCTCGGGTACTCAGCATGCGATGGCGGTCAACGAGACCGTGCTCGCGTTCGTGCGCGGCGGCAGCGCGTCCGGGGCCGCGGGTGGGGTGGGCGCGGTGCGGTCCTGGTCGACCGAGACCGAGTTCGTGCTGCCGGGCGGCCGACGGAAGGTGCGTCCGGACGGCGTGTGGCAGCCCCGGAGATCGGGGTGCCGGTGCTGATGGTGGAGGTTGACCGCTCGACCGTGACTCCGGCCGACGTCGCCGCGAAGTTCCCCCGGTACCGTGAGTTGTTCCGCGTCAGGGTCCGCGACAACGACCCGGCCCGCTCCGGCCAGGAGCCGGCCGACCACACGGTGCATTGGTGGCGCCGCACCTGGCCCGGCCACACCCGCGCCGGGTACCCGCCGGTCGCGCTGGTCGTCACCGACGCCGGACCCCTCGCGCTGGCAGGCCGGCAGCAGGCCGTCGCGGACCTGTCCGCCGACTGCTGGCGCGGCCGGTGGTGCAGGGAGGTCCGCGACTACAACGACGACGGCTGGCGCGAGTACGACGACGCCGTGCCCATCGTCGCGACCACCCTGGAGCTGCTGGCCGAGCACGGGCCGCTCGGGCCGGTGTGGTGGCGCTTCGGCCGCTCGGGCCGGCACTCCCTCGTCGAGGCGCTGGAGAACCCGAACAACCGCACCGCCTACGACCTGCGCCAGGCCGCCCGCGAGGACGAGGAGCACAAGGCCCACCAGGAGCTCATGGACTCCCTGGTCTGCATCGACTGCGGCGACGTTCCCGAGGAGGAGAGCACCTGGGAGTACGGCCGCCAGGGACAGGTCGAGTGGACCCGCCGCCCGGGTGGCCGCTGCCGGCCCTGCCACCAGGACCGCGAGGAGCGCCTGGAACGGGAGGCCGAAGAACAGCTGGAGGCCGCCCGCACGGCCAACGCCGCGCTGCGCCCGTGCTGGACGTGCCGGGGCTCGATCGGGGGGGGGGGGGGGAGGAGGGCTCGAAGCTGGAGCTGCGGGAGAAGGCCCGGCCGGACCGGCTGGAGTGCCCCGAGTGCGTACAGGCCCGCTATGGGGTGGCGGTGTAGATGCGGGTTTGGGTGACGGTGGGGCTGGGGTTTCGCTGGTTGGTCGAGAAGGTTGTGGGCTGGGGTAGGGCCGTGTGGGTCGGTTCTGTCTGGTGGTCGGTGTTGCCGGCGGAGGAGTCGGTGGGGTTCTGGGCTGGTGGTTTCGCGGGTTTGGTGAGGGAGTTGCTGTTCCCTTGGGATGTTTTCCGGGTGTTGCGGGTGTGGTGAGAGCCCTATAGGTGACCTGCTTCAGTCACCTCATGGTGGTGTCGCCGGTGTGGGTGCCCAGCCGCGCACTGCTGAACGTGCTCGCCTGTCCGCTTTCTCACCGCGCGGTCGCCCGACGGGTCACTGGCGTGGATCAGTACGGTGACCAGAGCCGCCAGGTCGAGGGCGCCGCCCGGGTCGTCCGCGTAGCGGGTGGTCTGTAGCGGCCCCACTTCGTCCAGGCGTACTCCTTCCGTCTCCAGGACGTGGGCGAGGACCAGCAGTGCCAGGCGGGCGTTGCCGTCCGGGTAGGGGTGGGGAAGAAGGCGATGTCGAGGTACGCCCTTGGCGCGCGGGCGGGCAGGGGGACCGAGGGGTCGGCGCTCTGGCGCAGGCAGGCGGCGAAGTCCTGCCAGGTGCGGGGCGTGAGCCCGTATCGTTCCCGGCCGCCCTTGGCGAAGGCGTCGCCCTGACGCAGATGCACCTCGTTCACACCGAGGACCAGCTTCTGCCAGCCGGCGAGAAGGGTCGGAGTGAGCGGCTCTCCCCGTGAGGCTGCGGCGCGGGACAGGGTCATTGCGGCGAGCAGCCGGTCGGCGCGGTCCGGGTCGCGGCGGCGGACCGGACCGTCGAACCAGGCGGCGATCAGCCCAGCCGGCGCAGCGCCCCGTGCAGCCGACGGGCGTCGCGCAGCCGCTGCTCGTACGTGGCGCCGAGGCGCCGTGGAGAAGGCGGCCTGGGCAGTTCAGCGGCACACCCGCGACCCTTGGCGAGGCCGGGCCCGACCGGCGGGCCCGGCCCGGTTCAGAGCTTGTGGGTGAATTCGCTCGCGGGACTGGTGGGCGAGGTGGCCACGCCGACCGTCACGGTGACGTTCACCGTGTCGACCCCCCGGGGCACCTTGGCAGTGAGCTTGGTGTCGGAGACGAAGCCGACGTGCTCGGAGACGGCGCCATTGAACTTGACGACGGCGTCCTTGGTGAAGCCCGAACCGCTGATGGTGACCGTGGTCAGGGCCGACCCGACGTTCGGGTCCACCTTGCTGACCACCACGGGCGCCGGCCCACCGTAGGCGAACTGCGCGAGTGGGCAGGCAGCGGAGGTGCCCAGCCGGTGGGTCACCTGGACGTCGACGAGGCCGACCCCGTCCGGCACCTTGGCGGTGATCTGGGTGCCGGCCGGGTTGACCGTGACGGTGCCCGGGTCGCAGGCGATGGGGCCGAAGTCGATGTGGTTGCCGAGCTTGACCGGGCTGAAACCGGCGCCGGTGATGACCACCGAGGATCCGCTGTTGCCGAAGGTGGGCGTCATGCCGTAGACCACCGGCGCGGCGGGCGGGATGGGCGCCCCGACCAGCTTCAGGTAGAGGGGGTCGCTGTGCTGGTACGCGACCTGGCCCAGGAAGTCGGCGACCGTGCTCCTGACCAGGTCCCCGTCGTAGAACTGGTACGTCGTATTCAGGGACACGGTCGTGCCCGGCTGGACGTACTCGTAGTTCTTCTTGAGCTCGTTGATCTTCTCGATCAGCCCCGTCACCACGGGGTTCGCCTTCGGCCCCGGGTCCGGGTACCACTTCTTGGCACTGTCGAGGCTGTTCCAGGCGAGCGGCACCATGTCGTAGAAGTTGACCACGTGATCGTTGATGACCCACGGCACGCTGTTGACGAAGGTGGCGAAGCTCTGCAGGCCGGCAGTGGGAGCCGCGAAGGTAACGAGCCCGAACTGCGGGATCTTCTTCCAGCTCTGCGCCTGCGCCTGCGCCCACAGGTACGGCGCAAGCATGGTCGCGATGCAGCCGCCCAGGCTGTGGCCGGTGACGAAGACCGTCGGCGGGCTCGGCGCCGCTTCGACGAGGGCCTTGAGTGCCTGCACCAGCGTCGTGCCCGGGCTGCCGAAGGCACTCTCCGGCACTGACTCGCCCAGCACCTCGCCGACCTCCGACAATGACGGCGAGTGCATTGTGGCGACCTGCGTGAACGCCGCCATGGCCCCCTTCGACACCGCGATCGCCTGCGAACCGGCCGGGGTGAACGGGACGACCGTGCCGACGTCGAGGTCCTCCAGGATGTCGGGAAGACTGCCGATCGTCCCGCGGCTGACCACCGCGAACTGGTTGGATTTGTCGATGGTCCGGGCGATGTACGCCATGTTGGCGTTGTCTGGGCTCAGCGCCAGCCAGGCGACCTCCCAGACGCCCTTGGTCGCCAGTGTGGTGATCCTCAACTGCTGGTTGATGCCCATGACGGCGCGTGCCGTCTGCTCCGTCCGGGTCTCCCCGGACGGCCGGGGTGTCGCTGAGGTGGCCGCCAGCGCGGACAGGGTCATGCATACCTGATGAACCACCGACAACGATGGCTGTTCAGTCGTCATGAATTGGATCGTATTCGACCCGTTCTCTCGGGCGACAAACTGACACACCATCACATTCATTCGACCGAACGAGGTTCCCTTGGCCTCACCGAGCGCCACCGCCGGCCGTCCGACCACTGAGAGAGGGTCTGTACGGTCTTCGGCTCTGTCCCGTAATCGGTGGTAACGAAAGGTGACGGGCATTGTTGGCATGATGTGCGAGATGTCAACGAGCTTGTGAGCGTGGTGTTTTCGGGGTTGTCGGCGCTGGTCATCGAGGGTGTGGCGGACGAGGGCGGCCTGATCCGGGTGACGGCGCGGACCCGGGACGATCCGGTGCCGTGCCCCAAGTGCGGGACCCCGACAGGGCGGGTGCACGGCTTCCACGGGCGCCGGGTCGCGGACGTGCCCATGGACGGGCGGCGGGTCGTCGTCTCAGTGAGGCTGCGGCGGCTGGTGTGTCCGGTGCTCGACTGCTCGCGGCAGACGTTCCGCGAGCAGGTTCCCGGCGTCGTGGAGCGCTACCAGCGTCGCACCAAACCGTCTGGCCGGCCAACTCGGCTCCGTGGTCAAGGAGTTAGCGGGCCGGGCGGGCGCCCGCCTCTCCCGCGTGCTGGCCTGCGCGATCTCCCGCTCGACCGCCCTGTGCATGCTCATGCGCAGGGCGACACCGCCGCCACGCGTCCCGCGTGTGCTCGGCATCGACGACTTCGCCCTCAAGCGCCGGCACCGCTACGCCACCGTGATCATCGACGCCGAGACCGGCGAGCGGATCGACGTCCTGCCCGACCGCACCGCCCAGACCCTGATCGCGTGGCTGCGCGAGCACCCCGGGGCCGAATACGCCTGCCGGGACGGCTCCGGCTCCTACGGCGAGGCGATCCGCCAGGCCCTCCCCGAAGCGGTGCAGGTCAGCGACAGGTGGCACCTGTGGAGAAACCTGTGCGGCAAGGTCCTGGCCGAAGTCCGCTCCCACGCCGCCTGCTGGGCCACTGCTGTGAACCCCGCCCGGCCCGGGGGCGTGCGCGAGCAGACCACCCGCGAACGCTGGAAGCAGGTCCACCATCTGCTCGACAAGGGCGTCGGCCTGCTCGAATGCGCCCGCCGCCTCGACGTCGCCCTGAACACCGTCAAGCGGTACGCCTGCATGAAGGAGCCCACCGGCGACCGCCGCGCACCCCGCTACAAGCCCACGCTCGTCGACCCCTACCGCGACCACCTGCGCACCCGCCGCGCGGAAGACCCGGCCGTGCCCGTCCTCCAGCTCTTCCGGGAGATCAAGGAGCTGGGCTACACCGGGAGCCTCAACCTGCTCTACCGCTACATCACCCAGGGCCGCGCCGAGGGCGACAAGCCGGTCACCACCCCGCAGCGCTTCGCCCGCCTCCTCCTCACCCGCCCCGAGAACCTTCGCGACAAGGACACCGCACTACTGCGGGAACTCACCGAATCCTGCCCCGAGCTGACCGAACTCGCCCGCGTCACCCGCGAGTTCGCTCAGCTGCTGACCCCCGCCGAGGGCAACGACGCCAAGCTCGCCGACTGGATCACCACGGTCCGCGCCGCCGACCTGCCCCACCTGCACTCCTTCGCGAACGGCCTCGAACTCGACCGCCCAGCCGTCGACGCCGACCACTTCAGCTTCTCCGACGGGGACCTGCTTCAGGAGCAGGCCGGGTTCCCGACGGCGACCCTCGCCCCGGAACGCGGGGTGGCGATCACCCGCGAGTACGTGACAGCGTTCTTCGACCAGACGCTGAAGGGGATCCACAGTCCCCTGCTGGACGGCCCCTCGCCGAACGATCCGGAAGTACTCTTCCAGCACTAGTGCAGCGCCGCGCTGACCTTCGGGGGTTCATGCGGTTTCGAGCGGGCTGCCGCCGTAGGCCCAGCGGTAGGGCCCGGCGTCGTGTTCGTCGCAGGCCAGGACGAAGGTGTCGACGGCCGCGGCCAGTTCGTCGCGGGAGGCGAACTGGCCGCGGCGTAGCAGACGTCGGGTCAGGGCCGTCCAGCCGCTGTCCCAGCCCACCGTCCGGATCTCCGGCCTGCGGCACGCTCATCAGCGATGTCGCCGCCCTGGTCGACGTGCCCGCCGTGGTCGATTCGCCCACGGCCGGTAGCCCGGTCCGGCCCACCGGGCGCCACCGTCGGGCGTGACGCCGCCCGGCTGTGCGGTTGGGGGTTCGGCTCGTAGTTCGCTCCAGGGGCAGGCTGGGGATTCGGCCTGTGGTTCGGTTCGGCCCCCGCCCCCTGTCCCGCTTGCTGCGTATTTGTGCTGCTCGTCGGGGGTGACGGGCCGAACTCACCACCTCGACTTACCGTCCTGGGCCCCTGCCTGGTGGTGGCTGTGGTGGGTGGGTTGGGGCGTTGGTCGGTGGGTCCGGTCGCTGCGCTGGGCTTTTCTTCTTGGCGTCCGGCTGGTGCCGGCCGCGTTGGTGGGGTGGGGCTCGGGGGCGCTGTCTGGTCTCGCGGGCCCGGTTTGTGGGTTGTCCCGCGGGTGGGTCAGGTGGTCTGGCTGGTGCGGTGGAGCATGGCGGCGAGGAGGCGGACGGCTGTTTCCGCGTCGGTGAGTTCGTCGCTGGTGGGGAGGACGGCGCCGAAGGAGCCTTGGGGGGCGTCAAGGGCGCGCCAGTGGAGGATCGGGTCGAGGCGGCTGGCGCACTGGGCGAGGAACCAGGCGAGGTGGCCGTGGGTGCGGGCGATGGTGATGGCGAGAGCAGCGATGGCCTCGCGCAGTGCGGCGAGCCGCTCGATCGTTGACAGCGTCTGGTGGCTGTCGACGGGCCCGATGGCCCGGCCAGGGCGGTGGCGGTTGCCCCGGCCAGGGCCGAGTCATTGGCGGCGAGGTTCCAGGTCCCGTCCGCGAGTTGCTGTTCCGCGTCGCGGACGACCTGCTCAATGGCCGTGGACATGATCATCTCGGCGGCCTGTCGGCGATCGGCCTGGCGGAGAGCGGGTATTCGGTCGGGCAACGGCGGTGTGACCTGTGTTCGACGCCGAGGGCAACGAGTTCTGCGTCGAGTGCAGCTACGCCCAACGCTTCGCCTGATGGGCCGCGGGGGTGGGGGGGGGGGGGGGGGGGGGGGGGGGGGGGCCCCCCCCCCCCCCGCGCGGGGGGGGGGGGGGGGGGGGGGGGGGGGGGGGGGCCCCCCCCCCCCCCCCCCCCCCCCGACCGGCTACTCGGTCTCGGGGAGCGGTGATCAGCCGGGGAGCTGGCTGTTGCAGTTGCTCATCCAGGCGCTCATGGTGCTCTGCGTGGAGTAGTCGCCGGAGTGGTGGGCGGCCAGGTAGACGTTGTAGATGTCGGCCTTGATGTCGCCACCGGTCTGCGGGCCGACCTGGCCGTCCTGCTGGATGCCCTTCGAGCCCTGGTAGGCGACCACCGCGTTGTAGGTGTTCTGGCCGAACTGGCCGTCGACCGAGAGGCCGGCGCTGTCGAGGTAGTTCATGGCCTGCTGGACGCACCTTACCGGCTGACCGGTGGAGCCCCACTGGATCGTGGAGGCGGCGTTGGCCGTGCCGACGGCGAGGCCGAGGGCTGCGGTGGCGCCGATGGTGAGGGTAGCCGCACGAAGGGCCCACTTCTTCTGCATGTCGAGTCTCCTCAATCGCTCACGTCACTCTGGTCACGGGAGCGTTGTCGGGTCGCTCCCGTCGTAGTCGTGTGGCCCCGCTCCCATTAGGAGCGGGGCGAGGCCACAGGTGCTGTCAGTTCCCGGCTCTACAGCGGGTCTTCCGGAGCCGTTGCAGGGCCGTTGGGGTCTCTCGCTGCCGATGACGATGCGTCACTTCGCCTCCTTGCGGCAAGGGATTCGTCTCTCGACGAATCCCTTGCCGCGGCTGTCTGGCGGGGTCCAGGATCAGCAGGTGCTGAGGATCCATTTCACCGACCGGGATCTGGCGCTCACCCGGGTCGCGCCGGCCGCCGACATGTCCGCGGAACTGTCGTTGAGTCTCCACCTGCTGGCGACCCGCCGGCCGGAGGGCAGGCTCGGGAAGTGGCACGAGCAACTCGGGCGGCGCTGGAAGCCGCGTTCGGCAATGCTGTTCGACCTGTTTGCGGCGACCGACCTTCCGGAATTCCTGATCGCGCGTCCAGAGGGCCGGGACACGGCCGAGGCCACGGCGGACGGGATGGACCGGGACGGTCGCGGCTATCTGCGAGGGCTGGGCCGCCTGCGCCGGCTGACACCGTTCGCCAGGGACCTGGCGTCCGGTGACCACAGGTCGCGTGTGCTGCTCGGCGACCTCACGGCGGAGTACCAGTCGGCGGCAATCACACCGTACTGGGAGCAGATCGACGCTGTGGTGGCCGCGGAGCACCAGTACCGGACGAGGCAGCTGGCCACCGGGGGCCTGAACGCGGTACTGGCCACACTGCACCCGGCAGCCCGGTGGAAGCCACCTGTCCTGAGCCTGCCGATGTCGTCGCCCTGCGTGACCGAGCTTCCCCTGGCGGGTCGCGGCCTGGTGCTTCAGCCGGCCGTCTTCGCGTCCGGACGCCTGGTGATCGCCGGCTTCGAACGTCCGGAAGAGCCGCCGGTGCTCATCTACCCCCTGCCGGCCGACCGGCTACTGCTCACGGATGACCGGGTCGGCCCGCCACCGGCGCTGACCGCATTGCTGGGCCGGACCCGGGCCGTCGCGCTCGACACCCTGGCCGCGGGCGGCCCGCTCAGCACCAGTGACCTGGCCGCCGCGCTCGGCATCGCCCCGGCCACTGCCAGCCAGCACGCCAGCATCCTGGCCGACGCCGGCCTCACCACCAAACGGCGACAAGGCGGCACAGTGCTGCACCACATCACACTGCTGGGCGAAGTCCTCCTGCGAGGCGGAGTGGAACATGCCGCGCAGAGCGCAACGCGGATGCTGCAGGCGGAGACGAACTGACGGAGATCTTCGCGCACTACCCCGACAACATCATGAATCTGGAGAGCCTTCTGTGAGTACCCTCCTGTCCACCCGGCGCCGGTTGTCGCTGGGTCTGGCCCTGGCGGCCGTGCTGACGGGCGTCGGCGCGTACACCGCCGCGGCCGCACCCGCCGCGACGGCGCCGGTCCCGATACCGCTCACCTCCGCGGCCTGCCCGGCCGACCTGCAGCAGGGTGAGGCCGACGGCTGCGTCACCCAGCTCCAGCTGGAGCTCAATCTGACCGGCGCCCAGCTCACCGTGGACGGGCAGTTCGGGTCGGCCACCGGCACGGCGGTGCGAACTTTCCAGGCCGCCCACTCGCTGACCGCGGACGGCATCGTCGGCCCGGCCACCAAGTCGGCGCTCGACGCGGCGGCGGCCGCCGCCTCCGCCACCGTGGACCTGCGCACCCAGTGCGGCGACCTGCAGACCGGCGCCAGCGGCGCGTGCGTCAGCACCCTGCAGACGATGCTCAACACCTTCAACGCGGGCCGCCTCACCGTGGACGGGCAGTTCGGTCCCGCCACCGACACCGCCGTGCGCAACTTCCAGGCCTCCCACGCCCTGACCATCGACGGCATCGCCGGCACGGCCGTCAAGAACGCCCTCTACACCAACACCCCCACCCCGCTGCCCAGCGGCGCCGTCGACCCCGCCAAGGTCCTGAACGCTGCGAAGTCCTACCTCGGCGTCAAGTACGTGTGGGGCGGCGGCCACTCCCTGCGCGGCGAGGGCCCCGGCCCTTCCCTGGGCACCTGCGACGAATACACCGGGCCCCAGCCCTGCGCGGCCAACACCACCACAGGCCTGGACTGTTCGGGCCTGGTGCGCGCGGCCTTCTGGTTCGGCGCCGGAATCGACCTCGCCAATGGGGGCGACACCAACCAGCAGACCCTGGACCGCCACCTCACCCCGATCACCGAGTCCCAGCGCCGCCCCGGCGACGTCGAGTACTTCGGCGCGGACGCCCACAACACCGTGCACGTCGTCCTCTACGCCGGCACCGACCCCGCCACCGGCGCCGACATGATGTACGAGGCGAAGGAAACGAACACCAACGTCCACTACGTCACCCTTCGCACCGGCGGCTACTGGTACCACGTCTCGGCCTGACCGCCCGGGTGTGGGGGGGGGGGGGGGGGGGGGGGGGGCGGGGCGCCCCCCCCCCCCCCCCCCCCCCCCCCGACACCATCCGCCCAGGGCAGCTTTCCGCTCCAGCACGCTGCCACCGTCGGCGTCATGGTGCGGTGGTTCGGTTTCCCAGGGCGCCCCGCGCCCTGCGTGCGTTCTTCAAATTGCGCGTCAGCGGTACTGAGGGGGACATCATGAGACCTGAGAGGGGGTTCTGCGAGGGGGGTGGGCGGTTCGTCCGATTGTGTTGAAGTTCCTTCACTGAAAAGTGGGTTGACGTTCGGCGGGGATGCGGTCTGCTGTAGGTATGGGTGAGCGCAGGGCCTACCCGAGCGACCTGTCGGATGAGGCGTGGGAGCTGATCCGGCCGGTCATTACGGCGTGGAAGGGGCAGCACCCGTCGGTCAGCGGGCACCAGGGCCGCTACGACATGCGGGAGATCGTGGACGCGATCCTGTACCAGGCCCGCACCGGCTGCCAGTGGCGCTACCTGCCGCACGACCTCCCGCCGCCCAGCGCGGTCTACTACTACTTCGGCAAGTGGCGCGACGACTGCACCGACCAGACCATCCACGACCTGCTACTCTGGCGGGTCCGCGAGAGCCGGGGCCGGCACGAGGACCCCAGCGCGGTCGTGATCGACACCCAGACCGTGCGCGCCTCGGTCAACGCGCCCAAGGACACGACTGGCCTGGACCCCGGGAAGAAGAGCCCGGGCCGCAAGCGCGGCATCGCCACCGACGTGCTCGGCCTGCTGATCGCGGTGCTCGTGGTCGCCGCGAACGTCCACGACAACGCCGTCGGCACCGCCCTGCTCGACAAGGTCGCCGCCACTGCCCCCACCGTGACCAAGGCCTGGGCGGACGCGGGCTTCAAGAACACCGTCATCGAGCATGGCGCTCAGCTGGGCATCGACGTCGAGGTCGTCCAGCGGGATCCGCAGGTCAGGGGATTCGCGCCGGTGCCCAAGCGGTGGGTGGTCGAGCAGACCCTGGGCACTCCGATGCTCCACCGGCGGCTGGTCCGCGACTACGAGACCCTCCCGGCCAGTTCGGCCTCGATGATCTACTGGTCGATGACCGACCTCATGACGCGCCGGCTGACCGGCACAACCACACTGACCTGGCGGGATCCGCCAGCAGCGGGAACGAGCGGGGGCGTGCATGCGCGAGCTACTGGAGAAGATCGAGGCCCGGCAAACCGCGGCCCGTGACGAGGCCGACCGGCTCCGCGAACAGATCGCCCACCTCACAGGCCAACTGGCCGCGGCCGAGCGGGTCGTCGACCGCCTGCAGATCACCCGCGAGACGCTGCTGGAGATCGCCGGCGACAACGACCGGACCTCTGATCTTCTCCCGTCGGCCTACCGCCAGATCCTCGCTCTGTTCGAGCGAAGCGGGCGGCCAGGGTCTTGGTGCGCGGGTGGCAGCTACGGCGAGGGCCCGGAGTGTTCCGTACCGGGAGTGTTCCGTACGAGGAGTGTCCCAGGCAGTGCAACCGGGCAGGGGTCGGTGGCGTCCCCGCACGGACGGGGGCGAACTGTTGAGTCAGGAGGGGACGATGGGACGCCACGAGCTGGAACCGGAGCTGGCAGCGTTGGTACGGACGGCGTTCGCGCAGGCGGGGACGCAGGTCACCCTCCACGGGGATGTCGCGCGGGACGACCAGGGGCGCGACCACGGCCTCGGCGGGCTGCCCGAACTGATGGCGGCCCGGCCGGAGGTGCCGCTCGGGGAACTGGTTCGCTCCCACGTCCTCGAACTGGTCGCCGCCGTCCAGGGACCGGGCGCGGGCCGGGCGGGTACGCCGGAGGAGACGGCCGCTCGGCTCTACCCGTTACTCCTGGACGCCGCGAGCCTGGCCGACTCCGCGCAGTACCCGCACGCGCTCGAAGTCGCCCCCGGGATAATGGAGTTCCTCGCGCTGGAATCACCGGTCGGCTGGCAGGTGCTGACCTCCGAGGCCGTCGCCGAGCTCGCGGACGCGGCCTGGCTGCGCCGGGCCGCTCGGGCACGGCTGGCGCGGCTGCCCGTCGAGGAGCACGAGCTCCGACCGACCGGCGGGGGCGGCGGCCTGCACGTCGTCACCGGAGAGTCGGCGCTGACCGGGAGCCGGGTGCTCGCCCTGGACACCCTCTACCGCGAGGTGGCGGGGCGGGAACTGCCGCCGGACGGCGCCGTGGTGGCCTTCCCCACGCCGTTCCGCCTGCTGTTCGCGCCGTTCGACGTCCGGGTACCGGAGGTGCTGCAGACGCTGATCGAAACGGCGGCCCACGAGTACGCGGCCTCCGGCGCGCCGCTGTCCGCCCACACCTACTGGTGGCGGGACGGCGAGCTGACGCCGCTCACCGCGGTGGGGGAGGGCGGGCTGCTGGACCTCGTCAACGCCGACGAGGTGATCGCCGCGGTCACCCGGCTGGCAGACCCGGGGGAGGCGCCGTCCGGACCGCGCCCGCACCACTACCGCTTCGCGCACCGCCTGCTGCCCTCGCTCACCCACCTGGACACGGTGCCGGGGGAGCGCATCGGCGGCGAACTGCTGCGGCTCTGGGGCGAGTTCGGCGACACCCTGCCCGCGGACCAGCGGCTGGCACCGGACGGACTCCAGGGCGGTTTCGTCCAGGCCGGGCCGCACCGGCTGCTCCTCGTCGCGCTCCCGGTGCCGCGGGCGGCGACGGAGGCCTTCGCGGTCGTGCTGGCCTGGCCGGGCGACGGCTCGCCGCAACGGGCCTTCGCCCTGGAGTTCGCGGTGGACCCGATCACGGGCGAGCGCGGCGCGGTGCTGGGCGAGTGGGAGCAGCCGGGCCGTCACCGGCTGCACCGGACGGGCATGACCGCCGAGGCGCGCCCCTTCCTCCAGGCCGTCGTGGCCCTCCTCGACCCGCCGCCGACGCCGCCCGCGAAGACGAAGCGGCGGGGGTTCTTCCGGCGCTGAACGGGGCCCGCCCCGGCCCGCCCTGGCCCGCCCCGCCCCGGCCCGCCCCGCCCCGGCCCGCGCCGCCCCGCCCCGGCCCGCCCCGGCCCGACGGCGACGCCGGGCCCCTCCGAGCTGCCCGTCTGGGTGTGACCTGTGGTGGGCTGCCTTGGTGTTTTAGGTGTGTGTTTTAGGGCTCTCCTGCTTGATGTGTGGGTCAGGCTGTCGCGGGTTGGCGTCCAGGGAGGGTGGGGCGAGGGCCCGCCAGGGTGAGCATGACCAGGGCGA
>NZ_JBITZP010000069.1:10684-26214 GCF_044546945.1 Kitasatospora sp. NPDC053057 | reverse complement strand
ACCCCCCGGGTCCTCGGCCCCCGCGCAACCAGCTACCCCCCCCGGTTCGGGGGGGTGTACCCCCCTAACCCCCGGTGCGTGGCGGGGTATGGCGCCCCGCCGCCCCCGGGGGGGGGCCCGACGCGGCTTGCACACAGCTGTCCCGGATTCACACCTAAGTGATCCGGCCGCCCTTCCCCAACCTCTGCCGCGGCCCGCTCCCTGCGTGCGGGGAGCGGGCCGCCGCCGCTGCGGCGACGAGTGCGGTGCACCCGCCGAGCACCATCACCACCGACGGCGACGAGGCATCGACGACCGCACCGCCGGCCAGGGCGCCGATCGAGATGGTGGCCTGGAACGAGGACGTGAAGACGACCGTGGCCGCCTCCGGCGCGTCCGGGGCCGCGCGGACGAACCAGGTCTGGGCGCACACCGGGACGGCTCCGTAGGCGAGGCCCCACGCCACGAGTACAAGTGCGGCGCCCGGCCAGGCCGTCCCGAGGAGCGGGAGCAGCAGGACGGACGCCGCGAGCAAGCCGATGGCGACGGCGAACGTCGAACGCCGCCGGCCCGCCCAGGCTCCGCCGGCGAAGTTGCCGACGACACCCGCGATCCCGTACACGAGCAGCAGCGCGGTTACGGCGCCCGGTCCGGCGTGGGTGACGTCCTCCAGGAACGGGGTCACGTAGGTGTACGTGCCGAAGTGCGCGGTCACCAGGAGGAGGGTGATGACCAGCCCCGCACGGACCGCCCGCGTCCGCAGCAGCCCCCGCAGGACGGCGAGCCGGGTCGGGGTCTCCGGCGGCAGCGGGGGCAGGGTCGCGGCGAGGGCGGCGAACACGGCGAGGCTCAGCACCGCCATCGCTCCGAACGCGGTCCGCCACCCGGCCAGATGGCCGAGCAGCACCCCGGCAGGCACGCCCAGGACCGATCCCAGCGGAACCGCGGAGAAGATCACCGCATTGGCCCGCCCCTGCCTCCCCGCCGCCACCAGTTGCGGAGCGAGCCCGGCCCCGATCGACCAGAACGCACCGATCACGACTCCCAGCACGACTCGCGCCGCCAGCACCATCCAATAGCCGGGCGCGAGCGCGTTCACCAGGTCAGCGAGCGCGAGGGCCAACATGAGCCCGCAGAGCACACCCCGCCGGTCGGCCCGCCGAACGGCGACCGTGACAACCGGCGCCGCGACGGCCGCCACGACCCCCGGCAGCGTCATCATCAGCCCGGCCGTACCGTCCGAGACCCGAAAGGTGGCACCGATCGGCGTGAGCAGGCCGATCGGCAGGATCTCGGTGGTCACGATGGAGAAGATCCCCGCCATCACGGACACCACGGCCAACCAGCCACGAAGCACCCCCCGAGCAGGGGTGGCGACGGCGGAAACAGAAGTAGTAGGCACCCGTCCACTCCACCAGCGGCACCACCCCGCAGCTGGCGCGATTGCGACCTCAACCCTTCACGACGACCGACCAACCAGCCCCGGCCCGCCGCGTCATCTGACGGAGTTTTTGACAAGATTGACAACAACTGGCACGATCCTCCCCATGGCACGCCCGAGGAAGTTCGACACCGAGGCCGCGATCGACGCGGCCATGAACACCTTCTGGTCCAAGGGGTACACCGCGACCTCGACCGACGACCTGGCCGAGAGCACCGGCATGCTGCGCGGCAGCCTGTACAACGCCTTCGGCGGCAAGCGGCAGCTGTTCGAGCTGGCGCTGCGCCGCTACCGCGAGGGCGCCGCGGCCGGGCAGAACCCCGCGACGACCGACCTCCCCCCGCTGGAACGCATCCGGCAACTGCTGCTGACCGGGGTGGACCAGACCTCGACCGACCACCGCGGCTGCCTCGCGGTCAACACCGTGACCGAACTCGCCATCCGCGAGCCCGAGTTGGCTCAGCTGGCCCGCCAGGCCTTCGTCCCACTGGAAGCCGCGCTGACGACGGCGATCGAGAGCGGCCGGCTCCGCGGCGAGATCCGCCCGGACCGCACCCCGCAGGTGCTCGCCCGCCAGGTGATGGCCGGCTTCCACGGCCTGCTGCTGCAGGCCAAGGCGGGTTTCGAACCCGAGTCGCTGCACGCGACCATCGACGCGATCGTCGAGGACCTGCGCGCCTGAGCCCCACCCCGGGTCCACCCGGGCTTCCTCGTACCCAAGTTTTTGGCACTTTCACCAACAACTATTCCAGTCGGAGGCCACACCCCATGCTCCTCCTGCCCGTCATCCTGGCGGCCTTCTTCATGTACGGCTTCGACGGCAACGTCGTGAACGTCGCCCTGCCCGCCATCCGCACCGACCTCGGCGCCGGCCAGGCCGCCCTCGAACTGGTCGTCGCCGGCTACGCGTTCAGCTACGCCACCGGCCTCGTCCTCGGCGGCCGACTCGGCGACATCCTCGGCCACCGGCGGATGTTCCTCACCGGTATGGCCGCCTTCACCGTCGCCTCCGTGCTGTGCGGACTGGCCCAGTCCCCCACCGAGCTGGTGCTCGCCCGGATGCTCCAGGGCCTCACCGCCGCCGCCATGGTCCCCCAGGTGCTCGCCCTGATCACCACCGCCATCCCCGCCGAGGGCCGGCCCCGCGCCCTCGCCTGGTTCGGCGTCACCGGCGGACTCAGCGGCGTCTGCGGCCAACTGCTCGGCGGCGTCCTGCTCGACGGCAACCTGTTCGGCCTCGGCTGGCGCGCCGTCTTCCTGGTCAACCTGCCGGTCGGCCTGATCGTCCTCGCCATCGCCGCCGCCGTCCTGCCGCGCACCACCACCGGCCGCCGCCCCGCCCTCGACGGCATCGGCGTGCTCGCGATCTCCGGCTCGCTCGCCCTCGCCCTCGTCCCGCTCGTCCTCGGCCGGGAGGCCGGCTGGCCGCTCTGGGCCTGGGCGATGCTCGCCGCCGCCGTCCCCGCCTTCCTCGCCGCCCTGCGCTGGGAGCGCCGGCTCGCCGCCCGCGGCGGACAGCCGCTGCTCGACCCTGAACTGCTCCGCGGCCGGGTCTTCCGCACCGGACTCGCCGTCAACGCCGCCTTCATGGCCTTCTTCGCCGGCTTCGTCTTCATCATCAGCCTCACCGTGCAGACCGGCTTCGGCTACAGCCCGCTGCGCTCCGGCCTGGTCTTCACCCCCATGGCCGTCCTCGCCATGGTCGGCTCACTGACCGGCAAGCGCCTGCTCCCCCGGTACGGGCTGCGCGTCCCGGTCGTCGGCGGGGCGATCACCGCCCTCAGCCTGCTGCTCACCGCCCTCGCCCTGCAGACCGGCGGCGCCCACCACGCCCTCCCGGTGCTGCTCGCCGCCATGGGTCTGATGGGCATCGGCAACGGCCTGGTCCTGCCCTCGCTGATCGGTGCCCCGATGGCCGGCATCGCCCCCGAGCGGGCCGGCACCGCGTCCGGCACCCTCTCCACCACCCAGCAGTTCGCCGCCGTCACCGGCGTCGCCGTGATCGGCGGCAGCTACTTCGCCGTCCTCGACCACCACGACCCCGCCACCGCGGCGGCCGTCGCCAGCTGGCTCGCCCTCGCCGCCGTCCTCGCCATGATCGGCCTCACCGTCCGGCTCTCCCGCGTCACCGCGGCCCCCGCCGCAGCCTCCGCCCCCAGCGCTCCCCTCCCGGCGCTGGCCCGGAGGTGACCCTCCCCCGAGCAGGCCGCCCGACCCCCCGGTCAGGCGGTCTGCCGGACCTTGACGCCCCCGACCAGCGAGTACGAGCGGACCTTGACCACCGCGCCGCCGGGCTCGCCGGCCACGCCCTTGCTGCGGCCGCCGAGCAGCGAGAACCCGCTGACCTCCACCGCCGTCCCGGCCGGAACGGTCAGGTCGACCCCGCCGAACACCGAGAACGCGTCCACCTCGGCCGAGGCACCCTCCGGGTAGGCCAGCTCCGCGCCCCCGACCAGCGCCGCCTTGACCAGGTGCGTGCCCTCCTCCGGCAGCACCGCCCCGGTGTGGTCCAGCTTGGCCCCGCCCACCGCGGCCACGTGCACCGTGCGCTCGCGGGCCGTGAAGCCGCCCCGGTGCTTCAGGCCGCCCAGCAGGGCCAGGCTCCACTCGGTGCGGCGGGCCGGGGTCTCGGTGTTCTTCGTGATCTCCATGCCCTGAAATCTACGGCCTGGCCCTGAACCTCCGTCAGTGCCTGCGGGCACCACTGCGGCATGACAAACGTCATGGTCCGCGCCGGGCGCCACCTGCGCGTTTCCCCCCGCCCGCCGAAACGGCTCGGGTCCCGGTCAGTGGATGGACCACTGCCCGGGACCCGAGCCGTTGGCGGGGAAGTCCGACAGGTGCGGAACGTCAGGCGCTCGCATCCGCCCGGGCGTCGTGGGCGGCGAAGAACTCGTCCGCGATCTCCCGGGTGCGCGGCAGCTCGGCGACCGGCTCGCCGATCACCCGGCCCGCGAGCTCACCGGCCAGCCGGATCACGTCCTCCCGCAGCTCGGCCTCGGCCAGCACCCGGTCCGCCGCCAGCTGCACCTGCGCCTCGGCCAGCATCCGGTCCCGCAGCTCCTGGCCCTCGGCCCGCAGCTGCGCGATCAGCGCCGCCCCCTCCTCGGTGGCCGTCTGCCGGATCACCGCCGCCTCGTGCCGCGCCGCGACGAGCTCCGCCTGGAACTCCTCGTACACCCGCTGGGCCTCCGCCCGCGCCTCCTCGGCCCGCTCCACACCACCCTCGGTGGCATCCCGGCGCTCCCCGAGCAGCTTCTCGATCCGCGGCAGCAGCACCGCCCCGAGAACGCCGAATATCAGGAAGAAGCAGACGAGTCCGATGACGAGCTGTGCCAGATCCGGCTTCAAAGGTCCCATGCCATCAGGATAGTTGAGCCTCCCTCACCCAACTTCGGCGGGTCCCTCCCGGCCCCGGAGACGACGAAGGGCGCCCTCCCCGAAGGGAGAACGCCCAGGTCGGACAGGGGTCCATCGTGTGGGCCACCAGGGGCTCGAACCCTGAACCTACGGTCGGCTGAAACGGGCTACCTTCTGTTGTTTCCGCGGCTTGGCGCACTGCACGGTGACGTTCCGTCCAGCGTCGGACCGTTGCATGCTCCAGGGTCCGCTCACGCGCCGCTCACACAGCTCAGCTCTGGCCGAGTGTCTGAACCACGCCGTCCTGGCCGGGCAGGGCACGAAACTGCTGCGGCTGAGTGACAAGAGTGCGGCTTCCCGAGGATGTTCACGATCTGATGAGCCGACTCCTCTTAACTTCTTCTGACACCCGGCTGTGTCGCCCAGCAGGCGGTTGCCTGCGTCCGCCGCCCATGGAGGTCATTGGATGAATCTTCGACCGTGGGTTGCAGCGTCGCTGGCGAGTGCGGCAATCGCCCTTGCGTCTCCGCCTGCAGGCGTCGCTGCGCAGACGTCCACACGGCACGCGTCCGACTCGTCGTGGCGCCAGGAAGGGGAAGGGGAAGGAGAAAGGGGATGGGAAGGGGGAAGGGAAGAGGGTGGGCACCACCATCACCACAATCCCTGGCGCCACTGCTACAGTCCCCGCCGTGTCGTGCTCATCGACCGAAACTTCAGAGCGATTCTGACGAACAGCCGGCGCGGGCCGGAGGCTCTCGTTCTCCAGGGGGCCCCATCATCCTCGTCCGAGCCGCCGGAGGCGCCATGGCCCAGCTTTACCGTTTCAACGTATTTGGACGTTAATTACCCCACCCAGACCAGCAATCAGTATGAGTTCAAGATTCACGGCTTTTTCAGGGAGCACCCGGTCTTCCTGGTGAAGGCCTTCGACCGCCACGAGCGAGTCTTCCCCTTCCCAGCCGCCCACTGCATCGACGACTACGACGACGAGCACCACCACGACGACGACGGTGACCGCGGTGACCATGCTCGTCCGCACGATGGTGAAGCTGCCGACGGGGGTGGCCCGTCCGGCGCCCCGTCGCCCCAGGAGTCCGGCTCCCCGTCGCCCCAGGAAGGGGACCACCAGCAAAACGGCCAGCCCACGCCGGAGACTCCCGCCTCCGGGGGCACCAGCCTCCCTCCTCCGCCTGATGGTGCGGCTGACGGTAGGAGCGCTGGTCGTCCGAGCGCGAAGCACATCGGGATCGCGGCCGGCGGCTTGCTGATGGTTCTGGGAGTGCCGGCTACGGCCTGGCTCCACAGACGTCGTCGGCAGCGTGCCGCTCGGCCGGAACAGTAACCGGCAGCGCCTTCGGCCCCTGACGTCGGATCGCATCAGGGGCCTGATGTGCCGCCACCCCAGCCGTACCAATGGCGAACGGCCGGCCTCCCGGGGTTGGCCGGCCTCGCCGGGACGGTGCCGCCTCCATGCGGCTCCGTCCAGCGGCCCACGTGGCCGCCGGTCAGGCGAGGACGTAGCCCTCCCGGCGGAACTGGTCAGGAGGAACTGCTGCTTTCGGTGGGGTCCGGCGTGGCCGAGGAACTCGGGCGGGGGTCGTGGGGGCAGATCCGGTCAGGGTTTTTGACCCCGAAGCTCAGGCCCCACTCCCTGTCACAGCCACCCCGGTACGTTTCCACCCAGCCGCAGTAGGGGCCACCGTAGCTGTGACAGGGGCGCACTGGTTCCTGCGGGCCCGGATTCGTGGAGAGTGGCCAGGACGATTCGGCCTCGCTCCACGAGGTGCCGGAGGCGCTGACCATGCGGACCCGCGTGGCATCGGAACCGTGGGACATCCGGTCCATGAAGAAGAGGGGCAGGCCAAAAGCTGAGACGGAAGCCACTGCCGTTGCGGCAACGAGAGCGGAGCGGGTCAGGCGCATGGCTGTTCCTCCTGGCGTTGTGGTCTTGGCAGGTGTGGACGAACTCTGTGCACGAGCGCCGCCGCTGTGAGCGCCAGAGTTGAACGTATGGTCTGGAAAACTCCCCGGCAGCCAGCGAACCGCCAATCAGGCGGCCTTGCTCCGGTTCTTCACTCGAAGGGTCTCGTCCCTTGAGACGCCGTGGCAGCCACGATCACGCTCACGTCCGACACGCACACCAGCCTCCTCCCGGAGATCGACCGGGAGGTGTCCGAGGCCACCGCACGGCCGGCTCCCCGGGCGCGTCAGGCGGCAGTCGGCGAAACCGTCGGGCTCACTTCGGGCTCGCCTGCACCCGAGAAAGCGAAAACGCCCCGACCGGCACAACCGATTCAGGGCGCTAAGTCGCAGGCCAGCGGGGGTAAGACCGCCCCTGCGAAGAGTGGGCCACCAGGGGCTCGAACCCTGAACCTACGGATTAAAAGTCCGCAGCTCTGCCAATTGAGCTAGTGGCCCGCGGCCCTTGGTCCCGACTGGATCCCGGGGTGGTCCCGGGTGGGGAGGGCCACGGCGATCCTACCCGGTGGGCCCCAGGGCTCCGCCAGTGGATTGGGCAGGCGCGCCGGGAACGGGGGGCGGGCCTTGGGGCGGGCTGTAGTGGGCGGCGCGGACGCGGCGGAGCCAGGCCTCGGCGGGGCGGGGGTCGGGGGCGTCGGGCAGGACGCCGGGGCGGGAGAGGCGGTCGGCGGCGTCGGCGATCAGCTGTTCGGCGGTGGCGGGGCGGTCGGCGATGCGTTCGCCCAGGTCGCGGACGCGCTCCGGGTCGGGCAGCCGGATCAGGTTGTGGCCGGTGCGGTGCAGCCGGACGGCCTGCTCGACCAGCCGGACGAGGTGCCGGGCGTGCTTGGCGGCCCGGGCGCGGACGGCCGGGTCGGTGGTGTCGCGGGACAGCAGCTTGCGGAACTGCTGGTCCGCGTAACCGAGATAGGCCTTGCGGACGGCCGGTGCGCTGAGGAAGCTCGACCGGATGCCGACCAGTTCGCGACCGAGCGGGGTGACGGTCTCGTACAGGTCCTCGGGCAGCCAGACGAGTTCGGAGGCGGTCGGGTTGCAGGACAGCGCCAGCCGGCACCACTTGGCGGCCTCGTGCAGGGTGACGTCGGGCGCGGTGGTGACGTGCGACTCGGCGGGGCGGTGCAGGCCGTGCAACTCCTCGGTGGGGGTGGCGAACAGGCCCAGCCGGTCGAGGTCGGAGCCGGCGTGGGCGAAGCCGTACGCGGTGGAACCGACGATGCCGGACAGCAGCACGGTGCCGGGGAGCGGCGCGGTGCCGGGAACGGTGGGCATGGACGGGGCTCCTCTCGAACGGGCGGCCGGAGAGCGCATCCTCTCCCGAGCGGGCCGCGCCGGGCGAGCGATTTCCGGACCGGGGCCCGCCCGGCCGTCGATACTGGCCCCATGCAGCACGATCCCCGCCCGGAAGCCGTCGGCGTCGAGAAGGTGCGGGCCTGGTGGTCCCACCGGCAGTGGCTGGACCGTCCGCACACCGGGGCGTCCGCCGCCGAGGTGCTGGCCGCCACCGGCTGGGCCCGCTCGGTCGGCGGCGCGGCCCCGTACCTGGGCCTGTTCGCCCGGGCCGGGCTCCGGCGCGCCGAGGTGGACGCGGCGGTGGCCGCCCTGGAGGTGCACGAGCTGCCGTCCGCGCGCGGCTGCACGTACGTGCTGCCGGCCGCCGACTTCGCGCTCGGCCTGGCGGTCGGCGCGGCCGCCCCGGAGGGTGAACTGGCCGCCGCGGCCAAGCACCTGGGGGTCGGCCGGGACGAGGTGGAGCAGCTCTGCCTGGCCATCGAGCGGGTGCTGTCCGACGGCGGGCCGCTGGACCCGACCACGATCCGGGAGGCGGTCGGCGACGCCGTCCGGCCGCTCGGTGAGGCGGGCCGCAAGCGCGGCCTCTCGACCACCCTGCCGCTCGCTCTCGGGCTGATGCAGTCGCGCGGCCGGATCCGCCGGGTGCCGGTCAACGGCCGCCTGGACCAGCAGCGTTACGGCTACGTCAGGTGGGACCAGCCGGTCGCGGGGGACGCCGTCGACCTCGCCCGCCGCTACTTCTCCTGGGCCGGTCCGGCCACCCTCGGGCACTTCCGCTGGTTCTCCGGCTTCACCGCGGCCACCGCCCGCCGGGCCGTCGCCGAGGCCGGGGCGGCGCCGCTGGCGCCCGGCTCCGAGCTGCTGTTGATGCCCGAACTCGCCGAGGAGTTCGCCGAGTTCGAGGTGCCCACCGAACCGCACTACACCCTGCTGGCCGGTATCGACGGCATCCACCTGCTGCACCGCGACCTGCGCCGGCTGCTCGACCCGGCCGACGCCGCCCGCCCGCTGCCCGCCGGCCGGGTCGGGCGCACCTTCGGCAGCGAGGCCGACCCGCAGACCCACCTGGTGCTGGACCGCGGCCGGATCGTCGGCCTGTGGGAGTACGACACCGAGCGGGCCGAGATCGTCCACCAGTCCTTCGTCCGCCCGGACGACGCGCTGCGCGAGGCGGTGGCCCGCACCGAGACGTTCGTCCGGGACGAGCTCGGCGACGCCCGCGGCTTCAGCCTCGACTCGCCGAAGAGCCGCGCCCCGAAGATCGCCGCGCTGCGGAGAGCCGCTCTCGCGGAGCAGCAGGCCCGGTAGCGTACGGCCCATGTCGACCACCACCACCGACGAGGTCCTGATCGTCACCGGCGCCGGTCGCGGCATCGGCGCCGCCACCGCCCTGCTGGCCGCCCGCCGCGGCTACCGGGTGTGCGTCAACTACCGTACGGACGAGGCCTCGGCCACCGCCGTCGTGGACGCCGTCCGGGCCGCCGGCGGCACCGCGATCGCCGTCCGGGCCGACGTCAGCCGCAGCGCCGACGTGGAACGGCTGTTCACCACCGTGGACGCCGAACTCGGGCCGCTCACCGGGCTGGTGAACAACGCCGGCACGCTGGAGCGGCAGTGCCGGCTGGAGGAGATCGACGAGGACCGGCTGAACCGGATCTGGGCCGCCAACATCACCGGCCCCTTCCTGTGCGCGGCCCAGGCCGTCCGCCGGATGTCCACCCGGCACGGCGGGCGCGGTGGCGCGATCGTCAACGTCGGCTCGGCCGCCTCCCGGATCGGCTCGCCCAAGGAGTACGTCGACTACGCGGCCGCCAAGGGCGCGGTGGACTCGATGACCCGCGGGCTGGCGCTGGAGGTCGCCGACGAGGGCATCCGGGTCAACTGCGTTCGCCCGGGCCTGATCCACACCGGCATCCACGCGCTCGGCGGCGAGCCGGGCCGGGTCGACCGGGTCGCGCCGGGCCTGCCGATGCGGCGCGGCGGGGAGCCGGAGGAGGTCGCCGAGGCGATCCTGTTCCTGCTGTCCCCGGCCGCCTCGTACACCACGGGGGCGTTCCTGGAGGTCTCCGGCGGGCGCTGAGAACCCTGTTCGGCGTCCACCGGACGCCGAACGGCCCTCTCCGGTTTCCTTCCCCCGGTCCGTCCGCACCCGTACCGTGGGGCCATGACCGCTGCCTTCATCGACATCCCCGGCGTGCGCAACTTCCGTGACGCGGGCGGGATCGGCGCCCTACGCCGGGGCGTGCTGTACCGCTCCGGGTCCCTCCACACGCTCACCGAGGAGGGCGCCCGGAAGCTCAAGGACCTCGGCCTCCGGACGGTGATCGACCTGCGCAGCCCGTTCGAGCTGGAGACCTGGCCGGACCAGCGGCACGGCCTCGACCACGAGTCCCTCAACCTGCCGACCCTGCCCGCCGACCGCGGCAACGTCGACCGCCCCTGGCCCGAGGACCAGGCCGGCCTCTACACCTTCATGCCGGAGACCGCCGGCCCCTCGCTCAGCGCGATCATCCGCCGGCTGGCCGCCCCGGAGGCCGTGCCGGTGGTCGTGCACTGCGCGGTCGGCAAGGACCGCACCGGCCTCACCATCGCCGTCCTGCAGTCCCTGCTGGGCGCCTCGGACGCCGACATCACCGCCGACTTCCTGCTCTCCAACCGCGGCCTCGGCCTCGACAACGGCCCGACCCCGTACGTCGACGAGACCGGCAGCGAGCGCCTCTCCCGCCCGGTCGCCGCCGAACTCATCGCCTCCTCCCTCGGCTGGATCCGCACCCACCACGGCACCGTCCCGGCCTACCTCCACGCCCACGGCCTCACCGACGCCGACCTGGACGCCCTGCGGGCCAACCTGTCGGTCTGAGGAGTCGGGCCCGGGGAGGCAGCGGGCCTCCAGGACTACCCCTGCCGCTCGAAGCGCCACCACTGGGTGGGCGAGTCGACGTCCTCCCACTGCTGGACGCCCCCGTCCGGGGCCTCCGGGGCGGTCAGCGGCTTGCCGCTGATGAAGCTGGTGACGGTGTACGTCCCCGGGGCGTCGACGTGGGCCTCCAGCAGCCATTCCTGGGCGCCGAAGGCGTTGGCGGACCACTGCTGGATCGGGACGCCGTCGTCCGGGCAGGCGCCGGTGACGTCGAGTCGCTTGCCGCTGCCGGCGTTCTCGATGTGGAAGAGCGCGCCGCCGGGGTGGACGGCGGCGAGCTGCCAGAGCTGGGCGTCGGAGCCGTCGTCCGCCCCCAGGCGGATGCGGGCGCCGCTGCGCCGGGAGGCCTCGGCGACCTCCAGCAGCAGGCCGCTGCCGACGTTGCGGATCCGGTAGCGGCCGTCGGTCACCGCGCGGCCGGCCGGCCTGTCGCCCACGCTGTCAGTCATGCCCGCATTCATGCTCGCAGTCTCGCATCAGGCGCTGACATCGGGCCCTGGGAGCAGGCCCTGGGAGCAGGCCCTGACGTCAGGCGCTGACGTCAGGCGCTGGCCACCGGTCCGGCGCCGAGGAGCGGCGGGCCGCCTCGCAGCCGAAGACCACGACCAGCACCGCGGCCACCGCGGCGACCTGCGCCAGCGCCGACACCCCGGTGCCCAGCGGGACGGTCACCGCGACCAGGGCGGCGCCGAGCAGCCGGGGCAGGTGGGGCCCCAGCCCGAAGAAGTGCCGGATGGCGGTGTTCACCACCAGGTACAGCGTGATGCCGCCGGCCAGCGCGACGGCCTGCGGCTGGGTGATCGCGGCGGCGGGGTGGGCGGTCGCCGACTTCACCCCGGCGGCGAACAGCAGCACGCCGAGCAGCAGCCCGAGGTGGCCGAGGTAGTAGACGGACACCGCCGCCCGGTTGCGCTCGGCGGAGGACAGCGCCGCCATGTGGTGCTCGGCGCGGGCGTCGTCGTCGTGCCCGAAGTACGCCCACCAGAGCCCGACGCAGACGGTCAGGCTGAGCAGCGCGACGGCGATCAGCGCGGGCCCGAACTCGGTGGCTCCCGCGCCGACCCCGATGGCGATCACCGACTCGCCGAACGCGATGATCACGATCAGCCCGTGCCGTTCCACGAAGTGGTCGGACCGCAGCCGGAACTCCGGCAGCCGGGCCGCCCTCGGGGTGACGTACTGCATCGCGAAGGAGGCCACCCAGAAGCCGAGTTGGACCGTCCCGGCGAGGTAGCCGCCGGCCAGCACCAGGGCGCCGACGACCAGGTTGGACGCGCCCATGCCGAGCACCGCGGCGGGTGTCACCCCGGCGGCGATGAACATCCCGGTGTGCAGGGCGACCACCACCAGGTACGCCCAGCCGAAGGCGGCGCCGCTGCCCTCGAAGGCGTGCGGCACGGACAGCGAGATCACCAGGAAGCCGCCCATCGCCAGCATCAGCAGCCCGCGCCGTCCGTGGGTGCGCGGTGGCATCGCGTTGGTCAGCCATATGAAGGCGTCGTACATCCACCAGATCACGCCCAGCATCACCAGCACCTGGGCGAACCCGCCCAGGGTGAGGTGGTGGACCAGGCTGCCGGTGAGCTGGGTGATGGTGAAGACGAACACGAGGTCCAGGAAGAGTTCGAGCGGTGCCACCTTGAGGGCCGGCTCGGACGCCTCATCGGCACCAGGGGTTACGGGAGGAACGGGGGACGCGGTCACCGCGCGAGTATCCGTCACCCGGACGAACGGCGGGGGGCGTTTCCGGTGGACGGACCGCGCCGCCTATGCTGCGGCGAATGTCCACCGAGCAGACCCCCGGTCCCCTTCCGTCGCAGCGTCAGCAGCCCACCCTCCTGGAGGCGGTGGCCGAACTGGAGGCGGTGGTCGCGGCCGGCGACGACGAACGCTTCGACCCGGCCATCGGCCTGGTCGGCGGGCTGTTCGGCCCGGCCGGGCCGGCCGAGCGGCGGGCGGCCGGGCCCCGGCTGGCCGCGCTGCTGCCGGACGCCCCGCCGTTCCCCCGGGCACACCTGGCGATGGTGGTGGGCGCCTGCGTGGAGTCCGGCGCTGACCCGGTCGCCTGCGCCGGCCCGGTGCTGGCCGGCCTGCGCGGGGCGCTGACCGGCGCGCAGCGGCTGGCCGAGGGCTGGGCGCGGACCGGCGGCGGCCCGCTGCCGGACCAGGAGGCGGACGATCCGGCCGAGGCGCACGCCCGGATCGAGAGCCCGGAGCACCTCGACGAGTGGAACGCCCATCTGGCCGTGGTCGGCTGGTGGACGCTGCACCTGTGGCAGCAGGCCGCCTGGGCCGTGTACGCGCACGCGCCGGTCCGGGCCGAGGCCCGTGCCTCCGGCGTCACCGAGGTGCTGCTGGAGCTGTTCGACCGGTACGAGGGCGAGCAGCACGACTTCAAGGGCCTGACGCACCTGGCGCTGATGCTCGACGACGAACCGCTGCTGGTGCTGGACCGCCCCACCGGCACCGGCTACCTGCTGCGGATGAGCGGCCTGAGCGACACCTTCCAGCTGCACACCCTGCTCGCCGACGTGCTGATCGGCGGCGGCCACCTGCCCGGCACCCCGCAGGACCCGGAGGTCGTCGCGCTGGCCCGGACGGAGTTCCTGGACGGCCGCCGGCTGATCGCCACCGGCGCCTTCAACCTGGTGGCGCCGGACGGCTCCTGGCTCTGGAACGAGGGCACGCCCAGCGACATCCCGGTGCTGGACGGGGTGCGCACCCTGGTGCTGGAGCAACTGCCGTACGAGCGCAGCTGGTCGGCCGGGCGCTTCATCCAGGAGGTCCCGGGCGACCTCCGGCTGGAGCGGGTGCTCGACCCGGCGGAGGCGGCGCAGCGGCTGGCCCGGATGGTGCCGGGGATGTCCACGGTGTCGGCCTTCGGCTAGGGACCGGCCCGTGAGCGCCCCGTTCGCCGGGTTATGGTCGGAAGCCGACGCACAGTCCCTACGAGCCCCACGAGTGGAGCTCGCCGCCCGCAAGCGCTAACGCGCCGGACGGGACGGGACCACCGCCGTGCCGAACCGCGCCTCGAAGGCGGCCCGGTTCGCCGAGACCGGTGAGCGGTCCCAGACCGCGAACACCACCTGCTCGAACGCGCCCCCGTACCGGGCCAGCGCGCCCTCGAAGGCCTCCGCGACCTGGGCCGGGTCGTTGCGGAACACCCCGCAGCCCCAGGCGCCGAGCACCAGGGCGCGGACCTCGTGCCGGGCCGCCGCGGCGAGCACCCGGACGGCCCGCTCGGCGAGCACCCGCCGGACGCCCGTACCGGCCGAACGCCGTTCCAGCTGGCCGGCGTTGGGCGCGGGCGAGGTGAGGAAGGTGACCGGGTACGGCCGGGCCTGCAGGTCTCCCCGGCTGTTCCGGATCACCGGCACCGCGGGCGAGACGATCACCCGGTGGCTGTACCGGAGGTCCGTCGAGGCCCGGTGCGCCTCGTAGTAGTCCGGCGCCTCCACCAGGCAGCTGTACAGCAGCGCGCTGCGGCACAGGTCCTCCTCCTGGGCGCGGGCGCCGCGCAGGTAGCCGCCGCCGGGGTTGCGCGCGGAGGCGAAGTTCAGCACCCCGACCGGGCCGGCCCCGGCCGCGACCAACCGCCAGGCGGCCTCCATGCTCCCCTCGGCCGTCACCTCGATCCGCCCGCCCGCCGGCCCGGGCCCGCGCTCCCCCGCCGCCAGCAGCGCGTCCAGGTCCCCCGGCGCGTACGACACCGTGCCAGCCCTGGCCGCCGCCAACTGCTCCCCCACCTGCACGAGTTCGCCCCCGGTCGTCCGGTAGCTCCCCCGCGCGGCAATCTCCTCGTTCACCCGTGCCACGTCATGCAGTCTGCTGCTCATGTCCGTGACGCTACGGGACTACCGGCATCGCGCGCCACAGGTTATTCTCACCTCCAGAACAACACCTCGGGGGGAGCAGCAGCGAGGTGTGTTCGGGGGGTATCGGGGGAGATCGGGGGAACACGAAGGGCCCGCTCCGGGGGACGGAGCGGGCCCTTCGTGTGTGTCTCAGTCGTGCGCTTCAGCCGTGCGGCTCAGCCCGGCCGGCGGGCGACCGCCGGCCGTACGACGTCAGTTCTTCCAGCGCGGCTTGCGGTCGTCGCGGTTGAAGCCGCCGCCGTTGAAGCCACCGCGGTCGCGGTCGAAGCCGCCGCGGTCCCGGTTGAAGCCACCGCGGTCGGCCTGCGGACGGCCGCCGGAGCGGTGGTCGTCACGGCGCGAGAACGGACGGCTGTTGCTGCCGCCGCGCTCGTCGCGGTCCCGGCCGAAGGACGGGCGGTCGCCGAAGGAGCGGGCCGGACGGTCGCCGAAGGAGCGGCCGCCGCGGTCGTCGCGGTCACGGTTGAAGCCACCACGGTCGCCGCGGTCGCCGCGGTCGTCACGGTTGAAGCCACCCGAGCGACGGTCGTCACGGTCACGGCCGGCACCGAAGCCACCACGGTCGCGGTTGAAGCCGCCACGGTCGCCACGGTCGCCGCGGTCGTCACGGTTGAAGCCACCCGAGCGACGGTCATCACGGTCACGGCCGGCACCGAAGCCACCACGGTCGCGGTTGAAGCCGCCT
>NZ_JBITZP010000069.1:0-10587 GCF_044546945.1 Kitasatospora sp. NPDC053057 | reverse complement strand
CCACGGTCGCCACGGTCGCCGCGGTCGTCACGGTTGAAGCCACCCGAGCGACGGTCATCGCGGTCACGGCCGGCACCGAAGCCACCGGAACGGCGGTCATCGCGGTCACGGCCGGCACCGAAGCCACCGGAGCGACGGTCGTCACGGTCACGGTCGCGGTCCCGGTCACGGCCGAAGGCCGGACGCTCGGTGCGCGCCTCGCGGTACGCCGGGGTGCGCTCCTCGGCCTGCGGCGCAGCGGCGGCCGGGGCCTCCGCGGCGGCCGGGGCGTCGGCCTGGGCGGTCTCCTCGCCGGCCTCGGCGGACGCGGCCGGGGCCTCGTCCTCGATGCCCAGCTCGGCCCGCTCGCGCGCCGCACGGGCGGCCAGGCGGTCGGCCTCCTCGCGCAGCTCGGTGGCGCGGCGCTGCGCGCGCTCCAGCTGGCGGGTCATGTCGGCGAGCTCGCGCTCGGCGGCACCGGCGATGTTCGCGGCGCTCTCGGCCTGCACCTCGGTGAGCGAGCGGGCGCCGGTGATCTTGGCGACCTCGGCGTCGAAGGCGTGGTCCAGGATGTGGCGGCTGGCGTCGACGCCCGCGTCCTCCATCAGGCGGAAGACGCCACGGCGCTGGTGCGGCAGCACCAGGGTGACGACGGCACCGGAGCGGCCGGCGCGCGCGGTGCGGCCGGAGCGGTGCAGGTAGTCCTTGTGGTCGCCGGCCGGGTCCACGTTGAGGACCAGGTCGATGCCGTCGACGTGGATGCCGCGGGCGGCGACGTCGGTGGCGACGACGACGTTGACGTAGCCGTCCTTGAAGTCGCCGAGGACGCGGGTACGGGCGCCCTGGGTCATGCCGCCGTGCAGCGCGTCGGCCTTCACACCGGCCTCGATCAGCTGCTCGGCGACGCGGTCGGCGCCCATCTGGGTGCGGACGAAGATGATCGTGCGGCCCTTGCGGGCGGCGATCGCGTTGGTGATCGGCGCCTTGTCCTTGGGCTTCACCACGAGGATGTGGTGGGTCATGGTGGTGACGGCGCCGGCCGACGGGTCGACCTCGTGGGTGACCGGGCTCTTCAGGTAGCGCTTCACCAGGGTGTCGATCTCGTTCTCCAGGGTGGCGGAGAACAGCAGGCGCTGGCCGCCGGCCGGCACCTGGTCGAGGATCTCGGTGACCTCGGGCAGGAAGCCCATGTCGGCCATCTGGTCGGCCTCGTCGAGGACGACGGTCTGGACGTCGTCCAGCTTGGCGGAGCCGCGGTTCAGCAGGTCGCGCAGACGGCCGGGGGTGGCGACCAGGACGTCGACGCCGCGCTCCAGCGCGTAGATCTGGTTCGACATCGAGGTGCCGCCGCAGACGACCTTGAGGCGCAGGCCGAGCACCGAGCCGAAGGGCTCCAGGGCGTCGGCGACCTGCATGGCCAGCTCGCGGGTCGGGACCAGGATCAGACCGCGCGGGTGCTTGGCGCGGGTGCGCTCGCCGTCGGACAGGCGGGTCAGCAGCGGCAGGCCGAAGCTGAGGGTCTTGCCGGAGCCGGTGCGGCCGCGGCCCAGCACGTCCTTGCCGGCCAGGGCGTCCGGGATGGTCGCGGCCTGGATCGGGAACGGGGTGGTGACGCCGCGCTTGGCGAGGGCGCGGACGACGTCGTCGTGCAGGCCCAGGTCGCCGAAGGTGATGGTGGGCTCGGCGGGCTCGGTGGCCTCGACCGTCTCCTCGACGGTCTCGGCGGTGACCTCCTCGGCCGGCTCCGCGGCCTCGGTGATCAGATCGGTGGAATCGGTGACATCGGCGGCGGCCTCGTTCGCGGGCATGGCGAAGCGGGCGTCGTCAACGAGAGACATGCAAAACCTTCCGGAAGTGGCACGCGCCAAAGTCCGGGGTTCTGTTTCACAACCGCCTCTATGCGGTCAGCCACGGATCGCCGGAACGCGCCAAGGGCGCCAGATGGGATTAGGGCGCCAGTCAAATGAATCAAACGAACGATCTACCACCATAGAGGACCCTCGGGATCGGAGGCAAATGCCCAGGCCAGCCCACTAGTGCGCACCCGCATGGGGGCTCGGGGCCGAGGAACCGGAGCTGCTTGAGGAGGGTTCCGGGCCCGGCGGGACGGTTGCGGCGGGCGTGGTGTGCTCAGGCTCTGGGGTGCCGGACGGGTGGCCGCTCGGAGTGGCCGACGGGGTCCCCGCACCGCCGCCGGAGCGGCCCTCGCCGGTGCCGCCGGCGCCCGTCGAACCGCCGCCCGCGGAACCGCCTGGGTGCGGCGCGGGGCCGGAATTCGCGCCCCCCGTCGAGGCGTTGCCGCCCGGCGCGCCCTCGGGAGCGCCCGCCCCCGGCACCGGGACCACGCCGGCCACCGTGCTGTTCGCGCCGGGCGTGAGCTCGCCCGGCGCGGCAGCCGTGGCCCCGGCCGGCGCGTTCTCGGCCTGCGGGCCCCCCTGGCGCTCCGCGTGCCCCGACGCGCCCCCCGGGTGCCCGGCGCCCGGAGAGGCCGAGGGGCCGCCCGTCGCCCCCGGCCGGCCCGCCGGACCGGCCTGCCCGACCGGCGCCACCCCGCCGTGCTTCTCCTCCGCCGCCGGACCGACCGACATGCACCCCGTCAGCCCCAGCCCGGCCACCGCCAGCACCGCCGCCGCCCGCACCGCGCGCGACCGCAGCGCGGCCGCCTCCCGCACCGCCGCTGCCGAACGCGCCGATCCCAGCGCCCGCACCGAAGCCACCACGCCCACTCTCCTGCCGCCCCACCCGGGCCGCCCACTGGCGCGCGGCCGCTTTCGGTGCCCAACGCGCGTCAGGTCCGGCGGGACACGGGTCGGCGCGGCAGTTCTCGGCAGCCGTGCGACGCGCCCCGGCCGCGGGAGCCTCAGCCCCAGAGCGCCGAAGCCAGCTCCGCCCCCGCGTACACCGCGGTCAGCCCGGCCGCCAGGCTCCCGGCCACGTTCGCCACCGCGTACCGCCCGGCACCGGACTCGGTCAGCCGCAGCGTCTCGTACGAGAAGGTCGAGTACGTGGTCAGCGCGCCGCAGAAGCCCGTGCCGACCAGCAGTTGGACGTGCGAGGAGGCCGCGCCCGCCGTCACCGCGCCGGCCAGCAGGCCGAGCACCAGGCAGCCGAACACGTTCACCGTGAAGGTGCCCCACGGGAACACCGAGTCGTGCCGGGACTGCACCGCCCGGTCGGTCAGGTACCGCAGCGGCGCGCCGACCATCGCGCCCACCACCACCAGCAGCCAGTTCACTCCGTTCCCCCGACCGCACCCCGGCCCCGGTGGTGGACGACCTCGCACTGGTCCAGCAGCACCAGGCCCTCCGCGACCAGTTCCTCCAGCTGCGGCAGGAAACCCCGCACCCGGTCCTCCTCGTCCACGATCAGCACCGCCACCGGCAGGTCCTCACTCAGCGACAGCAGCCGCGCCGTGTGCACCAGCGAGGAGGCCCCGAACCCCTCGATCCCCCGGAACACGCTCGCCCCGGCCAGCCCGGCCGCCCGCGCCCGGTGCACGATCTCGCTGTACAGCGGGCGGTGGTGCCAGGTGTCGCTCTCGCCCACCAGCACGGTCAGCCGCAGCGCCGGCCCGCTCAGCCGGCTCACCGGGCACCGCCGCGGTGGATCAGGCGCCGAGTCAGCACCGCGGCCGCCCACACCGCGCCGAGCGCACCCACCAGGGTCAGCCCCAGGTACGCCAGCCCGGGCCCGAGCCGCCCGGCCTCCAGCAGCCGGCGGATGTCCACCGCGGACGTCGAGAAGGTGGTGAACCCGCCCAGCACCCCGGTGCCGAAGAACGGCCGCAGCAGCGGGTGCGCCGGGCGCCCCTCGGTGATCGCCACCAGGAACACCCCGATCACCGCGCAGCCGACCACGTTGATCAGCAGCGTCGTCCACGGGAAGGCCGACTGCCCGGTCTCCCAGCCCAGCCCGGCCGCGTACCGCGCCACCGCGCCGATCGCCCCGCCCACCGCGACCACCGCCACGGCCGGCCCCTGCCCGCGCAGCGCCGACGGCCGTCCGCGCACCGGCGCCGACGTGCTGTCCACCGTGTCCTCCAAGGTCGCCACGGACCCATCAAACACCCCTGTCCGCTGCCTGGCACACCGTCACCCCAGAGCCGACAATGATCCGGTGGAAATGACCCGGGAAGAGTTCGAGACGCTGGTCAGCGACGCCCTGGACGGGATTCCCCCGCAGCTCGCGGCCATGATGGACAACGTCGCGGTCTTCGTCGAGGACGAACCCGACCCGAGCGATCCCGAACTCCTCGGCCTCTACGAGGGCACCCCGCTCACCGAGCGCGGCGAGTGGTACGCGGGCGTCCTGCCCGACCGGATCCTGATCTACCGCGGCCCCATCCTGCGGCACTGCGAGACCCACGAGCAGGTGGTCGAGGAGGTCCGCACCACCGTCATCCACGAGGTCGCCCACCACTTCGGCTTCGACGATCACGAGCTGGACGAGCTCGGCTGGTCCTGACCCCCGCCCCCACCCGGCCCAAACCCGTTTTGGCGATCCGCCCCGCATCCCATATGCTTCTCGACGTCCCCGGAACGCTGGAAACAGCCGGACGGGCCGCAAGCCCTCATCGTCTAGTGGCCCAGGACGCCGCCCTTTCAAGGCGGTAGCACGGGTTCGAATCCCGTTGGGGGCACGGCAGTACCGTAGTAAAGTGCAGTGCCGCAAGACCTTAGTGGTTCGCCACTACCAGGTCCCGTGGAGCAGTTGGTTAGCTCGCCACCCTGTCAAGGTGGAGGTCGCGGGTTCAAGTCCCGTCGGGATCGCTCGTCTCGCAAGAGACGGTGCAGTACGGCCAGGTAGCTCAGTTGGTACGAGCGTCCGCCTGAAAAGCGGAAGGTCGCCGGTT
Source organism: Kitasatospora sp. NPDC053057 (assembly GCF_044546945.1). Lineage (NCBI taxonomy): Bacteria > Bacillati > Actinomycetota > Actinomycetes > Kitasatosporales > Streptomycetaceae > Kitasatospora > Kitasatospora sp. NPDC053057. The sequence goes on along the minus strand of NZ_JBITZP010000069.1, from coordinate 5,756 downwards.
CGACCCCGGCCCTGGCCACCAGCCTTGACCAGGCACGATGCCCTCGAAGCAGCTCGCTTCGGGGGCATTTTTGCGTCGCCTGACGCCAGCGGGACGGTGGACGGTCGCCCCAGCGATCCAGTAGCGCTGAGTTTCAAGCTCATCAGCGCTACTATGCATGCATGGCTACAGTGCAGATCAGGAACCTGAACGACGACGCCTACGCGATACTGCGCCGGCGCGCGGACGAGTCGGGACGATCACTCCAGGAGTATTTGCGGCTCCGGCTTGAGGAGGAAGCCGCACAGCCCACCGTCGAGGAAGTGCTGACCACGGCTCGAGAGAACCTGTCGAGCAGCGTCTCGATGGCCGACATCCTCGCCGCACAGCGGGAGGGCCGGGGCGAGTGATCGTCGTCGACAACTCGGTACTCGTGGCAGCACTGTTGGATCGGGGCCCCCTCGGCAAGGCATGCGCGGGCCGGATCTCCGGAGAACGCCTCGCCGCCCCCGCACTGATCGACATCGAAGCCGCGAGCGCAATCCGCGGACTGCTGCTCGGCCGGAAGGTCGAGTTCGCCGACGCGGATCGCGCCCTCCGACTGTTGCCCTCAGTGCCGATCCAGCGCGCCCAACACACGGAGCTCCTGCCGCGAATCTGGGAGCTCCGAGGCAACTTCACCGCGTACGACGCCGCCTACATCGCTCTCGCCGAGCACTTGGCCGTACCGCTGGTCACCGGCGACGCCAAGTTGCAGCGAGGCTCCGGTGCGCAGTGCGTCATCGAAGTGATCAGCTGACGGCACGTGCGGTCGCCTGGCGGCTTCGCAGCGCGCCGATCCGAGTCGCCTTCGGTGACAACGGCCGTCGACCGGACCCCGATCGAAAGGGTCAGCGCGGGCGTCAGCCCCGCAGAGCCCGGTCGTCGAGCCGGCGCAGCAGGCCGGGCAGGTGCTGGTACTGGCTGCGGAGGGCTGCCACCCGCTCCCGAAACTCAAGGCCGCGTCCGACGTGGTCGCAGGCATCACGGAGCTGGACCAGGAGGGCCACAGCGACGTCATAGCGGGCCACCTGTTTACGGGCGACATGGTTATCGACCTCGCGCCAGATCGCTTCCTCGTTGGCGGCCAGGGCGGTCAGCTTCGTCGCGCGCGCCTCGTCCCGAACCCGCTCGGCACGCTGCCGGCGCTCGGTGGCTCGCGTGTGTGCTGCGGCCAGCAGTTCTGCGGCCGAGCGCTGGCCTGGCACGGTCACCGCAGACGGCTCGCCGAGCAAGCGGCGCAGGAACTCGGCTCCCAGCTGAGGCTCATCGCCCAGTGCCAGGCGCAACAGGATCCCGTCCTTGTCCTTCTCGGGAAGCGCGGCGATCAGCGGCGCCAGCTCCTTCTTCCCGGGCCGTTTCCGAGGTGCGGGGGCGGGCGGGCTGGCCTGAGCGGCGACCGCCAGCAGGTCGGCGTCGACACGCAGGAAGTCCGCGAGCGCTCGCTGCGGTGCGGTGAGCCGATCGAGCCCGGCCGGGACCGGGGGCTCGACAGCTTCCTGGTAAGCCTCCTCATCGTCGGCGTCCTGCAGCGCCCAAGCGCCGATGGCGGACAGCCACGCGAGGTACAGGGCGCGGTGATCCCCGGAAGCCAGCTCGGCCCGTACCCCGGCGATGGCACCGAGCGAGTCCTCGGCGCCCTCCTCCCAGTCCCCGCCCTCGTCCTCGCTGCGTAGGTCCAGAACGAGGTGGGTCTTGGTCGTCCATGCCTCGACGCACTCGTCGAAGCAGTACGGCTCCAGCGCCCGCAGCGTGAGCTGCCCCTTGGGCACGCGCAGGATCACCTGGTGGGTGCCCCAGTTGGTCAGGTAGAGGTGAGCGTCGTAGTACTGCTCCACCATCCGCCTCGGATCACCGCGGAAGTTGCCCCACTGATATTCGTTGGTGAAGCTGGTCGCGGTGATCCGGGCTCGGGTGGACAGCGCCCGCAGTTGCTCCTGCTCGTCGCTGGTCAGCGGCCGGTCGATCGCCAGGAACTCGTAGTACTGGTACTCACTCATCGCTGCGACCCTAGCGGGACCACCAACCCCTGATGATGGGATCCGCCAAGCCCGAGAAGACAGGAAGCGATGATGGAACCCGAGCAGCCACGCACCGTCGAGCAGATCCGAGGACTCGTCAGCTGGATCGGCGCGGGACGCAAGCTCACCCAGACGGGCAAGGTCACCCTCGCGGATGCGCGGGCCCTGGTCACGCTCCTGGAGACCGGCGACACGATCGACCCGGCCATCGGTGACAGGACCTTCAAGACCAAGTCCAGCCAGGAGCTGTACCACCTGAACCTGCTGGTGGAATGGGCCAAGGCGGCCCGGCTGCTTCGGGCCACCGGCGGCCGTCTGGTGCCCGTCAAGAAGAACGCGCGCCTACTGGAGGACCCCGAGCGCGTCCTCGACGCGCTGTTCGAGGCGCTGCCGCGCATCGGCGAGGCGGTGCTCCCCTCCGGGTGGCTCGGCTCGATGTTCGCGGAGGAGTACCCGTCCGGGCTGCGGGTGGTGCTGACGAGCCTCTACGCCGCCGACCTTCCGGTACCGGAACGGAAGCTGCGGGCTGCGGTGTGGAACGCACTGTCCGGGTTCTTCGTCCTCGATGACCTTCCGCAAGACCGTCTCGGCCTCCTGCGCCGGGGCAACGACCGCGACGTGGAGAGCCTGCTCACGGCCCTCAGGGGCCTCGGCGCCGTCGAACTGACCGGTGACGCCGTCACATTCACCGCGGCCGGCCGCGAAGCCATGTCCCGGCTCCGCGGGGAGCCACGCCCTGGCGACCCGGTCTACCAGCTCCGCATCCAGCTCGCCGATGTGGGCCAGCCTTCGGTCTGGCGTCTCGTCCGGGTACCGGCAGGCATCCGCCTCGACGGGCTGCACCAGGTCATCCAGGCCGCCATGGGCTGGCAGAACTGTCACCTGCACGCGTTCAGCGCGAAAGGCGTCCAGTACGGACGCCGCTCCGACGAACTGGACTTCGTGGACGAGACCACCGCCGTCCTGGACACCCTGGTCAAGGAAGGTGGACACCTCGATTACGACTACGATTTCGGCGACTCGTGGGAGCACCGCATCACCGTCGAACGCCGGATGACAGCCGAGGCCGGCCACCACTATCCCGCCTGCGTGGACGGCGCCGGAGCCTGCCCACCTGAGGACTGCGGCGGCCCGGGCGGGTACGAGGACCTCAAGCGAACCCTCCAGGACTCCACCGACCCTGAGCACGAGGACCTGCTTCGCTGGCTCGGTCTCAAGACAGCAGCCGACTTCGACCCGGCCCACTTCGACCTACGCGAGATCAACCGGCAACTGCTCACCCTCGATTGACGAGCACGGTCTGATCCCGAGGCTCCGGGTGACGCCGACGCTGACGTCAACCACCGTGCACGATGGCGTCCGAAGCCGCACTTCTGCGGATGGCGGAAGCGCTCGAACCGCTGATGGGGATCCCCACCGGCGCGAGGACATCGCGTTCGGCGAGACGCTGCACATCCCGGAGCCGTTCGACTTCGACCTGGTCACCGGGGACCTGCTGCCGTACTGAGCGCCCCAGCCGGGCGCCGTCAGGCGAGGCGCGCGGTGAGCCAGTCCGCCGTGGCCGGGAGCCAGTCCGGGAGGGCGGTGCCGAGCAGGTGGTTGCCGTGCGGGACGAGCAGCAGTTCGGCGTTCGGGGCGTGCTCGGCGAGGACGGTGGCGTTGGTGACGCCGGGGATGCGGTCCTCGCCGCCCTCGACCACCAGCAGCGGGAGGGTGATCGTCGGGGCGAGCCCGGTCAGGTCGAGCCGCTCCACGAAGGCACGGGCCGCCTCGGGGCCGCCGCAGCGCTGGGCCAGGGTCTCGCTGACGAAGGGGACCACGCCCGCCCAGTCCAGCCGGTACGGGCCGCTGACCGCCACGGCGGCGCGCAGCCGCGACTCGTGGGCGGCGGCCATCGCCGCGTAGTAGCCGCCCAGACTGAGGCCGACCACGGCGGTGCGGGCGAGGTCCAGGCCGTCGTGGGCCGCGAGCGCGTCCAGGGCCCGGCCCACCACCCGGTGGTAGTCGGGCTCCGGCGCGCTGGTGGCGGCCAGTACGCCCTGGCCCGGCCCGTCGATCGCCAGCACGGCGGCCCCCGGGCCAGCAGGGCGTCGGCGAGCGCGTGGAACTCCTCCTTCCCGGAGTCCATGCCCGGCACGATCAGCACCACCGGGCCGCCACCCGCCGCCGGACGGCGCAGCCAGCCCGCGAAGCCCTCGCCCTCGACCCGCGCCGCCTCCGGCTCCAGCAGCGCCAGCGACTGCCGCATCGCCTCGTCGGCCTCGGCGGCCAGCCGGGCGGCGGCGGCCCGGTCGGGGTGCGGCATCAGTCCGGCGGCGTGGAACCAGCGGGCGGCGCTGCGGTAGGCGGCGCCGGCGGTGACCGTACGGCCCTCTGCAGCGGCGATCCCGGCCGCGGCGGCGTACCGGCGCCCCACCGCGCCGAAGGCGGCCGGCCAGTCCCGCAGGGAGGTCAGCGGGGCGGTCACCCGGTCGTACTCGTACGGGTCGAGGCCGGCGCCGTGGGCGCGCGGGCGGGTTTCCGCGATGAACGCGGGCAGCAGACCAGGGGTGTCGACGAAGGACACGATCAGGGTTCCTTTCCAGGAGTCAGGCGACGGTCAGGACGGCCTTGCCGCGGATCCGACGGTCGCGCAGGTCGGTGAGGGTGGTCGCGGTCCGCTCCCAGGGCGCGACCAGGCCGATCTCCGGGGTCAGCCGGCCGGCCGCCGCCAGCCGCACCAGGGTGGCCAGGTCCTCGCCGTCCGGGACGTCGGAGTCGGCGTAGTGGAAGTGCCGCAGGGTGGCCGACTCGGGGCCGGCGAAGAAGTCGAAGAAGTTCAGCGTGGCCGGCGTACGCGAGGCCTGGCCGAACCAGACCAGGGTGCCGCGCCGGGCCAGCCGGGCCAGCGCCAGCGGCAGGCCGGCCCCACCGGTGGACTCCAGCACCAGGTCGTACGGGCCGCGGGCCTCACCGAGCTCGTGCACCACCTCGGCCGCGCCCAGCTCGGCCAGCCGGCGGCCGCGCTCCGGAGAGGCGGTGACGACGGTCAGCTCGGCCCCGGCCGCCGCGGCCAGCTCGGTGAAGTAGTGCCCGACCCCACCGGACGCCCCGGTCAGCAGCACCCGCCGCCCGGCCACCGCCCCCACCGTGCGCAGCAGCCGCAACGCGGTCAGACCCGCCAACGGCAGCGCAGCGGCCCGTACGGCGTCCAGGCGGTCCGGCAGCTCGGCGAGCGAGGACACCGGCACACACACGTACTCGGCCCACCCGGCCGCCGGCGGATGCCCGACCACCCGTCGGCACACCGCGGGCCCCGACCCGTCGGCCGCAGCCTGCACGACCAGCCCGGCCACGTCCTTCCCCGGCCGCCACCCGTCCCTGGGCGCCTCCAGCTGGAAGGTCTCCCCCCGGTTCACCGAGAACGCCTCCACCTTCACCAACACCTCCCCCGGCCCCGGCCGCGGCTGCTCCACCTCCGCGAACCGCACCGGCTCCACCGCGTCCCCCGTCGCCACCAGCGCCTTCATCCCCACTCCTCACCCCGTCGGAGCCCCCACTCCACCGCCCCCACCACCCCCCGGTCCAACAACCACCCGACAGCAACGACAACCACCCGCTGTCGCACCCCCCACCCCCAGCACCCCCACCTCCCTCCCCCACCCAACCAAGGCGAGAGGGACGCGCTGCGGGAGGGGCGGTGGAGGGGGTGGCTGCGGAGAGGGGCGTGACGGGTGA
>NZ_JBITZP010000068.1:0-26844 GCF_044546945.1 Kitasatospora sp. NPDC053057 | reverse complement strand
GCGCTACGTCGCCCGCGAGGTCTTCTCGCTGCTGCCACGTGTCGGGCTCACACCGCTCCCGGCATGACTGCTTGACAGTCATAGGGGCATCCAGGAAGCGGACTTCACCTACCCCCCGCTGACGTACACCGTCAGCGAGAGCGATCTGCTGCCGCCCGTCTGACCCCACCTGAGCCGGCATTGCGCGAGAAGTCGGCCCGGCCGACTTCTCGCGGTCCTGCGCCACCTGGGCTCGTGAGACGCCGTCCTCTGGCTGGTCTTCCGCTCAGTGGTGGCCGTGGTGCTCGTGGCCCGCGTGTCCGTCCGCTTCCGGGGCGCCGCCCATCATCCGTAGCATCGCGCCGCCGCCGGTGCGGAAGAAGCGGACGGTCAACCCGAGCGCCAGCAGCAGGAAGGCGATGTTGAGCCAGGTGGTGTAGTTCCACTCGACGCCCGCCATCGGGATCTCGGCGTTCCGTTGGTTGGGGACCAACCCCAGCCCGCCGAACGCGAACTCGACCACGTACCCGGCCACCACCATCGCCGCGTAGAACGTCCCCAGCAGGAAGAGGGCCATCCGCGCGCCGTAGTACTTCCGGTAGATGTTGAGGATCGGCAGGATCAGCAGGTCCGCGAAGATGAAGGCGACCACCCCGCCGAAGCTGATCCCGCCCTTCCACAGCACCACCGCCAGCGGCACGTTGCCGATCGAGCAGACGAAGGACGCGATCGCCACCAGCGGCCCGACCAGCGGCCCCCAGAGCTTCCCGGCCAGCGGGTGGTCGGCGAAGAAGAACGCCTGCCAGAACGAATCCGGGACCCACGCCGCGATCGCGCCCGCGATGAGCAGGCCGATCACCAGGTCCTTGAGGATCGCCGCCCATTCCATCACGAACACGTGCGACACCGAGGTGAGCCCGCGCCCGGACAGCAGCCGCCGGACGAAGGAACCCTCCCCCGCCACCGACATGTCCATCGCCGCGTGCCCCTCCATCGACCCCGCCCGCCCGAACTCGGCCTGCTCGCGGGCCTCCTGGAGCAGCCGGTCCCGCAGCAGCAACCGGAACAGCAACGCCAGCAGCAGGATCATCACCGGCCCGCCGACGAACTCCGCCGCCGTGAACTGCCAGCCCAGCAACAGGGCCAGGATCACGCCGAGTTCGACCACCAGGTTCGTCGAGGCGATCTCGAAGGCCATCGCCGCCGTGAAGTCCGCGCCCTTGCGGAACAGCGAGCGCGCAAGCGCGACGGCCGCGTACGAGCAGGAGGAGGACGCCGCGCCGAGCGCGGAGGCGACGGCGAGGGTGCGCGGGCGGTCGTCGCCGAGCAGCCGCACCACCGTGGCCTTGTGGACCACCGCCTGCACGACCGCGGAGAGCAGGAAGCCGAGGATCAGCGCCCAGGTGATCTCCCAGGTCATCGATCCGGCGATGGACAGTGCGTGCAGGATCGCGTGCATGTGGTCGTCCGCCCTCCTCGGTCCCGGTAGGCGAACCGACCATATACCCGTACGGGGTATTCAGGAACCGCGACGCGCCGACACCCGCCGCTGCGCCGACTTCTGCATGTCCGCCGCCAGGGCCACTGGCGGCCACCGGCCGCGGCGCGAACTCACCGCCTCCTACTCTCCCGCCGGGGCGGGCACCGGACACAGAATGAAGTCACCGCCCTCAGTGCCCACTTCGGGCACGCCCGCCCCGACTACCGGAGGAGCCATGCTGCTGCGCACCGGACGCCCGGCCGGCCCGCTGCGGACCGTACCGCGCCCCGCCGCCGCACTCCTTCCCCGCCCCACCGTCGAACCGCTCCCGCACGGCGCCGACCTCCTCGACTACCTGCGCGCCGCCCGTACCACCGGCGGCCCGGTCCTCGACCTGGGCGCCGGCTCCGGCCGCTTCGCCGTCCCCCTCGCCCGCCAGGGCTTCGACGTCGACGCCGTCGACCGCGACCCGGCCCGGCTCGCCCGGCTCAGAACCTGGGCCGGCACCCTGCCCGGCACCCACCCCGGCAGGGTCACCACCATCCGCGCCGAACTCGCCGAGCTCACCCTCCACCGCCGCTACGGCCTGGTCATGATGGCCGGCGGGCTGATCCTCGAACTCCCCGAGCACGTCCGGCCGGTACTGCTGCGCGAGATCGCCGCCCACCTGACCAGGGATGGCGTGCTCGCCCTCGACTGGATCTCCCCGGACGCCCCGGGAGCTGCCCCGGGCGCCACCGCGCCCTGCGACCTGCGCGGCTGCGGACTGCGCACCCTGCGCCGCGACCGCCGACCCCTCGGCGGCGGGCGGTCCAGCACCTTCCTGCTCTGCGGGCGCCGCGACTGAGTGCCGCGGGCTGCTTTTACCCTAGGGGGGTATGGTATGTTCATCACGAAGTAGCCGCCCGGGGCCACTCCGGAAGGCGCCGCACGCACCGACGACAGGAGCACACCATGAGCGAGACCACCGTCACCGTCGAGCCGACCTCCACCGAGGGCTCCTGCTGCGGCTCGTGCGGGACCGGCGCCGCCGAGGCCCCCGCCACCGCCGCCGCCGAGCGCGCCGTCTTCCAGGTGAAGGGCATGACCTGCGGCCACTGCGTCAGCTCGGTCACCACCGAGCTGAAGAAGGTCGCCGGCGTCACCGAGGTCTCGGTCGACCTCACCACCGGCCAGGTCACCGTCGACAGCACCGAGGCGCTGTCCGGCACCGACGTCGCCGCCGCCATCGACGAGGCCGGCTACGACCTGATCGGCCGGCTCGGCGCCTGACCACCCGTCGGCCCGGACTGCGCCCCCCGGACGTTCGGGCCGACTCCCCTCCTACCGCGCCCCGGTACAGTGAGGGAACTCCTCACCGCACAGGAACCGGAGACGGCCATGGCCAGCTACAGCCCCCACAAGGACGACTTCCTCAAGCGGCTCCGCCGCATCGAGGGCCAGATCCGCGGCCTGCAGCGCATGGTCGAGCAGGACACCTACTGCATTGACGTCCTCACCCAGGTCTCCGCCGCCAGCCGCGCCCTCCAGTCCTTCGCGCTGCAACTCCTGGACGAGCACATCGAATGCTGCGTCCGCGACGCCATCGCCGAGGGCGGCCAGGAGGCCAACGCCAAGATCCGCGAGGCCAACCAGGCCATCGCCCGGCTGGTCCGCTCCTGACTCACGGCGTACCGCACGCACGAACTGGCCCTCCGGTCACCACCGGAGGGCCTCCTCCATTTACGGGGTGGGGGTATTAGGCCAGGCGTCAGACCCGGTCGAGCGCCCGGTGCGGCCCCTCCGGCAGCTCCACCGTGGTCGCGTCACCGGGCCGCACCGGCCCGCCCGCCCGCACCACGCCCATGATCCCGGCACGCCGCACCAGCGTGCCGTCCGCGGCCCGCGAGACGACCTGCTTCAGCAGCCCCGCACGGTAGTTGTCGATCTGCACGCACGGGTTGCGCAGGCCGGTGACCTCCACCTCCGCCTCCGCCGTCACGCGCTTCGGGCTCTTCTCGCGGACGTACGTTCGACCGGCACCGGAGCCTAGCCCTTCGAAGGCGCCCTCAGCAGCGGCAGGACGATCTCGTCCAGCACCTCGGCGATGACCTGGTCGGACGGCACCTCGCCCCCGATCATGAAGGCGTCGCGCAGCAGGTCCAGCGGCAGCGACACCACCCGCGGGGTCAGCCGCGCCGGGTCGATCTCGCCCCGCTCGGCGGCCCGGCGCATCATCACGGCCAGGGTCTCCACCGGCCCCTCGGCGGTGAGCCCGGTGCGGAAGACCGAGCGCAGCTCGGGGTCGCGCATCAGGTCGACCAGCAGGCCGTGGACGGCGTCGACGGGCAGGTCGTCGAAGCGGTGCAGCAGACCGCCCAGGAAGACCAGCAGGTCGGTGCGCAGCTCGCCGGTGTCCGGCGGCTCCTGGTAGTCGGGGGCATTGCGGCCGAGGGCGGCCATCACCAGTTCGACCCGGTTCGGCCAGCGGCGGTACAGCACCGGCTTGCTGGTGCGGGCCCGGGCGGCGACGCCGTCCATGGTGAGCCGGCCGTAGCCGTGCTCGGCGAGTTCGGCCCAGACGGCGTCGAGGATCGCCCCTTCCAGTTCGTCCCCGCGCCGCCGCGGGAAGCCCGCTCTTCCGCTCGTCACCGGTTTCCGCACCCAGCTCTCGTAGATACGTTGCGTTTCTTATGGGGGCCAGCCTACAGTCGAAGACAGGAAACGCGCCGTATCTTACGGCCGATCTGACCTGGGGGAGTTCAGCATGTCCAACGCACCCGTGACCGACGTTCTGGTGGTCGGAGCCGGCCCGGTGGGCCTCGCGCTCGCCATCGGACTGGCCCGCGCCGGCGTCGACTGCCGGATCATCGAGCGGGAGCCGGAGTTCCGCACCGCCGGCGTCCGCGGCAAGGGCGTCAACCCGCGCACCCTGGAGGTCTTCGACGACCTCGGCGTGGTCGAGCAGATCCTCGACCGCGGGGTGCTCAACCTCAAGCTCCGCGTCTACGAGGGCGACCGACTGCTCCAGGAGGTCGACCCCGCGGTCGGCAATCCCACCACCCCCGACCGCCCGTACGCCGGCATGGTGCTGCTCGCCCAGCACCAGACCGAGGCCGTGCTGCGCGACCGGCTCGCCGAGCACGGCGTCAAGGTCGAGACCGACACCGAGCTGGCCGGCTACACCCAGGACGCGGACGGCGTGCTCGCCACCCTCCGGCAGGGCGGCCGCACCGTCGAGCTGCGCGCCCGCTACCTGGTCGGCTGCGACGGCGGCCGCAGCAGCGTCCGCAAGCTGGCCGGCATCCCCTTCCTCGGCGAGACCTGGGAGGAGGAGCGCTTCATCATGGCCTCGATGGACCTGGACGGCCTGGACCCGGACCACATGCACATCTGGAACCACCCCAGGTTCGGCGCCGGCGCCATGACCATCGTCCCGATGCGTCAGGACGACAAGTGGGCCGTGCACGCCGCCGTCGAACCGGACGAGCACGGCGAGCTGCCCGCGCCCACCCTGGACACCTTCCGCCGGCTCTTCGCGGAGCGGGCCGGCCTGCCCGGGGTCCGGCTGCACGAGCCGATCTGGTCCACCGTCTGGCGCCCCACCGTCCGGCTGGTCGAGCGCTACCGGGACGGCCGGGTCCTGCTCGCCGGGGACGCCGCGCACTGCCAGTCCGCGGCGGGCGGCCAGGGCATGAACACCGGTATCCAGGACGCCCACAACCTCGCCTGGAAGCTGGCCGCCCTGCTGCGCGGCGCGCCCGCGGCGCTGCTCGACAGCTACCAGGACGAGCGGATGCCGATCGCCCGGGCGAGCCTGGCCGCCACCTCCGCCCACCACAAGGCGGCGTTCAGCGGCGACGGCGCCGACGTGCTCACCGACCAGTTCCGCACCATGGCCGCCCAGGGCACCGACCTCACCGGGCTCTCCCTCGACCACCGCGGCGGGCCGCTCGGCCGCGACCTGGACGAGGCCACCGGCATCCGGGCCGGCGACCGGGCCCCGGACGCGCCGTGCACCACCGCGGACGGCACGCCCACCCGGCTGTTCGACCTGTTCCGCGGCCCGCACTTCACCCTGCTGGCCTTCGGCGACCACCCGGCCCTCGCCGAGCTCACCGACCTCCCCGGCGTGCGGACGGCCGCCGTCCGCGACCCCGACGGCCACGCCGCCCGCGGGTACGGGCTGCGCGGCGACGCCGTGGTGCTGGTCCGGCCGGACGGGTACGTCTCGCTCACCGGGGCCACCGCCGACCGGGCCGTGCTCGCCGAGCACCTGCGCGCCTACGGGCTCTGAGCACCCGCGCACAACCGGCCAGGCGTCCCGGGCCCCTCAGGCCCGGGACGCCCGCCCGTCCGAACGCCCCGCTGCCCGCCCGACCGACCTCTCCGCCGCCCGCCCGCCCGAACGCCCCGCCGCCCGCTCGTCCGCGTCGGCGAGCCAGAAGTACACCAGCGGGAGCCCGAGTTCGATCCCCATCAGCACCAGCTGGAACCAGTGCGGCCGCCCGTCCACCGCGATCGCCAGCACCCGGCCGAGCCCGCCCAGCAGGAACACCGCCGTCAGCCCGCGCACCGCCCACGCGGGCACCGGCGTCTGCCGGACGGCCCAGATCCAGGCGGCGCCGTACCCGGCGAAGATCGCGCCCATGAAGCGGCCGAAGCTGTCGACCGTCGGCCCGGGGTCCGCGATCCCGGGGAACGCGGCGCTCCCGCCGAGCAGGTGGAGGAAGCCGATCGCCACGCAGGCGACCCCCATCGTCCACGCGAGTACCCGCAGTGCCTTCGCCATGACCGACCACTCCGCTCATCGTCCGATTAACCGTCAGGTGCCGAGCAACGGCCCCTGGTTGACGCGTGTCTACCAAGCTAGCCACTGGTAGACACGTGTCAAGTAGCCTGTCCGGCATGCCAGTCAACGAACGCCGCCGACGCCTCTCCCCCGACGAGCGCCGCGCCCAGCTGCTCTCCGTCGGCGCCCGCGCCTTCGCCGCCCGGCCGTACGAGGAGGTGCTGATGGAGGAGGTCGCCGAGCAGGCCGGGGTCTCCCGCGCCCTGCTCTACCGGCACTTCGCGAGCAAGCACGAGCTGTTCGCGGCGGTCCACCGGCAAGCCTCGGACGACCTGCTGGCCAGGACCAGGTTCGACCCGGCGGACAGCCTGGTCGAGCAGTTGGTCGAGGGCATGGACGCCCACCTCGACTACTTCATCGCCAACCGGCACACCGTGCTGGCCGCCAACCGCGTCCTCGCCGGGGATCCGGTGATCCAGACCATCATCACCGAGGAACTGGACGCCCTGCGCGGCCGGCTGCTCACCGTGCTCCCGCTCGCGGACGAGGACGCGCGGCTCGCCGTGTCCCAAGTGCTGCGCAGCTGGCTGGTGTTCGTCCGGGTGCTGGTCGTGGACTGGCTGACCGAGCCCAGCTGCACCCGCACCGAGCTGCGCGACACCTGCATCGGCGCCGTGCTGGGCGCGCTACGGCCGCTGCTGCCGGTCGACCCGGCGCCCGAGTGGGGGCGTTGAGCCACCGGACGGAGCGTTCGGGGGCGTAGCATCGGCGGAAGCGGGAAAAACGCCTGAAAGAGTCCAATTCCCTCAGAAAATATGACAGTTGGATGCCCGTGCCCCGCAGCGCCGTCGACCCCGAAGGGTTCCATGTCCACCGCCGCACCCGACACCCGCGCCCCGCTCCCCCCGCTCCACCGACTCCCCGTCACCCCCGCCCAGCCGCCGCACCCGACCACCCTCCCGGACGGCACCGCGGCCTGGCTCGTCACCCGCTACCACGACGTCCGGCAGGTCCTCGGCGACCCCCGCCTCACCCGGACCGACCTGCACGAGGTCGGCACCGCGGGCAGCACCGCCGACGTCGCCGCCAACCCGGCCTCACTGTTCAACCAGGACGGCCCCGCCCACCGTCGGCTGCGCGGCACCGTCCAGAAGGCCTTCACCCCGCGGGCGATCGCCGGCTGGCAGCCCTGGGTCGCGGCCGCCGTCCAGCAGGCCGTGGACGCGCTGGTCGCCGCCGGGCCGCCCGCCGACCTGGTCACCGCCTTCACCCGGCCGGTGCCCTTCGCCGTCACCACCCGGCTGATGGGGCTCGACGGCGACGGCCCCGACCGCCTGGACGAGCGGCGGCTGCGGCGCTGGACCCTCGCCCTGCTGGCCCAGGGCGACGAACCGGCCGCGGACCATGGCGAGGCGATGGCCGAATTCACGGCATTCACCGAGGAGTTGATCGAACGCCGGCGCCGCGCGCCCGGGCCGGACCTGGTCAGCCGACTGGTCCGGGCCGCCGACCAGGACGGCGGCGTCCCCGCGGACGCCCTCGCCTTCCTCGTCCTCGGGCTCACCGCCAGTGGCAACGAGAGCGTCACCGGCGCGCTCGGCAACGCCCTGGCCTACCTGCTCGGCGAACGCCCCGAGCACTGGGCCCGCCTCGCCGACCCCGGCGTCACCGAGCACACCGCCGAACGCCTGCTGCACTTCATCCCGCTGGGCGACGACGAGGCCACCGTCCGCCGCGCCACCGCCGCGGTCGAGGTCGGCGGCGTCAGCATCCCGGCCGGCGCCGTCGTCGCCGCGAGCCTCGGCAGCGCCAACCGCGACCCCGCCGTCCACCCGGCCGGACTCGACGCCGACCTCGCCCGCCCGCTCGACGCCCCCACCCTCGCCTTCAGCGCCGGCCCGCACTACTGCATCGGCGCCTGGCGGGTCCGCCTCGAAATGCGCGAGGCCCTCCACCGCCTGGCCACCACCCTGCCCGGCCTGCGCCTGACCCTCCCGCTCGACCGGCTCGACTGGCAGCTGGGCAGCACCACCCGCAGCCCGGCCGCACTCCCGGTCAGCTGGTGAGCCCCCGGCCCGCCGCCCCAGCTGCCCGCGTCACGCCCACAGCGCCTCGCCGAGCACCCCGCCCTCCCGCGCTCCCGGCAGCACGTACACCACCGCCGAGGCCGTGTGCACCAGGAACGGGTTGAGCGCGTCCTTGGCCGCCAGCCGGTTCTGCACCCGGGTGAACTGCTCCGGGTCCCGCATGAAGGCGCAGAACAGCAGGCCCCGGTCGTCGGGGGCGTCGTCGTAGCTGTAGCCCCGCCGCAGCATCCGGGCGCCGGAGTCGAGCCGGGGGCTGGTGAGGCGGACATGGGCGGTGTTGGGGATGACGTACGAGCCGTCCGGGTTCTTGGCGTAGATGTCCGGGTCGTCGTGCTCGGCCATGCCGGTCAGCGGGGTGCCGTCGGTGAGCCGGCGCCCCATGGCCAGGTTGCGGCGGTCCTCGGGCAGGGCGGCGAAGGCCGCGGTGTCCATCCGGATCCGGCGGTAGACCAGGACGGTGCCGTGCTCGTACGGGCCCGGCGGGCCCCAGACCCACTGCTTCGCCTCCGTGGCCTCCGGGTTGGCGGTGCCGTCCTTGAAGCCGAAGAGGTTGCGCGGGGTGGTGCCCGCCGGTGTGCGCGGCAGGAAGCCGGGCTGGGTCCACCGCACGGTCCCGCCCGCCGATCGGACGGCGGCGCCGAGGAGTTCGGCGACCACGGTCAGCGGCCAGCGGTCGGCGGCGCACAGCTGCACCAGCAAGTCCCCACCCCCGCGCGCCTGGTCGAGCCGGTCACCCGGGAAGGCCGGGAGGTCCGCCAGGGCTGCCGGAACGTTCAACCCGAGCCGGGCGGCAAGCCCCGGCCCGACCCCGACCAGGCTGCTCAACTGCGCCGGTTCCCCGCCCTGCAGGCGCGGGTCGGCCGAGGTCCCGCCCGCCGCCTCGGCGAGCACCCTGGTCAACTCCCCCAGCAGGGACCGCAATGCGGCCCGCCCGTCCGAGGTGGCGGCGGGCGCCAGGTCGAGGGCCAGCAGCAGCGTGGCCGGCTGCTGCGGAGCCGTCACTCCCGCCTGCCGTTCGCCGTGGAACGCCGCCGCGGGCGCGGACGGTGGCGGCGGCGAGGCCGCGGGCCGCCCGCGCCCCAGCGCCACGACCCCCGCGCCGACCCCGGCACCGACCCCGGCAGCCAGCACCGCACCGCCGCCCGCGATCAGTGCCCTCCGGTCCACACCGCTCCTGACGGCCCCCGGCTGTTCCTGCGCCTTTCCGGTTTCGGCATGCATGACCGACATTGGAGACGATAGAACACCCCGTATGCAACTTTTGACCGTCCGTCAACTCGACCGCGAAGCACCCGGCCGCCGCCGCAGGACTCCGGCCCGCAGCCTCCCCGCCCTGCTGGCCGCCGCCACCCTCGCCCTGACCGGGTGCTCCTCCGCCGCCGGTCCCTCCTCCGACGCCCACCACCCGGACGGCACGGTCGTCCGCGTCCCGCAGGACTTCCCGTCCGTCCAGAAGGCCGTGGACGTCGCCCGCGAGGGCGACACCGTGCTGGTCTCCCCCGGGACGTACCGGGAGAGCGTGCGGATCACCAAGCCCCGGATCGTGCTGCGCGGCACCGACCGCAACACCGTGGTCCTGGACGGCGGTGTCCGACTGGTCAACGGCGTCACCGTCACCGGCCCCGGCTCGGTAGTGGAGAACCTCACCGTGCACGGCTACCTCGCCAATGCCGTGCTGTTCACCGGCGTCACCGACGAGAAGCTCCAGCAGCGAGGCGCCGGCGGCTCCGCCTACAACCCGCTGGACACCACCCGCTTCCCCGCCGTCCAGGGCTTCCGGGCGAGCAGGGTCACCGCCTACGACAACGGGCTGTACGGCATCTACGCCTTCGACGCCCGGGCCGGGATCATCGAGGACTCCTACGCCTCCGGCGGCGCCGACTCCGGCATCTACGTCGGCCAGTGCAAGCCCTGCGACACCCTGGTGCGCGGCAACACCGTCGAGCGCAACGCGGTCGGCATCGAGATCACCAACGCCTCGGACAACCTCTACTTCCTCGGCAACCGGGTGATCGGCAACCGGGTCGGCGTCACCGTCAACTCCAACGACCTGGAGGCCCTCGCCCCCCAGCACGGCGCCGTGATCGCCGGGAACGCCATCACCGACAACAACGCCTCCGACACCCCCGAACAGGCCGACGGCGGCTTCGGCATCGGCATCGGGATCGGCGGCGGCACCGCGAACCGGGTCGAGCGCAACCTGGTCAAGGGCAACCGCTCGGCAGGCGTGATCATCACCGACCCGCCCGGCCACCCGGCCAGTGCCAACCGGATCCAGGGCAACCACACCGAGGGCAACGGCGCCGACCTCGTCCTCGCCTCCGCCGACCAGGGCAACTGCTTCAGCGGCAACCGGCCCGCCACCCAGAGCCCCGACAACCTGGAAGGCCTGGCCTCCTGCGACGCCCAGAGCCGCAGCCCGCTCACCGCCGGCCGCGCGGCCCCGGTCCAGGCCCCGCCCGGGGTCCCGTTCAACCAGGTGCCGGCCCCGCCCGCCCAGCCGTCCCTGCCCGACCCCGGCGCCCCCGGCCGTCCGGCCACCGACCTGCCCGGCCCGGTCGACCCGGACACCTACCCGATCCCGGCGACCGCCGACGCCGTACCCGCCGGACACTGAGGCGCCTCCGCGACGCACCCCCGAACGGGCGGGTCACCGCACGTCGAGCGCTGCGGGCCCGCCCGACTCGCACCGCCGGCCCGGCGCACGCCGCTCAGGCACGCCACTGCACGCCGCTCAGGCACGCCGGAGCGGCGCGGGCGGGTTCACCGCCTCCACCGCCGTGACCAGCGGGGCCAGTTCGGGGTTCCGGGCGGCCTCGGCGAGGGCCTCGCGCAGAGCGGCGTCGTTGGTCGGCCGGGCTGCCTCCAGGAGCCTCAGGCCGTCCTCGCTGACATCGGTGTAGATGCCGCGGCGGTCGGTCGGGCACAGGTAGCGGGAGAGCAGGCCGCGGTCCTCCAGCCGGGAGACCAGCCGGGTGGTGGCGCTCTGGCTGAGCACGACCGCGTCGGCCACCTGCTTCATCTGGAGGTGGCCGCCCTCACCGTCGTGCTGGCGGCTGAGCACGTCGAGCAGCGAGTACTCGCGCACGCTCAGTTCGTGCTTCGACTGCAGGGCTCGCTCGATGTGCGCCTCGATCCTGCCGTACAGGACGTAGAGGGCGGCCCATCCGTTGGCGAGGGCGGTCAGCGCGGGGTCCGTGGCGGTCATCAGCCCGGTCTCCTTCCAGGTACGAGCAGGACTCCAGGATAGGCCTCGCCAGCCAGCAAAGATGCCGAGGATGAATGCCCGCCCTTGCCCCTATGCCGCGCATGCAACTATTGTCGAGGCACGTAAGGCGCATTAGCAACGCACGGAGGTCGCGCCATGCCCCTCGCACTTCTCGCCCTGGCCATCGGGGCCTTCGGGATCGGGACCACCGAGTTCGTGATCATGGGCCTGCTGCCCCAGATCGCGGGCGACTACGGCGTGTCCGTCCCCACCGCCGGCCTGCTGGTCACCGGCTACGCGCTCGGCGTGGTGATCGGCGCCCCGCTGATGACCGCGCTGGGCACCCGGATCAGCCGCAAGACGACGCTCATGCTGCTGATGGCCCTGTTCACGGTCGGCAACCTGCTCTCCGCCGTCGCCCCCAGCTTCCCGCTGATGCTCGCCGGGCGGATCGTGACCTCGCTGGCCCACGGCGCGTTCTTCGGCATCGGCTCGGTCGTCGCCGCCGAACTCGTCGCCCCGCAGAAGAAGGCCGGCGCCATCGCCACCATGTTCACCGGACTGACCGTCGCCAACATCGTCGGCGTCCCGCTGGGCACCTTCATCGGCCAGGCCGTCGGCTGGCGCACCACCTTCACCGCCGTCGCCGCCCTGGGCCTGGCCGGCCTGCTCGGCATCGCCAGACTCGTCCCCGCCCTGCCCCGCCCCGACGGCGCCCACCTGCGCCGCGAACTGACCGCCTTCCGCAACCCCCAGGTCCTGCTCGCCATGGCGATGACCGTCCTGGGCTTCGGCGGGGTCTTCGCCGCCATCACCTACATCGCCCCGATGATGACCCACGTCGCCGGCTACTCCGACGGCGCCGTCACCTGGCTGCTCGTCCTGTTCGGCGTCGGGATGTTCCTCGGCAACCTGCTCGGCGGCAAGCTCGCCGACCGCCACCTGATGCCGATGCTCTACACCACCCTCGGCGGCCTCGCCCTCGTCCTGGCCCTGTTCACCCTCACCGCCCACAACAGGATCACCGCCGCCGCCACCATCCTGCTCGTCGGCGCCCTCGGCTTCGCCGCCGTCCCGCCCCTGCAGAAGCGCGTCCTCGACCACGCCCACGGCGCCCCCACCCTCGCCTCGGCCGTCAACATCGGCGCCTTCAACCTCGGCAACGCCCTCGCGGCCTGGCTCGGTGGCATCGTCATCACCGCCGGCCTCGGCTACACCGCCCCCAACTGGGTCGGCGCCCTCCTCGCCGCGGCCGCCCTCGTCCTCGCCTTCTGGTCCGCCGCCCTCGAACGCCGCGAAGACACCCGGACGACCGATGAGGTCTCCGCACCGCGGGTCCCCGCCCACCACTGACAGTGAGGATGTTCACCGAGCAGGACATGACCACCATCGCCGCGACCGACCGCGGCCCGCGCACCGGCCCGCACCCGGACCAGTTCAACTGACCGCCAGTCGACCGGGCGGCCGTTCCGGGCATCCCCCGGCTGCCCTGGGCTGACACCGTGGAGAACGGCTGTGGCCGGGTGGGCGGTTCACGTTCTCCGTGAACCGCCCACCCGACCACAGTCCTTTCCCGGTCCTTTGCCCGAGCACAACTCGGCCTTGCGGCATGATCGGTACGGATCGACCGCCGACCGAGGAGACGTGATGAACCGCCCCGCGCGCACCGCCGCCCTGGCCGCGCTGGCCCTGCTCGCCACCGCCGGCTGCTCGACCACCCCCGCCCAGGCCCGGGCTCACCCGACCACCGCCCCGGCCACCGGCCCCGGATCCGCAGCGCCGGTGACGCCCGTAGCGGGCGGAGCGGCCGCCTGGACCGGCCGGTTCAAGGACTACGGCACCCCGCAGTGGCGCCGGGCCTGGGGCGTGGCCGACCAAGGCGCCTGGGGCGCGGCCGACTTCAGCGCCGTCGCGGACCCGGCCGCCCCCGGCGGCGGCCCGGCGCTGCGGGTGACGTACGGAGCGGGCTCCTCCGCCAACTCCTGCACCGACTGCCCCAACCCGGGCGGCGGACAGTTCTACACCGACCTGAACACCCTCGGCCTGTCCGCCCTCGCCCAGGGCCCCACCCTGGACCTCAGGTACTCCGTCCGGTTCCCCACCGGCCGCGACTGGGGCAAGGCCGGCAAGCTGCCCGGCCTGTACGGCGGGAAGATCGGCGAGGAGTCCGGCGGCAACCACGGCGCCGGCTGGTCCAGCCGCTTCATGTGGCGGGCCGCCAAGGGGAGCCCCGACAACGGCGAGGTCTACCTCTACACCCCGAGCAACTCCGGCCCCACCGGTTACGGCGTCGACGAGGGCCTGGGCGACTGGCACTTCCAGGCCGACGACCGCTGGCACACCGTCGAGCAGCTGGTGAACCGCAGCACCGGCGACATCAGCGTCTGGTACGACGGCCGCCAGGTGCACGCCGCCAAGGGCACCGCCTCGGGCATCGGCTCGATCCCCTTCGGCGGGGTGCTGTTCTCCACCTTCTACGGCGGCCACGACACCAGTTGGGGCCCGGCGAGCACCCAGCAGGCGTACTTCGCCGACTTCTCGCTCTCCACCGGCGTCCAGCACTGATGGGCGGCGGCTGGGCCGGCGAGCTGGTGCTGGGCCTGGTGGTCCTGCTCGGCGGCACCGTCCAGTGGCTGGCCGGGATCGGCTTCGCCCTGGTCGCGGCACCCGTCCTGGTGCTGCTGCTCGGTCCGCACGGCGGGGTGACGCTGGCGAACCTCGCCTCGCTGGCGATCAGCGCGGTCGGGCTGGCCGGGAGTTGGCGGCGGGTCCGGCCCGGGGCGATGCTGCCGCTGATGGCCGCGGCCGCCTGCACGGTGCCCGCCGGGGCCTGGGTGGCGGCGACGGTGCCGACGTCGAGACTGCTGGTCGGCATCGGTGTACTGGTCACCGCGGCCGCCCTGCTGGTGATCCGCGGGGTGCGGGCCGCCGCGCTGCGCGGGGTCGGCGGCGCGGTGGTCGCGGGGGCCACCAGCGGGCTGATGAACTCCGCGGCCGGGGTGGGCGGTCCGGCGGTCTCGCTGTACGCGGTGAACTCCGGTTGGACGGCTCAGGAGTTCGTGCCGAACGCCCAGTTGTACGGTGTGGTGGTGAACGCCTTCTCGCTGGCGACCAAGGGCCTGCCCGAACTGACCGCGCCCGCCTGGGGGTTGGTGACCGCGGCGCTGGCGGGCGGGGCGGTGGCCGGCCGGCTGCTGGCCGCCCGGATGCCGGAGCGGCGAGCACGAACGGTGGTGCTGGGGTTGGCCCTCGCGGGCGGACTGAGCACCTTCGTCAAGGGGGTTTCCGGACTCTGAGACTTCCGGCTGGGAATGCTCTGTGAAGGGGCGGCCAAATCTGTAGCGGTCATGCCATACTGCGTCGGTGACCTCAGCCAGCCTAGCGACACCCCCGCACCGCACCAGGCCCCAACTGGGCCGGAAATTCGCCATGCTGTGGTCGGCTTCGTCGATCTCAGCCGTCGGCGACGGCATGCGGGACTCGTCGCTGCCACTGCTCGCACTGGCCATCTCTGACTCCCCGTCGTCGGTGTCCGTGGTGGCGGTGGCCGGATCACTGCCCTGGCTGCTGATGGCCCTGTTCGGCGGGGTCATCGCCGACCGCTTCGACCGCCGCCGGCTGATGTGGACGATCGACTTCGGCCGCGCCGCCATCGTGCTGGGCTTCGCCGCCTGCGTCTTCGCCGGCACCCCGCCGCTCGCCCTGCTCGCCGCCCTGGCCTTCGTCCTGGGCTGCGGTGAGACGGTGTTCGTCAACGCCGCCACCTCGGCCATCCCGGACGTGGTCCGCTCCGACCAGCTGGACGTCGCCAACGGCCGCCTCCAGGGCGGCCTGCTGATCGGCCGGATGATCGGGCCGATGGTCGGCACCACGCTGTTCGCCATCGCCGCCGGCTACCCGTTCACGGTGGACGGCGCGTCCTTCGCGGTGGCCGCCGCCCTGGTCGCCGTGACCGGCCGCTCCGGCGCCCCCCGGGCGAAGTCCGACCGCCGGATCATGGCCGAGGTCCGCGAGGGCGTCCGCTGGCTGTACCGGCACAAGCAGCTGCGCCTGGTGGCCTCGCTCTCCGCCCTGGCGGGCGGCGCCTCCGTGCTCGGCATCACCATGATGGCGCTGCTGGTCACCCGGACCCTGGACGAACCCACCTGGGCGTACGGCGCCGTCCTCGCCACCGGCGTGGCCGGCGGCACCGCGGCCAGCATGCTGGCCGGCCGGATCAGCGAGCGGATGGGCCGTCGGGCCCGGATCACCCTCTCCTTCGTCCTGATGGGCTCGGCGCTGCTGCTGATGGGCCTGAGCCCCTCGGTGTTCGTGGTGGCGCCGCTGTTCGCCCTCGGCAACTTCGGGGTGGTGACCTGGAACGTCCAGGCGATCTCGCTGCGCCAGCAGACCGTGCCGAAGGAACTGCTCGGCCGGGTCAACAGCTGCTACCTGATGCTGACCCGGATCGGGATGCTGATCGGCGCCGGCCTCAGCGGCTGGATCGGCTCCACCGTCAGCGTCCGCACCCCGATCGTCATCTCCGGCGCCCTGATCCTCGCCGCGCTGTTCGTGATCCCGCGGCTGGGCAACCTGGAGCCCGCCCCGGCGCCGGCCGCCGAGGAGCAGCCGGTCGAGCAGTCGGCGAGCTGACCGACCTGCCGCCGGCGGCCCTCGCCGTCGCGGGCTGTCGCGGGTCGTCGCAAGCCGTCGTCATGAACGCACCTGCGCACGGGCCCTACGATGGCGGAATGAGCTCCGGCGCCGATCTGGCAGATGCACACCGCTCGCAGCAGCGGGCCGAGGCGCGGCTGGACGTGGCCGCGTCCGTGCTCGCCCTGCTGGCCGACCGCACCCGACTGGCACTGCTGGAGCGGCTCGGCCGGGGCGAGGCGGACGTGACCACGCTGACCGAGGCTGCCGGCGCCGCCCGGCCGTCGGTCAGCCAGCACCTGGCCAAGCTGCGCCTCGCCGGGCTGGTCACCACCCGCAAGGACGGCCGACGGGTGGTCTACTCGCTGCGGCACGGGCACCTGCGCCGGCTCGTCGACGAGGCGCTGAACGTCGCCGACCACCAGATCGCCCACCTGCCGCCGCACGACTGAGCCCGGCCGACCCTCCCCCGGAACCGTTCGATCCGACCAATAGGTGCACACGTACGCACGCATTGCCTATGATGAATCCGTACCCCACATCGCCGCCCCGGGACGGGTCCATGCTGACCGTGCTGCGCAACCGCACCTACCGCCACCTGTTCACCGCCCAGCTCGTGGCCCTGATCGGCACCGGCCTGGCCACCGTGGCGCTCTCGCTGCTGGCGTACTCGATCGCCGGGAGCAACGCCTCGGCCGTGCTCGGCACCGCCCTGGCCATCAAGATGGTCGCGTACGTGACCATCGCGCCGATCGCCGGAGCCCTCGCCGGGCGAATACCCCGGCGCACCCTGATGGTCGGCATGGACCTCACCCGGGCAGCCGTCGCCCTCGCCCTGCCGTTCGTCGACCAGGTGTGGCAGATCTACGTCCTGATCTTCCTGCTCCAGGCCGCCTCCGCCGCCTTCACCCCGACCTTCCAGGCCACCATCCCGGACGTGCTGCCCGCCGAACGCGACTACACCCAGGCGCTGTCGATGTCCCGGCTGGCCTACGACTTCGAATCGCTGTTCAGCCCGGCCCTCGCCGCGCTGCTGCTGTCGGTGGTCTCCTACAGCTGGCTGTTCGCCGGGACGACGGCCGGCTTCCTCGCCTCCGCCGCCCTGGTCGTCTCCGCCGTCCTGCCCAAGCCCCGACCGGTCGAACGCGGCGGCGGCCTCTACCGCAAGGCCGCCTTCGGCACCCGGCTGTTCCGGGCCACCCCGCGGCTGCGGGCCCTGCTCGCCCTGGACCTCGCCGTCGCGGCCGCGGGCGCGATCGTCTTCGTGGACACCGTCAACGTGGTCCGCGACCACTTCCACCGCCCGGCCGGAGCCGTCTCCCTGGCCCTCGGCGCGTACGGCGTCGGCTCGATGCTCGCCGCGGTGCTGCTGCCCCGGCTGCTGGCCCGGGTCAGCGACCGGTCCGTCATGCTGCCCGCCGCCTTCGCCCTGCCCTGCGTGCTCGCCGCCGTCACCGCGATCACCGCCGCCCCGGCTGGCACCGGCAGCTGGTTCGCCCTGCTCACCGCCTGGGCGCTGGTCGGCGCCGCCAGCTCCGCCGTCCTCACCCCCGGCGGCCGGGTCATCCGCCGCTCCGCCGCCGACCCCGACCTGCCCGCCGCCTTCGCCGCCCAGTTCTCCCTCTCGCACGGCTGCTGGCTGCTCACCTACCCGCTGGCCGGCTGGCTCGCGGCCGGCGCCGGCCTCCCGGCCACCGCCGTCGTCCTGGGCGCGGTCGCCCTCGCCGCCACCGTGACCGCCACCACCCTGTGGCCCGCCCGCGACCCGGACGCCCTCAGCCACCTCCACACCGACCTGCCCGTCGGTCACCCCCACCTCGCCGACGCCCACCCCACCGGCGGCGGCGCCTGGCAGCACGGCCACCACTACGTCATCGACCAGAACCACCCCACCTGGCCCCGCCACCGCCCGGCCCTCGGCTGAACCGCCCCGGCTTCCCGGCGCCCGGGACTTGGGGTGCCGTCCACGCCGGTGCGGTTCATGCGCCTGGCGGACGACCCGCTCAGGCGGCGGGCTTCGTCAGGCGGCCGGCTTCGTCAGACGGCGGGCTTCGTCAGCCGGCGGGCTTCGTCAGCCGGCGGGCTTCGTCAGACGGCGGACCAGGGTGACGACGGCCTCCCGGTCCGTCGCCGGGTCCGTCGCACCGGAGAGGAGCAGGCGGACCATCTGCGGCAGCGTGAACCAGGCGTTCACCAGGCCGATCATCGCGAACATCAGCCGGGCTGGATCCACCTCGTCGGCCAGCTCCCCGGCTCGCTGCGCGGCCGAGAGGGAGGCGACCTTCTCGCCGTAATGCGCGGTGCGTTCGGGCTCGGCCGCCAACTCCTCGGACGCCGTGCCACGTTGCAGACCCTCCCAGGCCAACAGGCGGGAAAAGTGCGGGTTGGCCGAGTGGTAGTCGAAGACGCGTCCGGCGTAATCGCCGAGATCCCGCCCCGGTGCCAGGACGAGCGGAACCGCTTCTGCCAGCTTGCCCAGTTCGGACGTCAGCACGGCGGAGAAGAGCTGCTCCTTGTTGCCGAAGTACTGATAGATCCGCTCCTTGTTGATGCCCGCCCGGGTGGCCACCCGGGCGATCCGGGCACCGTCCGGGCCGAACTCGGCGAACTCCTCGACCGCGGCATCGAGGAGGAGCTGCTGCGTGCGTGCGGTGTCCCAGGCCATGGCGCAACCATAGCGCGAATCTCCAACCAAACAGTTGGACATCCGGGTGCACGTCTGCCAGGATCTCCAACCGAAGGGTTGGAGATTTAAGCTCCAGCTGCCCGCCAAGGGGGAGGACACGTCATGACCACCGACAGCGCCACCGCACCGGCACCCGCCGCACCGTCCGTGCACCGCCGGGCCCTGCTCACCTGGCTCGCCGTCTACCCGACCATCACCGCCGCCTTCGTCCTGCTCGGCCCCTATCTGGGGCACCTGCCGCTGGCGGTGCGGACCCTGGTGATGACCGGCCTCGTCGTCCCGGTCGTCGTCTACGGGCTGATGCCCCTGCTGCTCAAGGCCGAGACGAAGCTCGCCCGCCGCCGCGGTCGCCGGTAGGGCCTGCCTGGCCTAACCCCGGGTCACCTGGATGCTGTGCTCGGCCAGCGCCGCGACCAGCCGCTCCGGTTCGTCCGGGGTGATCACCGGCTTGACCCGCGCCCCGAGGTCGAGAACGAAGGCGACACTCTTGTCCACCCGCCCCGGGTCGAGGTTGAAGTAGTGCACGAAGTCCCCGGACCCCCAGATCCGCCACCGCCCGCCGAGCCTGCTCAGCGGCACCTGCCGCAGCCCGCGGATCCGCTCGTACGGGATCCGCTTGGCGGAGGCCAGCGGGAAGTAGTACCGGCGAATCACGAGCTCACGCGCGGTGCACGTCACCAGACCGTCGTTGTACATGCGGGCCAGGCTAACCACGGGCCGCACCCCGCGCCCTACCATCGGGGGCCCGTCCAGGCAGGTCCGCCCGTACGCCGCATTGGGGGGACTACCTGGTGATACGCATTCCGCCGGCCGAGGACATGCACATGGTCCGGCGCGCCCTGGTGGCGCTGCTGGACCTGGACGACGACCTCGGCGTGGTCGCCGAGACCGATCGCGGCGACCAGGCGGTGCCGAAGGCCCTGGAGACCGGGCCCGACCGCCGCTTCGCCGACGAGACCGCGGTCAACGGCCTGGTCCTGCAGTTCATCCACGTCCTGTAGCAGCACCACGATCACCCACCGGGTCGAGATCACCGGCCGGGCCGCCCCCAACTCGCCCGCGCGTCGGCCTGGCGATCACCGCCGGCATCCCGGCCACCGTCGCGCGATCCGGTCAGCCGCCGGCCCGCAGGTTCACCCGTGCCATCCCGTCCCCTCTCCGCTTCTCCCCGACGACGTCCTGTCCGCAATACCGCGATACCGATCTGAAATCGTGTCAGCTTCCAGTGAGGTGCCACAAGTCGCCCCGGCAGGACGGGAACGCCCAGTTGCTCAAGTCTTGTCCCTCACGGCAGCCAGCGGGCCGCCTGCTCCCGGGTGATCGACACGGCGTCGACGTGCCAGAGCTTGTTCAGCCCATCCCACTGGGCCTTGAGGAGCGATTTGGCCTCGTCCTTCTCCCCGAAAGGGACCATGAGGTAGAGCCGTCCGTTGACGGTGTCCCCCGGCCTGATCCTCGCCGTACCGGTCGCTCCGGGCTGAGTGGGCTCGGACGAAGCCGGCCTCGCGCTGTTGGCGCTTCCTCCGGCAGCCCGCGGGTTCCACGCAGCCCGCTCCTTGCGGGCCTGGTCCATGACCCGGCTGACGCGTTCGCAGGACGCGGGGTCGGTGAAGCGCATCATCAGATCGGTCGGCCCGCTGCTCGCGAGCAGGTTGAGGGAGCCGTGCCAGAGCACGGTGCTGTCGAGAATGAGGACCTTCTCGTGCATCCGCTCACGGAAGTCCACCTGGCAGCCGACCGCCTTGAGGACGTCGATCTGCTTCTGCTGACGGGCTGCTCTGGTCGCTTCCCGCTGCTCCTCGGGTGATCGAGTGTGGACGACGACCCGCACGCCCTCGGCCACTCGAGCACCGAGCAGTGCCGACCACCGGCGCACCGGCTGCGGGTCGAGGAAGGCGCAGTAGACCTCGATGCTGGTCCGGGCCCGGGTGATGTCCCACTCGACGGCCTTCTGCACCTCGTCGGCCGGGAAGAAGGCCGGGCGGGCCAGTTCCTCCTCGGACAGGACCGAGAGCTGCGCCGCGTCGCGTGTCGGGATCAGCTGGTCGGCCGAGATCACCTGAGCATGGCACTCCAGGTGGTCGAGCATGGCCCGTGCCTCGCTGTGCACGCTGAGGTGCTTCCGTAGATGCTCGACGTCGGCGACGACGATGAGGTGGTCCTGGGCCCGGCTGAGCGCGACGTTCAGCAGGCGGCAGGTCTGCGAGGAAAGTCCGGTTCCGGCGTAGAAGATGCCCGGGTCCTTTCCGGCACCCACGGCCGTATCGAAGACGACGATCGGGCGCTGGCTGCCCTGGAACCGGTGGATGGTGTCGACGAGACCTTCGTAGTCCTCTCCGAACCTGTACTTCAGGCTTCCCTTCAGCGCCTTGACCTGTGCACGGTAGGGCGCGATGACGGCCAGTCGGTCGGTCGCCCGCGCCCCCGCTCCGATCTCGGCGCTCCCCCACTTGCGGCCCGGGAGCACTCCCTCGTACTGGAGGCCGCGGACCAGCTCGTGGACGACGGCCTCGTTCACGGTGTTGGTCCGATAGTCAGGCCCCGGGATGCGCTGCTTGGAGGTGTCGATGAGGATCACGGGCACGTCGACCAGCGGGTTGGACGGGATCCGGCTGCTGTCGGCGCGACCGGTGGCGAGCGGCGCGTCGGGGTAGGCAACCGCGTTGACGAGTCGGCAGATCGGCTCGCGCATGCGGTACTGGGTGTCCAGCGCCACCAGGCGCGGGTCCTCGCGAACCGAGCCGCGCTCGCTCACCAGGCCGGCCGCGTGGAAGGCGTCGCGGGCAGCCCAGTGCCGCGCATGCGTGCGCTCGTCCTCCGTGGCCTTCCTGTCGCTGTCCCCCTTGGTGACGGCGGGCAGCTGCCGGAAGTCGCCCGCCACGACGATCCGTTTCCCCGCCAGGCCCGCTGCCAGCCATGCCGATGGCAGGTTCACCATGCCCGCCTCGTCCACCACCACGACGTCCACCCGGTCGAGCAACTTGCGCGACTGGACCGCTTTGGCCACCGTGGCCCCCATGACCCGGCACCGGGACCGCACGGTCTGCTGGATACGGGCGAGCTGCCGGTCGAACTCCTGGATGCGCTCCTGCGAGGCGCCGACCTCATGGACGAGCGTCGCGTACGCCGGAAGACCGACGAGTCGGGGGCGGAGGCCCTCAAGACTTCCACTGATCGTGCTGATCCGGGCAGCCAGTTCCTCCGCCTGCTTCCGGGCGGCCGCTGCGACGTACTGAGCAGTGAAGGCGGCCTCGGTGGCCCGGGCGAGTTCCTCCCGCAGTGCCGCGAGCTGCTTCTCCTTCCGCCCGGCGAAGAGGCCCTTCGGTTCGCCCACCTCATTGATGGCCAGCCGCAGCCGGGCCACCTCGGCCTCCGCTCGCAGAGCGTCCCGTTCCACGACCCCGGCCGAGTCGAGCGCGCTCCGGTGGGCCTTCCGGTCCTCGGCCAGGAGCCGCTCCAGCTCCCCGGCTTCGTCGTAAAGGGCGACACCGGCACGGGCCCGCTGCAGGGCCTCCCGCGCTGCCCGTACCGCCTCGTCCAGCTGCGCCGAGACCCGGCCCGCGATCCGGGCGGGGTCGACGAAGTCTCCGTACCGCTCGCGCAACGACGGCAGTTCGATCTCCCCGGCCCGCTGGACAAGACCCTCGGCGAAGCCCGTCTCGGCGTTCAGGAGGTCGCAGATCCGTTCCAGGGCCTGGTCGACGGCCACCTTGGTCGGCGCCAGGAACAGGACGTTGTGTCCCTGGCGGACGTTGCCCTCCACGATGTGGCCGACGACATCGGTCTTCCCCGTTCCCGGCGGCCCCCAGAGGAACAGCGCCTCGCTCGCCAAGGCCTGGGCGACGGCGGTCCGCTGGCGCGGGTTGAGCTTCAGCCCGTGCCAGTCGGCCACCCACCGCTCTGGGTCCGCCGCCCGGCCCACCGCCGGTGTCCCCTGTCCGACGATCCACCCGGCGCTCTCGACCCGGATGCCCCCGTCGTCCGAGCCCGCCGCCTCCAGGCGTTCCGCGAGCACCACCAGGCCCGCCGAATCGTCCTTCCGCACCTGCACGTTGCGCGCCCCCGTCGGCAGGCCCTCGGCCAGCACGAGCCTGACCTTCCCGTCCGGCATCGGGGACGCTTCGCCGGGGATCCAGGCGCCGCGCGCCTGGGACGGGCGCACCAGGACGGGACTGCCGTCGAAGGACGCCGGCCACCGGCGGCAGCCGAAGAGGTACTCGTAGCGCCCCTCTGCCGCGGAGACCTGCCGCCCGCCGGACAGCGCCGCCTTCTCCGCGTCCTTGGCGTCGTCACGCCGCTCCGCCCGGATCTCCGCCCGCACGGCGGCCAGGAGTTCGGGAACCGGGTACGGCTGCTCGGCCTGCGTCATCGATGTGCGCTCCCCCGTCGTGCGTGCACAGTGTTCTATCCACTGTACGGAGTGCGACCGACACCGCGGGATGGATTCCGCCAAGCGACCTCCGCCGACGGGGCGAAGCCCGACCGGCGGCACAGCCCTCAGCCTGCTTGGTGCGGCCCTTCGCGCGGCGTGAGCGAAGAGCCGGGCGAACGTCGCTCACTGCGGGGGTTTGGTGCCGCTGGGCCACACGCAGGGGGAGGAGAAGCCGATCACGAGTGTCCCGTACGAGCTGCCGATGCCGTCGATGGAGCCGGTGAACTCGTTGGTCGGGTTCGTGAAGTGGAAGGATGTTCGCAGGGCTCCGGAGTCGTCTCGCTGAAAGCCCATGGACTCGATCCGGGTCCGGAGGTGTTCGACGTATTCGGCCTGGCGGTCCGCCGGGATGCCGGAGAGCCGCTTCTCGGTGACCTCGACGACCCGGCCGTCGTACTCCGAAGGGGCATCGTTCTTGAAGCAGTTGGTGCCGTTCTCCCGCTCGCTGGCCGTGGTGACCGGTTGGGGCAGGTCGGCGAGGGCCTGCCCCACGTAGTCCGCGGTCTGCTGCTTCGCCTGCGCCTGCGTCATGGTCGGGGCACCGTCGGAGTCCTTGCTGCATGCTGCGACCGTCAACGGCAGCCCGGCGGCCACCGCTACCGCGATCGTCCGGTGTCGTCTCACTGGCCGACCCCGTTGCCCGCGATCACGGCGCCGAACGCCTTGACGGATACGCTGCCCGGCAGCCAGTAGTGCGAGTGGTCGGTGCTGCCGGCCGGGAGGTGTCGGGCTCCGAAGTCGTTGTCCACGGGGTCCAGTCCGAAGGCCAGGCCGGTGCTCGCCACGTGTTTGATCATCGTGTCCTCGCTGCCCCTGGCTACGTAGACGTGGGACGGGTCGATGTTCAGATCCTTTGCATGGTCGACGCCGACGCCGGGGCTGCCGACCAGGATCACGTCGTCCACGGGCAGTTTGTGATCGCGCATGGTGAAGCCGACGGCGACGGTTCCGTAGCTGTGACCCATGAGGGTGTTGTGCGAGGGGTTGCCCTCGTGGGTCGCGCGCAGGGCGGTCTGGAAGCGGGCCAGGTCCTTCTCCGCATTCTCGGCGTACGAGTCCGACGCCGCTTCGGGGTAGAGGTTCTGGGGCGCGTCGTAGCCGACCCAGGCGATGGCGGCCGTTGTCTTGGGGCTGCCGGGGTCCGACTCCTTCGCGGCCCTCACCATCTCGTCCGCCTTGTCCACGTCGCCGATGGCTGTGGCGAACTTGGAGTGGGTGCCGGGGACGAAGGTCACGACGTTGTCGGAGGTGTCGGGGTTGTTGACGGAAATGATCGCCCGGCCCTTGCCCTTGGTGTCGAAGCCCAGGAGGAAGGCCGGTTCGCCGCGCCTCTTGAGCTTGTCGCCGCTCAGCCGGCTTTCGATGTCGGCGATCGAGGCGAGCTTCTCCTTCAGGTCGTTCTGCTTGCGTTGCCATTCGTCGTAGTCGGGGTTCTCCACGGGCCCGCCGTTGGTCTCGGCGACGCTCAGGTACTTCTTCGGCTCGGGGCCGAGGCCGTCGAGTTGGCTCTGGAGGTCCTGCTTGACACGCTTCATGTTGATGCGGTTGGCCTGGTCGCGGGCGGTGGCGGGGACGCCGTCGAGGTTGCCGACCTGGTCGGGGTGGTCGTTGATGAACTTCTGCCGCTCGGAGTCGGTGAGGCCATTCCACCACTGCTTGACGCTGTTCGGGTCAGTGCCGGGGGCGGGTACCTGCTCGCGTCCTGTCTCGGCGGCTTGGTCCTTCGCCACCGTGGCGGCGTCCAGGCCGGTGCCGTTGCTCGCGTTGGTCGCGAAGTGGTTCAGGCGTGCGCTGATCTCCTGGTCCGCCTGGGCGGCCTCGTTGAGCGCGGCGGTGATGCGATTGCTGATGGCGATCGCCGTCGTCTCGGCACCGGCGCCCGCGTAGGTCGGGGACGCCGGATCCTTGTCCCACGTGATGCCGCCGTCCGGGGCCACAGTGAGCTTCGCATCCTTGGCATCGTCGAGGACGTAGACCAAGTGCGCCTGCGCCAGGGCGAATTGCTCGGCTGCCTTGGCGAGCGCCTTGCCGACGAAGTCGAGTTCACTGTGCGCGGACTGGAGCTCGGTGCCCAGGAAACGGATCCGGGCTTGGGCGTGGTCGGAAGCGGTGCCGCTCCACTGCGAGTTGGCCAGCCGGTCGACGACGTCGTGCTGCCAGGACTCGATGTGCCGGCCGAAAGCCGAACAGAGCTCGTCGAAGGCGTTCTTCGCAATGGTGATGTCGTTGATGTCGGCGTCGTAGAGCGTCTTGATGTCCATCGCTTACTCGGCCGCCTTCGCACGTTCGGCCGGGTTGACCTTGAACTCCAAGGCCGCATCAGGATCTGTCACGTTCCATGCTGATCCGCCGCGCCACCATCCGCTACCGATGGGATAGCCGCCCCACCACACGCCGCCTCAAGTGATCCATTTGCCGGTCAGTCTTAATCGAGTGCGAACGTCCCAGTCCCGGTGATACAAGTTCTGCGTGACTGAACATCTCCACTTCTCCACCCTGCTGCGGATGATTGACGAGCGGTCCGCCGCGTTCCGCGCCGCCGTCGCCGAGGCCCCCAGCCTCGACGCCGACGTCCCGTCCTGCCCGGGCTGGACGCTGTACGACCTCGCGAACCACCTTAGCGAGGGTGACCGCTTCTGGGCCTACATCGTGCTGAACACCGCGCCGGGCGACGAGCGGCCGAGCAAGGACGGGCTGGCGGCGCCCAGGGAGCGCGAGGCCCTCATAACCTGGCTGGCCGACTCAACGGAGCAGCTGCTCACTGCTCTGCGCGAGGCCGGCCCGGACCGGGGCTGCTGGGCCTGGTGGGAGCCGCTGGCCTCGCCGCACACGGTGGCCGCCGTGGCCCGCCGCCGCGTCCCGGAGTCGCTGATCCACACCTACGACGCCCAGTTGGCCTCCGGTACCCCGCAGGAGCTGCCGACGACCGAGGCGGTCGACGCCATCGAGGAGTTCCTCGCCACCGTCTGCACCGTCACGGTCCCGTGGCCGGGCGAGCCCGCCACCATGGACTACCACGCAGCCGAGGCTGGCTCCTGGCGCCAGACGGTAAACGCCGCCGGTTCCCGCTTCACCCGCCTCACCGCGGCGGAGGCCGCCGAGAGCAAGCCCACCGCCGCCATCTACGGTACTGCGAGCGAGATGGCCCTGCTCATGTACATGCGCATCCCGGCCGACTCGCTGCGGATGGAGGGCGGCGCCGACCTGCTCCAGCGGCTGCAGAACTGGGGCTAAGTGGTCGCGCTCGCAATTCCTTCGGGGGTTGACGCCGGAGCCGGACCTGTGTGTCGGGTCGTTAGATACGGTCGGCGGCAAGGTGGAGGTGGCACGCGCAGTCGAGGGCGTCCTCGGGGTGCCGCCGAAGCTGCCGGTGGGCAGGAGGGAGTCCTCGGGTCGGTGCTGCCGTAGTACAGGGCGAAGCCCCAGTTGCTGGCGGATCCGCCGTGATGGCGTCCCGTGGAGTGGTGTAGCAAGGATCTTGGAGTAACCCCTGGTCATGGGGCAGCCATCGCGCAACTCTCTGAGTAGAACGGCGAGTTCACTCGGGAGGTACGCGATGGCCTTATCCC
>NZ_JBITZP010000067.1:0-27049 GCF_044546945.1 Kitasatospora sp. NPDC053057 | reverse complement strand
CAGTACCGCTCCGACATCCTCGACGGCTTCCTCTCCGGCACCGGCCTCTCCCTCGACCTCCCACCGCCATCACCTTGAAGCGCCGAGGTCAGTAATACTCCAGTGTGACTTCGTGATCTCGCGCTGAAGCCGGGTGGAAAAGGCAACGGCCACCGCGTGATCATCAAGGGTTGTGTGGACTCATGACGATCATGCGGTGGCCGCGGGTCACAGCATAGACGCCGCCCGATGGCGGGCGATGTTCGACCAGGCCATGGCCCGGATCGCAGGCCGGTTCCGCCGGGTGGAGCCGCGAGCGACAGCCCGCGCCTTCGTGCTCGCCCTGCTGTCCGGCGTCGAGCGGAAGAACTGCTGGCAGCTGGCCGAACAGGCCGGTCATGCTCGCCCCGGACCGATGCAACGGCTGCTGCGAACCACCCGCTGGGACGCCGACGCGGTCCGCGACGACATCCGCGCCTACGTCTTCGAACACCTCGGCACCGACGACGGCGTGCTGATCGTGGACGAGACCGGCTTCCTGAAGACGGGCACCGCCTCGGCGGGCGTGCAGCGGCAATACACCGGCACGGCAGGCCGGATCGAGAACACCCAGGTCGGCGTCTTCCTCGCCTACGCCTCCAGCAGAGGACGGGCGTTGATCGACCGTCGCCTCTACCTGCCCGACGCCTCGTGGTGCCAGGACACCGAGCGCCGCACCCGCGCCGGGGTGCCCGACCAGACGAAGTTCGCGACCAAGCCCACGCTGGCCGGACAAATGATCACGGCGGCACTGGACGCCGGGATTGGCGCCTCCTGGGCGACCGGGGACGAGGCTTACGGTCAAGACCCGGGCCTGCGTGCCCTGTTGGAGTCCCGTGAGGTCGGCTACGTCCTGGCCGTCGCCCGCAGCACGCGGGTGCGGATCAACCAGGGACGAACCGCCGTCCGCGCGGATGCCGTGGCCGACCGCCTGCCCGCCTCGGCCTGGCACCGGCAGAGCGCCGGAGCCGGGGCGAAGGGGCCGCGCTACTACGACTGGGCCTGGATCGAGATCGGTACCGACGGCCACCGGCACCTGCTGATCCGCCGCAACCCGCACAGCGGCGAACTCGCCTTCTACCTGTGCTGGTCCCCGAGACGGGTGCCGCTGTCCGAGCTGGTCCGGGTGGCCGGGACTCGCTGGTGCGTCGAGGAGTGCTTCCAGGCCGCGAAAGGCCAGGTCGGCCTGGACCACTACCAGGTCCGCCACTGGACAGCCTGGCACCGGCACATCACCCTGGCCATGCTCGCCCTGGCCTTCCTGGTCGTCCTCGCCGCCGACGCGACGCCGGCCAGGACCGCACAACCGAACCGGCCCGCCCGCAGCACCGACCCGATCGACCTGACCGTCCCCGAGATCCGCCACCTGCTCGGCGCCTTCCTGGTTCCACCGGCCACCTCCCCGCGCGGCCTGCTGACCTGGTCAAACTGGCGCAGACTCCATCAAGCAACCGCCCGCCGCAGCCACTACCGACGGCGCCTCGCAGACCCCTCAACCGGATAGATCACGAAGTCACACTGGAGTACTAACCGCTTCAGGCATTAGGCCCCTCCTCTCCCTCCTTGTCGCCCGGCCGTCGACGAGGCAATTCATGCTGCCTTTGAAAGGAGCAACCACCCTCATGGCTTCCGAGACCCCCGGCGTGGACGCAGTCCGGCGCATTGACGCTGCGAAGGCGCTCGCAATCTCCCCTGCCTACCTCGCTGGCGAGGACCGCAGTGCTGGCGCTCACGTCAGTCGACCGCTTGAACTCGACTTCGATTGGTCGGTCCGTCGGCTGGGAATCGCCAATGTCATCCTGGACAGCCCCTGCCGCCGGGCCCGAGTCGGCTACCTGCCCACCCACGGCGACTACACGCCTCTATGGATCATCAACGTGGCTAAGGGGCCCATGCATCCCGCGCTCTGGAAGATGACCTTTGGACATGGAGTCCCCTCGGAGCTCGTCGCCGCGCTGGTGGTTCCTCTGGCCGTCACACTGGCTGGCGGAGCAGGCAGCTCCAACGACACCGGCGCCCAAGATCTGATCGTCGCTCCACTACGTCAGGCCAGCTGGCAAAGGCTTCCGGAAACGGCGGCCGGCCTCGCGGGCTTTGCCTCGCCTGACGGCTTCGCCACCGTCCGAAGGCATCCCATCCAGCAGAACAACGAGGAGTATGGTCGTCAGGGGCGTACGTCCTGGGAGATTACCGCTGGTCCGCCGGGCGCGGGCTGGACAGCAACCTTCAGCTCGGCAATACCAGATCATCTTGTGGCAACCGCCACACGATGGCTCGCCTCACCACAGCCCGTGTTCCGCAATAGGCGCGAGCTTGCTCCGGAATCGCTGGAGTATCTGCGGATTACGTCGCGGTCGACGCGAACTCGCGATGACGGGCACAGACGTACCCAACGCTGAGGACTCGGCATACGGCGGGCCCCAAGCTAGTGGAGCCCGCCGTATGGCCATGGGTGTCGCGAGCGCCGCTACCAGTCGAGAGCACCGTCCCCGAGGAGGTCAGTAACGATGTTGTTCTTCTCCTCGGCTGGCGTAGCCGTTAGGGCCTCCATCACTAGACCGCTGACCAGCGTGGTGAGATCGCGCCTGCCGCTTGCGTTGAGCTCGCCTTGAAGGTAGTTCAGACCGCCGTTGGCGTACTCTTCGAAGATCCTGATGCGCTCCTTGATGCGGTCGTCACTCAGAATCGTGGCGTCGTCAGGCTGGTCCACCACGGCCAGCATGTCGATCAGCGCCTCGCCGAAATCACGGCGCTCGACTCGCGCCAGGTCGATCGGCTCGCCTGTATTCTTGAATTCGTCCCGTTTGCGCTTTTGCTTACCGAGGGCAGCAGCGAACATCATGGCTTCGTACATCGCCGAGAAGGGCCCGTCCTTGCTGCACAGGTCCTGCAGCAGCTTCTCGTGGTCGGCGGGACGCCGGAAGCGCTCGTCAGCCATCAGACCGTCACCTCTTCCAGCACGGAATGCTCGAACTCGCCGCGCGTAACGTAGGGCACAGCCCGGTTGTTGATGGTGATGAACTGCTCCTGCGCGTCCGGCTTCGGAGTCACATTCCGAAGTACATACATACGTGTCGCCGCAGAACTCAGGTGATCCATCACCATTCCGCGTGCCTGTGACTGCGACAGCAAGGTGATGATCTGCGACGTGAGCTTGGGCAGGGATTCGGCGACCTGGTCTTGATACTCCACGTCCAAACTCCCGAACGGCGCATCCATCACGACGGGGTAGACCCCTCCCTCGTCCAGAGCGCCGGCCTCAGAATTGCGCTTTCGGTCGTCACGTTCCTTGGCCATCTCAGAGACAGCGCCAACAAAGGAGAGTCCCAAGATCTGGTTTTCTCCAGTGCTGCGGATAGCGGCCATTCCATTGCTGCCCGCTTTCAGCTCCAGCTCGAACGAGCTCGTCACCTCTGGCACGAAGCTCTTCACGAAGATGCGGGAGAAGACACGCTTCACCCGTGCGTCGAGCTCCTGGCGCACCTCCTCGGTCTTCAGATTGAGGATCCGAGTGAAGGCATCGATGACTTCATCGACCAGAGCGAGTTGGCTTTGGACGCGTCGAGACTCCTCGTTCTGAATCTCTGCGGAGTGCAGCTTGCGGCGCGTCGCCGCGATCTCGGCCTCCACCTCCTCCAACTCATCCTGCGCACGGCGATGCTCAGACTCGGCCTCGAACCGCTTCTCGTCGAACTCCTTCCTGCGCTGCTCGAGATTCTGGACATCCATCACATCCACTCCCTGCAGCTGGCGTTCGATGTCGCTCAGTTCAGCGTCCTTCTGGTGAATCTTGGACTCGACCTCGGTTTGATCCTTGGCGATCTCACGCAGCTCATCCAGAAGCACCCTCCGGGCATCAGTCAGCCGAGCGCTGTTGCCTCGCAAGTTCATCCATCGCGCCTGGACGTCCACGAGTCCCGCGTTGTACTTACGCTCCGAGAGCGCCAAGAACCCAGCGGACCCTTCCGGGACAGGCGTGCCACACATGCAGACTCCATCCTCAAGGAGCCCCTCGATGTAGTCGCGCTGGATGCCGGCCGGAAGCTCCTGTCGACGGCGCATGCCCTCAGCGAGCTCCATGACGGACTCGTCGATTCCTGCGGTGAAGGAGATGAAGCCCCGCTCCGCCAGTGTCTTGCGCTTGCGCTCCTGGAGCTCCTTGTAGCGCTCCTTCTCAGCATCCAACTCTTGGTTGAGCTTGACGCGCCGCTTCTGCAAAGGAGCTGCCATCCCGTTGTCGAGAAGCGCCTTCGCCGCATCTTCAGACGCTCGCTTGTAGGCCGAGATGTCACCCGAGAGCTTAATGAGCCTTCCGTGTACTGCCAGCTTCTTAGCGTCCAAGGCGGCTTGCTGTACCGCAAGTTGCTGGAGCCTCCCATCTCCCAGCTTCTGAGCCTCGGCCATCAGCTTGCGCCTTGCGGCAGGCAGATGCACGTCGATGGCCCGCTCAATGGCTTCGAGTCCCAGCAGCGTCTTGATAGCGCTCTTGACGTCCTCACTTCCATCGCCAACGAACATGCGCTCCATGCGCTCGCCGTTGAAGAAGAAGAAGCGTCGCAGGCCCTCGGGCAGGATCTTCTCAATTCGGTCCTGGCCGTTGTCGATCCTCACGCTTTCCCCGAGCCGGGTCTCGGTCACGAGCAGTCGGGGGTTCGGCAGGTCCTGGTCCTGCGTGGACCTGGTGACGGTGACTTCGCGCAGCACGCTAAATGTAGAACCCTCGTGCTCGAACTCCAGCTTCACCGAACCGCTAACCGGAGCGCCGAACGGGGTCTGCGCCCACGCGTGGTCGTTGATGACGCGTTCCTGGCGCTCCACGTCGTTGGAGAAGGATCCGTACAGCGCCCAGGCAAAGGCGTTGAGCAGGGTCGTCTTCCCCGCGCCGTTCATGCCAAAGATCAGCACGGCGGGCTTGCCGTCGGCGACGTCCAGGTTCAGGGAATGCTTTCCGTAGAAGACGCGGAAGTTGTCGACGGTCAGCTTGAGTAGCTTCACTTGGCCAGCTCCTTCACGGCTTCGATGATCTTCGTCGTCAGCAAGGTGGAGGTCTTCAGGTGCAGGTTCTCCTTCTCCAGCTGATGGACTCTCGCAACCAGTTCTTTGGCTTCGGGTGAAAGCTTGTTCAGGATGTCGGCAACGCTCTCTTGGCTGCTCACGCTCGGTCCCCGATCAGTTTCGTTATCAAAAGCTCAGCCGTTTCAGGTGTCCAGGAGCCCGAATCGCAAGCGCAACGGGCGCAGGATGTCCAGAGTGTCAGCCTCGTTCTCGGCCAGTCGGGCAAACTCAGTTACCCGAGTCAGCTCTCGTGCGACCAGTCGGCGTTCAGTCTCTCGGTGCAGCTCACTCGTCTGCTCGGGCGGGATGACGATGAAGTCCACGATGTCCGCGTACTCCTTGCCCCGTGCAGGGCGCAGCACCCTTCCTCGTCGTTGGATGAACTGTCGCGGGTTGGAGGAACTCGCGAGGAGGTAGGCGGTTCGAGCTGCGGGCACGTCGACACCCTCATCGAGGCAGCGCATCGAGAGCAGCACCTGCAGGTCATCCCCCGAACCGAACCGTCGCAAGAGCTCCCGGCGCTTTTCCCGGGGAGTCTCGGAGGTGTAGGTCGCCGAGGTCATCCGTAGGTCCTCGCCGGCCAACCTGACGGCCTGCTGGAGTTGGCTGGGCTCGTGGGGATCTTCGTAGTTGCCTTCCGCAAGCGGGTGTTGGCCTTCCGCGCAGTAGAGCAACTGGAACCAGTCACCCTGACGTTTCATCATCTGCTCACGCAGTGCGGGCAGCTTGGCGCGGGCGTGGCCGAGGATGTTGGCCCGCTTGCGCAAGAGCATGCCGAGCGGACTGTCGTCGTCACCGTCCTCGGTGAACTCTTGTATGGCGAGCAGCTTCGCGATCTTCTCGGTGACTTCGCCATACAGCTCGGTCTCTTCTACGTCCAGCTCCACCACTACCGGTGTGTAGATGTACCGGCACAGGGCGCCGGCGCGAATGGCGTCGCCGATGCCCATCTCGAAGACCACCTCGCCGAAGTAGTCCTGAAGGGCCGCCGTGCCGCGATCGTCGAACCAGCGTTCCGGGGTTGCGGACAGACCGAGGCGGTAGGTCGCGGAGTCGGGCAGACGATCTCGGAGCCGCTTGGCCCCGAGGTTGTGCACCTCGTCGGCGATCAGCAGGAAGTGTCCGCGGTGGCGCCTGAGGGTGCTCTGGAAGGGATCTCCGCTGAACGTCGCGTTGGTTGTGACAAGTACCCCACCACGGCTGGTGCCGAGAGCGAGAGCATCGAGCAGAGACGCAGCCTTGCCGTACCAGGAGTCTGTGGATTCGTAGGCTCGGATCGGCGTCATGCCGAAGCGTTCAATGTCCGTAGACCACTGGTCAACCAGATGTTGGAATGGCACGACCACGACCGTCAGAAGGGCAGCCTGAGCCTGCTTGCGTCTCAGGACCTTCGACAGCTGCGCTGCCGCTGACAGGGCCGTCAGCGTCTTCCCCGTGCCGGTCGCCATGCGCAGGATGCCGCGGAAGCCGTTCTCGAACCAGCTCTGGACTGCCTCTTTCTGGTAGCCCCGGACATCGAGCTCCCCAGGGATGACGAGCATCCCCTCGGTGTCCGCTCGAGGTAGGACCAGGGTCGTGCCGTCTATGGGCAGCGGCTCCAGGTGTGCCTGACCGCCTGTCCGCTGTGCGTACTCCTCCGTGAGGGACTTCATCGCCGCAGAGAAGGGAATGACGCGCAGGAGCGGCGTCCGGTCGGACCAGAGGTCGTCGAAGTCGCGCCTGATGCGTAGGGCCCTCTGACCATCCTCGATGTGCCAGCTGCGGAAGACTTCGATGGACTCGAAGTTGCCGACCAGTCCGGGAAGGGTCTCGTTCGCGCTGCCCTTGAAGGCGACCAGGTCGCGCTCGTCGCGGAATATCCCGATCTTCTCGTGGTACATGCCTATCCGCCCAGCGGCGGCCACGTACGCCAGCTTGAGGTCGAGCAGCCCGTCGGCCACCATCAGTCCGAGCTTCCCGAGACCGCTCGCAGCCCGCGGGTCTTCGCATGCCTCCTGGAGGTCGCGCAACGCAGCCTTCTCTAGGACTGTCCGCAGAGCGTACCCGCCTCGAATCTGCTCTACGTCCTCGTGGCGCAGCTGTGGCGAGGCCACGATGCGCATCCGACCACCGCGGGCTGCGAACTCGTCCAATCCCTGGCCGAGCACCGAGAGCACCGAGGCGGTGAAGTAGCCCACCGCCCGGTCGTAGGACGTGGAAGCCGCGAGTGCGGGAACGTAGAAATCCTCAACGATGTCGCAGCGATCGCTGCGGTAGTCGCTCTGCAAGCCCGCTGTACGCAGCGGAAGTTCACCCTTCTTCATCAGAGCCCCAGCATTCTCATCAGTTCCTCCGCCGACAGCCCTGCTGTCGACTTGTCCTCGATCACCAGCTGCTCAGGGAGGCCGTTGGCCATAGAAATATCAGC
Source organism: Kitasatospora sp. NPDC053057 (assembly GCF_044546945.1). NCBI lineage: Bacteria > Bacillati > Actinomycetota > Actinomycetes > Kitasatosporales > Streptomycetaceae > Kitasatospora > Kitasatospora sp. NPDC053057. The sequence continues at coordinate 19,569 of NZ_JBITZP010000067.1, read as the reverse complement.
CAGGCGCCGGACCACTCCGGTCTTCACACAGAACGGCGCCGACGACATCGTCTGTCGAAGCGTCGACTCCTTGATCGAGAACTCGCGGGTCAGGATTCCGACGAGCCGAGACGCCTCAATGGAGCCGCCAGCCTTGTCCAGCTCCTCCCCGACGAGTTCCTTGGCCGTTGTATAGGGCCGCATCCCCCATGCCGTCAGCGCCCAGGCGTCAATGTCGCTGCGCATGAAGCGCCGGTCGGCGGCGAGTGTGTCCTTGACCATGCGCGAGTCCACCCCGCCCATCCGCGCTACGAGGATTTCTGTTCCCAGAGGGCAGTCGGCTTCCTGGAGGATCCGAAACGCTTCCTCTCGCAGGGCAAACCGGCTGAGGCGATGGCCCGCCGGCTGATCCTCCATAACTCGCTCCGCGGGCGCGGGTTCCAAAGCATCCGAATCCAGAGTTGGCTGCCCAGCCTCTTGGGCGGAGTAGATCCAACCTCCACCTGCCGCAACCTCCACCGCGTCGGCGCTGAAGAGGATCCTGCGGACCGCCGGCAACTGTGCGGGGGTCCGGAGACGCTCGATGATCTGGGTGGTCGTCAAGCCACCAGGAGCGCCTGCGAGAATCGCAAAGATCTCATCTTCCAGTTCTGGGCGCTCCTCTTGTCGGGACACCGTCGGCTCCGACCGGCTCGCCGACACCACCCACTCGCCGTTGTGTACGGTCGCGTCGAGAAGCTGGTTCAGCAGGATGCCAAGCGATGCAGGCAGCAGCTCAGCGTCGCTACGCAAGAGTGAACCCAAGGTCGAGGCAGGAGCGTACCTGTCTATCTCCCCTGCCAGCTGGTCGAGAAGTCCGTACAAGGCCTGTCGAGTGAGATCATTGCCCTGCCTCTCGGTTCCCGAGAGCGCCAGCGATGCTGACGCCGCGTTGACGGAGTCCTGGGTCACAGTTCTCGAACGGGGCGAGTCCGCGCTGGCTACCTCAGCAGCGTGCTCTTTGGAGGGCAGGGATGGCAGAGGAGGCATCGTAACGACCTAAAGTGCATCGGCGAGAGGATCGCATGTCTTCGTGGGCAGTGGCCGCGCGGAACGAACGCGAGTCCGCGCAGCCACTCACGCTCGGTCAATCGCCAAGCAGATCGTTCACGCTAGTCACTGGGGCGTCCTCGTCCGTGCCTTCCGCCAGGTCCTCATCAGCGGTGGCGTCGAGGTCGTCTGCGGTGCTTGGAAGCTCCTGGGTCACAGGCTTCACAGCTCGCGAGGCGAACCACTGTTCGTATTCGTCGTCGGAGACATAGAACCAGTCACGCAGAGCCCGCTTGAGCGAGGTGCTGGCCGTTCGCAGGGCCTCCTCATCGATCTTGGGCTCAGCAACCTGCTTACTGGTCTTCAACGCCTTGGTCTGCTGCTCCACGCAGAAGTCCAGGTACAGTCCGCGAGCGGTCCGAAGCATCTGATCGAAGCCGTCCCGACCGCTGAACCAGTCGGCCACGTGCTCCCAGGCCGCCGGCGTGCTTAGCGCCTGCATCCAGAAGTACCGGAAGTACACGGCTTGCGGGGTATCCATGTTCGCGATCTGGTTCAGCGGGTGGGTAATGACACCCTCCGCCTTGATGAAGGCCAGCTTGCGGTCACGAGCCTTGCCCTGATCCTGCGAGAAGTAGGCGTTCCACCCAGTCGCCAAGGCTTCGGCGAACGCCGGCAGATCCTTCAAGTCCGCGCCGCCGTGCTGACGCTTACGGAGCTCCCACAGCGACCCGAGTGTCAATGCCAAGCCGAGCTGACACGCATGCGTGTTGAACACTGCGTAGGCGGCCTTGGACTGCTTCAAACTGATCGCCCGACCTGAGTCGAGGAATGCCTGGACGCGATAGTTCTCAAAGGTTTCCTCGCGTCCCTTGAGCGCCTCCCACGCGCTTATGACGTCGGACTTGGTGGCCTTGGCGCCGCGGTCCTTGTTCTCCAGGTAGTGCTCGTAGCTGGCCTTCAGGGTCCAGAACACGCCAACCCCGCTGAACAGCGCATCACGGGCCAGCGTCAGGTGCGTGTCGTCGACATGCCAGGCGTCCTTCAGCTGTGTCAGTGCCTTCGCGTGGGCCGCGTAGGGGGCGATCTTTGAGAGGAGCGTGAGGATGGCTCGTCCCCAGGTCTCGGCGAAGCGGTCACTGATGACGTCAACCTGCCCGAGCGGGAAGTTGGCGTTGCCGATATCTCCGCGGTGGTAGGTGAAGCCACCGTCTTCGAACCGGTCCGGAAACAGCTCGATGAGGCCGAGTTGCTCGTCCCGCATGAACGAGTCCAGTTCGGGCTGGCGGGGACGTCCCGGGCCAAACCTCTGCCCGACGTCGCTGAGGTTTTTGGACGGCCCGAAGACGCAGCGGTCGACTGCGGACTTGAGCAGATGGATGTTCGTCAGCACGGACCAGCGGGCAGGCTTGGTGGTGTTGGGCTCGGGGTTGTCGTACTCAACGGCGTACAGAGGGAGATACGACTCGTCGGCTCCGCCCCGCAGCTCGTTCAGCATCCTCCGGGTCAGCACGTTGCTCAACTCAGCGTCAGACAGCAGGATGATCCGGGACTTGGACGGCGGACGGGCCTCCTTGTTGACGTCAACGAAGAGTTTGCGTGCGGCCTCGTGGGGCTTCGCGTCCTCACCCGTCTGATCAGGGAACCAACAGACCGTGACGGGTACCTCGACCCTGCTCAGGTCGATCGCGTCCTGACGTGCCTCTTGAAGCGCCTGCTTGACCTGGCTCTCGTAGAACGAGCGGAACCGGGCGCCACCGGAGTTCTGCCAGCTGTTCGTCATAGTGCGCTCGACAGCGAGCAAGGCCATGGCCCGGTGCTGGCCGTCGAGCACGACGAGCTGTGCCTCAATCTTGTTCCACCACAGCTTGCCGACGCTGGCGGGGTGGAGACGGTCGTCGCCGTCGAGCAAGCGCTGCACCTTGAAGGAGTTGCTGGCCCGCTCCTGCTGCCACATCACGCCGTCGTCGGATTCGACGGTGGGTTCACCAAGCCTTGAGAAGGACGAGGGTCGCTGGTTCCGAAACGGAAGAAGGACGGCCACGATCGGGGGGAAAAACGCAGGACCGGTCTGCTGTGGCTTCAGCAGATATGGGATGAGCTTGACCGCGACCCGATGGTCGTCGAGATCGCGCTGGAGGAGCTGGTTGAAGTCCAGGTCTCCTGCCTCCATGACCTCGCGGACCGGCGCCAGGCTCTTGGTGAGCTGCCGCTCGGGCGCGTCAGAGTCCTCCCCCAGACGTGCCTTTGTCATGATGTAGTCCACGCGACCGGCAGGGGTAGTGAAGCTGCCCCACGTGCCCTGCACATAGTCTCGGAACGTCAGCGTGTTGCCTGAGCCGAACATGTTGTTCTACTGCCTTCCCAGAATCGGCGAGTACAGCCTGTGCAGCAGCCATTCGGCTGACTCCGCTGTGTTCCGCAGATGCTTCTTGGTCACTTCGTCGTTTTCTTCGTCGGCCAGATCGATGACCCACACCTCGAGGTGCTCCATCGCGATGTTGCGCGCGGCTGCTCGAGCGCCGAAGGACTTGCCGCGTGCCTTGACCTCCTCGGCGTCCTCGGGGTGGTCACGGAGCCAGTCGTAGCTCTTCGTGTAGTCGCGACGGTGCTGACTGAGGCGCTGGCGAAGGTTCTCGGCGACCCCTATGTAGAGCGGCGCGGAGAAGACCGGTGCCGACCGGTGCAGGATCGTCGCCATGATGCGGCGCCGGTCCTCCGTATCCAAGGAGTCCATCAGGATATCCAGCCGCTTCGCCGCTTCGTCCTCGTTAACCCGGCCTCCCTCCTGGGGCTCGCGCAGCGGGTGGTCAAGCTCAAGGGAGCCCTGCCACTTGGCTCCGTAGGCTCCGCGCCCGGCCAGTCCGATCGGGAGCGGCTCGTAGTAGCCGGCATACTTGCGCAGGAGGTTCAGGAACCCCTCGATGGCCTGGTCGCCATTGGGACCGGGCTTGATCTTCCAATCGTGCGGTCCCGCGCGAAAACTGACATACCAGGCATAGAGCCCCGGCGACTCGGGTGCCTGATCAACGTCGCGCATCGAGAAACTGATGAGCGAAAGGGCGGCTGTCACAGCGGGCGAATCCTCGATCCTTGCTGCGGTTCTGGCTAGCTGGTAGACAACGGCGAAGCCTGTGCTGGCGGCACCGCGAAGCTACAGGCAACCGTCTGTCGTGGGCGGGGACCTCTGCCCAAGTCGACTGCTATCCGAGGATCCCCGGTTCAGTCGGTCGAGGCTGTGTCAGTCCTTGAACTTCTCCTTCAGGTACTCCTGGGCGAAGATGCCCCACTGGGTCCGCAGACCATCGAAGATCTCGGGCTCTGTCTGAGTCGCCTCTGCCCGGACGAAGGCCATGAGGAGGAGGTCGATCGCAGCTTCGGCCTTTCGAGCGAGATCGATCATGTCCTCTGGAGCCATGTCCTCTGTACCCTCGTCCGCGACCCGCTTGATGGGCGCGTAGACGTCCCGGAAGAAGGGGTGTCGGTGGTTGAGCACTGTGACTGACCTACCGTTCAGGTGACTGATCTCCATCAGCTCCTTGCCCGGCCAGGCCCCATCCAGCATGGTGACCGGCTTGGTGTCGATCTGCTGCAGGATCTGCTCGATCTTGGATTGGTGCTCCGGGTCGCTCGGATCCAGGCGGAGATCCTCGATCGTCTGGTCCTTGATCCGCTGCTCCCTCTCGAGCGTGACACGGCGGCCGGCGACGCCCTTCGGGAATCGCGACTCGACGTTGGCTGCTGTGTCCATGCTGTCTGCATGCGCACCCTGCTCGAGCTTCTTCTTGGTGTCCTGGTAGTTCCAGAACGCCTTGATGTCTCCACGCGCCTTGCGCACCGGCCGGACGAGCCATTGGCGCAGCTCCTCGCGCAGCTTGCTTACCGGCTCCGCTCCGCGCTTGACGTGCCTGACCTGGAAGAAGTCGTCGAGCTCAGCAGGGAAGCTGACCTCGATCCCTATGTAGCGGTTGACCTTGTCGGTCCGCCCACCGGGCAGGAGCTTCGGGACGAGGTCGTAGTAGATCTCGCGTCCGTTGCGAAGGATGCTGAGCTTGCCGGCGTTCTCGTCATTGATCTGGAACTCGCGGATGTCGCGGCCATCCATGTCGTGCTCGCCGCCAGCACCGCGGAAGTACCGGAACTCCTCAGGAACCAGCGTGACCGTCACGTGGACCTTGTGTCCGTCGACGAGCAGGTCAGACTCTTCCACCACCGTGCCCCGTACGTCACGCGGCTTGTAGTGGCTGATGATCCGTGGGTTGTCCATGAGGAACAGAGGATCGTGCAAGGTCACGACCTTGCCTTCAAGTTCGAAGGTCCGGCCAGTGTCAATGAACTTGCGGTATGCCCGCGCGATAAATTTGCGCAGGTCGCTGACCTTTTCCTGGAGCGATGTGCCGTAGCGGCCACCGCCCTTCAAGCGGTCGATCTTCCCGAAGATCACGACAGTCCCAGATACGAACGGGTTGCCTCGCTCGTCCGTCATCAGGTCTCGTGCGTGCTTGGGCCAGTCCTCAGCGATCGTTGTCGCGGTGTACAGCTGCTTGCCGGCCTGAATGTCATGCAGGTCGATGTAGCTGTGGTAGATACGGGGATCGTCTGCCCGCTTGGAGTACACGTCGAGGCGCTCGCCCAGGCTCAGCGCAGCAAGCTTCAGACCAACTCCGAAGCGGCCCAACCCTTGCCGTTGGCCGTAGCGAGTGCTGTAGCCCATGGACAGGATGTGGTGCAGGACGGCCGGGTCAATACCCGTCCCGTTGTCGGCAAAAATGATCTCGTCGATCGACTTCCGGTCCTGCGAGTACACCGGCATCACCCGCAGGATCGTGGCGTCAGCCTCGATCGAGTTGTCCAGGGGCTCGCCAGCAGCGGCAGTCAGGTCAAAACCGGCGTCACGCATGGATTCCAGAGCCTTGTCAACCTGGATGAGGCTGGCACGAGAGTCCTCGGGCGACAAGAACAACGGGGTAGTGCTCACTGGTGATCCTTTCGGCCTTGCATTGGCAGACCCAGCTGGGTGATCGGAGCGATCTGCGCCTTGGCGAGCGGCTGAGCCGCTAGGGGCAGGAAGGGCATTCTCAAGCAGCCAGAGCCAGATCCGGCCATGCCTTGCGGGCATTACACCGCAGGCGGCTGATGCGTTCGCGCATCCGCGGGACCGGCACGGAGTACTTCTCGGCAAGAGTCACGGCGTCCGCTCCCCGGACCAAGTACCCGAGGATCACCCGGTCGGCGTGCTTGAAGGACGGCTCGACCCGGATCAACTCCAGCAGCTCAACCTGGTGGTAGCCCTGCTCGGTGTAGCCGACCGACTCCCGCTCGGGGCAAAGCTCGCCCTGGGGCGCGATCTCCTTACGCCGCTGCAGGAGCTCGTAGGCGTGGGCGAGCGCGGAACGCACGCGATGCCGGGCAGGGGTCTTGTCGTCCCCCGGATTGCGCAGGAGCTCATCGATGGCGCGCTCGATGCGGTCCAACTGGTACACGTCGCTCGTGCGCATCGCCTGCGTCTGCAAAGCATCGATGGCAGCCACGACCTCGTCGCTGATCTTCATGTAGTGCGCTCCGGTGTCTGATTGCGGGCCCCATGCGGTGGCTCGCGGTCGAAGAGGAGGCAGTGCTGTGGACTTGTGGTTCTGAGCATAGAGGACAGGCCTGACAACAAGTTGGGACTTGCCTCAACTGTGGCGGCCCGCCGCTTCCGGTTGCTCTCAATCCGTCAGGTCGGGTGAGGCGCACGGTTGTTGCAGCGAAGTACGGGAAAACTTCACCGGCCTGTGCCGACGAGAGTTCAGCGAGCCTTGAGTGCATCCAGGGCCGGACCTCAGTTGGCCTCGGTTCGTTCAGGGTTGAACGCGCTGCCAGCCTTGACGTCACCCTGGGCTGCGCTGGCGTTGCAACGCCAACACGTCTCGGCGCGCGAGTAAGGTGATGCTCGTCGGACGAGCAGGCAGCGCAGGGCCTCGCGGCCGACGCGGATCACACGGCCGTGAACCTTAAGCGGGTAGGCGGCGAGCCTTGGAGGGTGAAGGGCTGCCCGAGCTTGACCGGGCAGGTGTGGCCATCTGAGCGACGAAGTCCGCACTGTCAGGGTCGAGTTGGCTGTGAGGGCCTCCCGCCCATCGAGAACCCAGGCAGGCCAGCCGATCTCGTTGAAGCGATCGATGACATCGCTCACGGTGTTCTCGCGAGCCACCACCAGCTGGGCGATATCCGGCCCCAGTTCCCGCCGACCGAGGCCAGCTGCATCCTCGTTCGCCGGTACACCACGGACTCGGTCCGCTGGGCTGAGATGCGGAACGGACCCGCCATCACGCGAAGGAGCGTGCATCAACGCCTGCCGGCTTGGTGCTCTCACATGGCCCAGCTCACCGGAAACCGAGTGACAGCTGCCGGCTACGTGCCACGCCATGACGACCACCAGCGCAGTTTTGCTCCGACCCGCACAGGCTGAGCCTCCGGAGCGGTACTGTCGATCTCACTGGCCCGACCAGTCTCGCGACGTTGAAGCCACGGGATGAGTAAGTTCCGAAAAAGGGTGCACTATGGCAGTCAGAAAATATCGCGCAATCTCGTTCCAGCAGGCATCCGAGTCGAAGGATGTAGTCCTCTTCGCGGCCCCCGCCACCGAGATCTGGAAGTGGTCGGGAATTCCACAGCGTGAACTATTGGATAACAAGGAAACGATCGGCTTCCAGCGCGAGGAGAATCCCAAGCGGATCGAAAAGCTGAAGCACTTCTACGGAGATGCCAGGAACATCGTCCAAAATCCGCTGCTCTGCGCCAAGAGGGATGAGAGAGCCCGCTTTGAGCCCGATGAAGCTGGCGAATCCGGTCCTGTTCGTTCCGGCTGGATGGTAATTGACGACGAAGTTCTCGATGATCTACCCCTTCTTGCTCTCTTCGATCGAGTTGCGCAACAGCTGTGCTCTCGATCGGAGCAGCTCAGCCAGCTCCGGCCGGACCGCAACAGGCTGGAAACCCTGCAGGCGCGCCTCGGAGATAATTCCGGCGTCCCGCCTCAGCCTGAGTACCGCGAAGCAGAGTTTGAGGATTCCGTACAAGGGCTATTTGCAAATGAGACCCACATTCTAGAATTCTATCAGGAGGTGATCTGCCGAAAGGCCATCCTTGCTTCGATGCCCGAAGATGAATCGAGCACTTACTATGATGACTTCTTGGGATTTACACGCGAGGCGCTTGAGTCGTACCTAAAGCCCGTATTTCTCGTTGACGGTCAGCATCGCTTGCGCGGCGCCGTGGAAGCAGCAGAGAAGGCGGCGGAGCGCGCGGCCAACGGAGATGAAATCCTCGCTAGGATCGAAGCCGGCGAGGACCGCGACAGCATCTCAAACGAGCTGACCGCAGAGAACTCGCGCATTCTCCCTGTTTCTTTGCTCATGGAAGAGAATGTAGAGGAACATGTCTTCCAGTTCGTAGTCGTCAATCAGAAGGCCACTCCGCTCGCCACGGCCCTACTCGGGACAATCGTCGCCACCTCCCTGTCCGAGGATGAGCTCAACGAAGTCACCGAGCGCCTTGAGGCCGTTGATATCGACGTCGCTGACAGTCAGGCCGTTGCGTGGTTTACAAGGAGTCCCGGTAGCCCCTTTCATGGAAAGGTGCAGCAGGGAATGGTGGGCGAGGGAGGAGACAAGTTGCCGTGGACTGTATTGCGCGACTTGATCTCGCAGTTCCGTAACCTCCGCGGTGCCAAGCTCCCTCACTCATCCAAGATCGACTACGCAGACAAATGGGCTAGGGAAAGGCTCCCCGATTCCGCGCTTGTCGACACTCTCGACAGCGAAGAGCAACGCACTGCCTGGGCGACGCTAGAGGGGCCCTGGCGCGGGGTTTGTGCCGCATTCTTTGCCGAGGTACGTGATCGCCTCGGAGACCCTGGAAATGAATACGCCCCAAACGCCTGGGGCACGACGAAGAGCACTCTCTATAACAAGGTGATGCTCTCTATTCTCGTTGCAGACTTCTTCCAATTCCTCACGGATAAGGAATTGACAATCGACGGCCCTGAGGACTGTCGCGCTCACGTCGCAAAGTGGCTGGCTTCGGTGGACAAGAACTACTTTGCACGTGATTGGCAGCTCAGCGGCGTCAAGAAGGACACACCTGGGATTCGAGCGCAGTGGTCCGAACTGTGGGTAGATTATCGCAAGGACCCTCAGAGAATCCCGGATGTAAGGAACTTTCGGAAGTCGAAGCAGGTCTAAGAGCGTGACGAGCGAGGTCGAGAAGGCAATCGCTGAAGCAGAGGAAGCACTGCGTTCCCCGTGGGAATCAGATGGGGTGCGCAGGCTCGCCTCTGTTCATATCCCGGACGCTGTCGCGGGTCCGCACGGATGGCTTATTCGAAGTGATGCCAAGCTTCTCCAACTGCGATGGCTGGTCGAGTCCGTCACGAGTCCAGATCTAAAGGAGTTGAGCGCCCCAAGCGCAAGCATTGAGGTCTACCGACGGTCTTGGGAGCTCGTTGCGAACATTTTTCCTTTCCTCAATCAACGGGACCGGCGAGCCGCCGCGAAATCTATCCGCACGATAGCAATCTCTCTGTACCGCGCAAGGTCGTCACCAAGGCGAACGCCAACTTCTCGATCTGATCGCTACGAATTGACGATTCCCTTCCCTGACAATAAGCCTTACTGCTGGATCTGTGGAGTCCGTTTTACCTCTGATGCAGTCGAGGCATTCATCACCGGCCGACCTAATCTCACATCGGCGCACCCGCTTGTTGATTTCATGTACCCCCGAGGGCGTCACAAGGGGGACCTGTCAATCACCGTAGACCATGTTCTGCCGGTCTCCGCAGGCGGCACTGGCGATTTGGACAACCTCCGCCTTTGCTGCTCGTGGTGCAATCGCTCAAAGTCCAACATACTTGACCTGTATGCGGCCACCGATTATGGCTGCCAGTACGAGCATCCAGAATTTGGCTGGCTGAGTCTGCCAAATTACGGATGGTCCGCTCGCGTGCTTGCCCTGGCTGGGTCTTGCAGCCACTGTGGAGCAACTCAAAAGGATGATCAGCTGTTTCTTTCCGCTCCTCCGAATATCCATCGAATTAATCCTACCTGCCTCCAAGTCTTCTGCGGTGAGCACGACCCGTGGAGCGATAACCGTATGGTCCCAGCTCTAAGTCTTCCGAAATAGCTCATAAGTACGTTGGAGTGTTTCTCTCCGATGGCGGCTGGGCGGAGCGGCCGTCGAACTTACCGGTCATGGGGCGCCGTCTGCTTAACTCCCTGCCAGCAACTCAAGCTCAGCTGAATACGCTGGGGTTGTCAGAGACTATGAGGCCGGTCTGCCACCACAGTGTGTGGGGCAGACCGGCCGTCAACTTCTCTTTGCTGGAGCTGTGTCAGTCAGTCTGAGGTTGTGCCCACCAGTTCTCTGATCGTGCGGATCTCCTTGTTGCCGGCGAGATAGCCGATACCGCGGTGGAGGTGGACGATCAGGGTCTGGTTGATCGACTCGTCGGTAAGGGGCTCGCCATCCGTCGCGCAGCGCTGCTTGAGCAGCGCGAGGTAGATGTCACCGTAGGAGCCCGCGAAGGTCCTCCAGCTCATCTCGACGTTGGAGTCCGTCGTGATGTCCTTCACCAGCGGGGTGGAGGGATCCCTCAACGACATGGCGAGGGCCCAGCGGCAGAGCACGTTCCAGTGCTTGATGCCCGTGGTGCGCTTGAGGCGCACGAGCTGGTCCCGGGCCGGCTGGGAGAGGCGAACGGTATCAAGCGACATGCGTTGCTCCGGAGGTCCACCAGTAGCCGGGCTCAACCGAGGTGGTGAATGTGGTGTCGTCGTGCACGAGCGTGTACGTGTGTGCGATGGAGGGCTTGAGTCGCTTCAGGAGGTGCTCGTCGATCTCCTCGTCGGTCGACAGCAGCAGCACCTGATGGCTGGCGTGTGGGAAGTATCGGTCGACGAGATGCTCCCGGTGGCGGCTATCGAGGCGGCCAAGCGGGGTGTCGATGACGCTCGGGAGCCAGTTGCCGGCGACACGCGCCAGCCCCCAGAGCAGCGAGACCGCCAGAAGCTGCCGCTCGCCGGCGCTCAGGCGCCCTGGATCCAGCGGATCGCCCTCGGAATCGACGAGCGTCAGTCGGAAGCGGTCCGTATCGATGTTCAGATCCCGGACAAGCCCCCGCTTGCGCATAAGACGCGAGAAGCTCTCCAGGACGGCCACCTCAAGCCTGTTGATGTGGCGCTTGAGCAGCGCATCTCCGAACCTGTCCATCACCTCACGCTGGCGGTCGCAGTAGGCGACGATCCGCTCGATCTCCTCTTTCCGGACCAGGCTTTTGACCCTGGCATCGTGGGCACGCTCCAGCTGCGTTTTCAACGCAACGCGGCGGCTCTTGGCGGCGCTGTGAGCCTCCACGGCGCTCGCGAGCAACGCCTCGGCCCGGTGCAGGGCCTGGCGTGCACTCTCGCGGTCCTCCAGGCGAGAGGCGATCAGCTTCTCGTCGGGAACGCCAGCCAGTTGCCTGTCCAGTGCCTCTACGGTTGCCGCCTGGTCCGCGGCGAGCGCGAGCAGTTCATCCGCACGCTTCTGTTCGTGGGTCAGAACTTGGTCCAGCCCGGCGAGCTGCGTCTGCCCGTCGGGGGTCAGGTTAAGGACGCGCTCAGCCTTGCTGCCTTGTTCGCGCTGCTGACGATCCGAGTCCAGGTGCTCGCGGAACGCTCCCAGGTCATCCTTGGGCAGTAGCGTTTCGAGGCGGGCGAGCAGCTCCTGGTCGCGGGCAACCAAAACGCTAAGGATCTGTGCGGCGTCGTTGGCCTCCTGCTCCACGGCAGCTTGCTTGTGGACGACAGCGAGCTGATCAGTCAGCAGGCGCAGCGGCAGGACGCCGGCAGCAAGGCTCAGCAGCGCTTCCTGAGTGGCTGTCAGGTGCTTGGCCGCATCCTTACGACGGGCCTCCAGCTCCTTGCGACGCTCGAACAGTTCCCCGCCGTCACGGGCAAATGCATCGTCCGCACGCACCATGTTCTTTTTGGCTGCGCCCAGGGCGGAGCGTAGTGCAGCGGCTTGCGCTTGCGCGCTCTCCACCTCGGCCTGGACGGCCTCGTGACGCTCCTCCAGCTCGCGAATCTGGTCGACGGCCTCCTGGTCCTCATCAGCGAGCTTCTGCCGACGCTGAAGAGCGAGGAGGTCTGTCCGGAGCTGCTGCACGGTGTTGACCCCGAGCAGCGAGTGCACGGCTGACTGGATGACCGCCGAAGCGCGCTCTGGGTCGGCCAGAGATTCGATCTTCTCGCCGTCGAAGAAGAACAGCGAGCCAATCTCCAAGGGCAGCAGATCCTCGACGTGGTTCGCCCAGCCTTCGCTGATGACCCGGTCCCAGACGCCATCTACCTTGACGTTGACGTATTCATGCAGGGTCTTGCCGTTCGCCACCCAGTTTCGGGTCAGCTTGTAGATCCGTTCCTTGCCCTCGACTGTGATCGAGAACTCGAGTGTGAGCGCCGCCCCGCGTGACGGGTCAGCCTTCCGGTTGATGCAGTCTCGAAGGTAAGCCTCGTAGGGGCGATTGCCCCGTCCGCTGCAGCGTGCACGAGGTCCGTAGAGCACGAGTTGCAGCGCGTCCAGGAGCGTCGTCTTGCCACAGCCGTTCAGCCCGCCGATGAGCACGATCGGCTTGCCCGGGCGGGTGGTGAGGTCGAGGGACTGCTTGCCTCGGTAGGCGCCGAAGTCCTCCAGGGTGATGTTACGCAGGAGCATCGGCGTTCTCTTCGTCCTTATCGTCCTCGATGAGCGGCAGGTGCTCGGCGATCTCTTCGCGCAGCTGCTTCTTCTTCAGCGCCCAGGCATGGGCGTCTTCCTTGTCCTGGAAGAAGCCGCGCTTGACGCTCTTCTCCAATTCCTCGAACAGTCCAGAGCGACGAGTCATCGTACGGAAGCGACGCTCCACGGCCAGGAGTTCGCGGGCGGTGCTGAACAGCAACTCGTCCCCGTCGCACGCTTCCCGCAGCAACTCGATCTCGTCCGCGCCCAGCGTCAGGTGCTCGTCCAAGGGCAGGCCGGGGAAGTCCTCACCCGTCTTCTCCTTGTAGATGCGCGGGAGCGAATCCTCGACTTCGTGCTTCTCGAACACCCAGAGCTGGCGGATCTCGTGCAGCTCCGCCATGGTGATCAGCTCGAGGCTCCGCACTTCCTCCGGGCCGTTAGCTCGTACCCAGGTCTGCGCTTCGAGCAGGTCTCGGAGCCAGGTCTCGCGGGACTGCTGCGTGTAGGGACCGTGGACGATGCGGTCACCGAAAAGCTGGATGTTGCCCTTCATCTTTCGGAAGTCCCGCAGGTGGCTGTCGTCACTCACGTCCAGCTTGTTGCGCAGGTCGAGGAGAGGCTGCATCCACTCCTTCTCACTGTCGTTCGAGATCATGGCGGCCATCGACTTGTCCTGCTCCACCAGGGTGCAGGTCCAGCAGCCGAAGCGGCTGTCGCCGCACGATGGAGTGGTGCTGTCGACGACCAGCGGGCACTCCGAGTCCGCAGAGGCGCCCTGGTACATGGTGAGCAGGTCCTTGTTGGAGTAGCCCCAAGGGTTGGCCTGCTGCATCAGGAACGTCCAGACCTCGTCGTTTGACCAGTCCTCAATCGGGCTGTAGACGAGCGAGTTGGGCAGATTCCCGTTGGGCGAGAGCCGGTCCCGCACACGGCGCTTCTCGTGCTTGGCCATCGCGCGGGCGCGGGCCTGGCTCTCCTGCTTGCGAATGCCGAGCACCATGATCGCCTCGCCATGCTGGCGGACAATGCGCCGGATGAAGGAGTTCGACGGCTTGATCTTCATCCGCTCGGTACACCAGCGGAACTTCGGGCGCGGCGCCGGATAGCCGCGGCCGATCAGGTTGACCCAGAAGGTATCCTTCGTCGCCGGCGTGAGGCGGTTCGGCTCGATCGGCAGCGCTTGCTCTTCGGCGGCCAGGCGCATCGTCTCGAGCGACTGGCTGACCCACGAGGCCACAATGGGATTCTCGACCAGCGTGTCGGTACTGATGACGTAGACCGTCTTCTTACGCTGCTCGACGGGCAGTTCCTTGAGCGCGAGCCAGACGAGCTGGAGGATGGCCGTGGAGTCCTTGCCTCCGCTGTAGCCGATCACCCACGGCACCTCGTCCGCGGTGTAGAGCTCACGGACCTCTTCGGTCAGCTCCGCAACGACCGTGTCGAGACTACTGCCCTCGAACGGCGCGGCTCGTCGTGTCGGGGTACTCATGCATCTCCTCGCTTGTACGCGTCCTCAGCTCGCTGCTCCTCCGGCGACAGTCGGAGGCCAAGCGCGCGGCGCAGGTAGTTCACGGTCAGGGTTACTTGGGTGTGGCTCTTCGAGACACGGCCGCCGATGATCGCTCGGCCCTCCCAGTCAGGGTTGGATCGCGCCCAGTCGACGGACGAGAGCTTCACCAGGCGCGGCTTCCATTTGGAAGGGACAACCGACTCGCGTAGCAGCGCGTTCCCAACTCGGCCGATCGCGTGGAGCGCGATTCCGTGACTGTGGATGTAGTCCCGGCGGACGTCTGGGGCAGTCAGCGTCCGCTTCCGGACCATGTCCCACTCGGGGATGAGCCCGTCGACGTGCTCCCAGAAGGCTTGGACCACGCTGTCGGCTTGCTCCTTCTCCATCTGCATGCCCTGGAGGAGCGCTTGGTTCGCGGAGTGCACGGCACTCAGAGTGAACAGCTTCCGGGACCGTGCAGAGAGCGTGCTGCTCTCCATCTCAACCTGCTGCTTGAAGACTGGCGACTTCATCGCAAGCAAGCGGGTCAGGCTGGCAAGATCGTCGCGGTGGTCGTAGAGGACGCCGATCGATCGGGAAGGACGCACCGCATGGCGGTTCAGGTCAGCAAACATCTGCTGCGAGCGCCCCAGGCCGGCGTCGTGAAAGAAGACCACAGCGATGGTCTCGTCGCCCAGGTCCGGGTTCTCCTTGAGTGCCAGCTCGATGGCGGCCCGACGGTGCTGGCCGTCGTTGATCAGGAACCGCGCCGCCATCGGGATGCGGATCTGGCCGGCCCGCATTCCGGTGCCCGCTTCGGCGATGCTCTCGAAGCGGATGTCTCCGTCGATCGAAGCTGTGAGAGCACTGAAGACGTAGTCGTCCGGATTGTCCAGAATGTACCGACTCAGGGCGGGCAGCCTCCCCTTGTTCAGTACCCGTTGCGCCCGGACCTCAGGGGCAATCTCGTCCTCATCGAACAAAAAGATCTTGGGGATCAGGCGCAGAGGGCACATGGAGACGAAGTACTCTCGCCCCGCCTGGACTCCGCGGATCGCCGGAAACACGTACTCGAAGCCGACAGATGTCGTCTCGCCTGCCACCAACGCGCCCCTCGCCTCAGCCGTCACTGTATCGTGTCTGTACGTTATCTAGGAAACGTACAGTACGGGAAGCGCCGAGGAGACCGCCACGATGCCGGTAACGTATCTGGATGCTGCCGCCACCACTCGTGTTGACCCCCGTGTCGCCGAAGTTGTCCTCCATTGGATGACGGAAGACTTCGGCAACGCCGGAAGCCGCACACACGAGTACGGAACACGAGCAAAGAAGGCGGTACAGCAGGCGCGCGAGCAGCTCGCTGCCCAACTTGGTGCATCCTCAGATGAGTTGATCTTCACAAGCGGTGCGACAGAGAGTAACAACATCGCTCTGCTCGGTCTTGCGCCGTACGGCGAGAAGTCCGGGCGACGCCACATCATCACATCGGCGATCGAGCACAAGGCTGTCCTGGAGCCACTGGAGCACCTGCAGACGCGCGGCTTCGAGGTGGACTTCCTCAAGCCGGACAGCAGCGGACGGATCAGCGTAGAAGCGATCCAGGAGCGGTTGCGCCCGGAGACCTTGCTGGTCTCGCTGATGCACGTCAACAACGAGACGGGCGTGATTCAGCCGGTTGCCGAGCTCGCCCGGCTCCTGCGCGAGTCGCCGACGTTCCTCCATGTCGATGCCGCCCAGGGCTTCGCCAAGCTTCCCGACGACCTGACCGCGCCGATCGACATGGTCAGCATCAGCGGGCACAAGATCGGCGCTCCGAAGGGCATCGGCGCACTGTTGATCCGACGGCGCGGTTGGAACCGCATCCCGCTCGAACCGATCATGTTCGGAGGCGGGCAGGAGCGGAAGCTTCGTCCGGGGACGCTGCCGGTGCCGCTGGTAGTTGGTCTGGCTAAGGCGGAGGAGATCTTCCGCAAGGAGCACCAGCTATGGCTCGCTGGCGCGGAGAATGTCCGCTCACAGCTGCTCGATGCCCTTGGCTCCACGCGGTACCACCTCAACGGCGACCCGGAACACCGAGTCCCCCATATCCTCAACGTTTCGTTTGAAGGGGTCGACGCCGAGGCGCTGATCGTCCGGCTCAAGGAGATCGCCGCGGTCGCAACCGGCTCTGCCTGCACAAGCGCGTCCTACACGCCGAGCCACGTCCTCACAGCGATGGGTCTGACGGACGAGATCGCGGCGAATGGCTTGAGGCTGTCGTGGTTCCCTGCCGAGACGGACAACCTCGAAGCTCACGAAATCGCTGCGGCGGTCTCAGCAATCCAAGGCTGATCAGCTCGATCCGTCTGCTGGTACGCCGGCTTCAGTGTGTTCTTCAAGTCGGCGTACCAGCCGGTGCCCCCGCAGGTCCCGGCCGCAGCGCACCAACTCGGCTTCCCAGCCGTTCTCAGTACCGATCAGGTGTGGCTTCTCGTATAGGCCCGCGCGGACCTCTGCCTCCGTCAGCCTGCGGTACTTGGGGACGTCCGGGTCGTCAGGGGCCAGGAACTCGTGCTTGCGATGCAGGAGCGGCCGGTTAACCGAGTTGGCATAGGAGACGTAGGAAGTGTCGAGGCCCTTCATCTCGACGGAGTACGACGACACCAGCTTCGGATGTGGGTCTGTGTCGAAGTCCGGGTAGTCGAGCCAGCTGACGGCCCGGCCCTCGTGTCGGAGCTTCACGACGCTCCACTCGGCCGGCCGCCCAGCCGCAATGGAAGCGCAGTGCTCGTACAGCCGCAGGACGGTGGGAATCCGGCTCACAGCTCGCCGGTGGACGTAGAGGGCACTCGGCGTCAGCTTGCCGGCTGCCGAGGCTCGCATGGCTCCGCGGACGTAGGTGTCGTCACGTAGCTTCAGCAGCAATCGGTCGGCCCGCTGGCATGCCTCCTTGTACGACAGGAAGCAGGCCCTGATGTCGAGTTGGACGGACAGCGGAAGGCTCCCGAACGGCCCTCGGCCGTTGAACAGCTCAACCGCGAGGAAAAGGAGGGTGTTGAGGGTGGATCGATCGACTCCTGCGGCGACCCTCGCAGGGTCGGCGGAGCGCTTCACCAAGCGATGCAGGTCTGCCTCGCGCAAGTGTGCGAGCAGTTCTGCGAGTTGAATCGGCATCTCTTCCAGCCGCGGGAACCGCCCACGCTGCTCGAGGTAGTCGACAACCGCTGCGACTGCAGAAGCCGTGTCATCGGAGACCAGCCACTCGGCATCGGGGACGATCCTCCGCGCCAGGAAGGCGATGCGGGCCTGGTCGTCCTTGAACGCGTACACCACTCCTGGCGCCGCTGAAACGCACCGAACGCCAGCGATGTCTTGAACGAAGTCGCGCAGTTCACTCGCGCCAAACAAGTGCTGGAAGGTCTGCCGGCTGGTGAGGATGCCGTCGGTGAACTCATCACCGCGAACCTTGCTCTTCTCCCACGTCAGGCGGGCCGAAACCACCAGTACGGTCCTCGCCAGCTCCCATGCCCGGAGCAAGGTCTCACGCCGTTCTCGCGGATCCTCAATCACGTTGAGGACGTACGTGAGCAGAACTGCATCAGAGGCTTCCTGTCTGCCGTCGGGATAGAAGTACGGATCCCAACCAGAGACGTCGAACTTCATCGCCTGCAGGCTCCGGACATCACCACCACGCCCGCAGCCGTAGTCCAACACGCTCATGCCCGGGACGATCTGCCGATCCACGAGCGCCTGACGAGCGGGCGCGGACAGCGTCACGCGCCCGATAGCTGTCAAACGGCGTTCGCTGCCCCACTCTGTACGCATGCCACCCCATCAGTAGCTCCGGCGATGCCGAGAGCATAAGGGCGGACCGGCAACGGCACGGTCAAGACGTACAAGGATCACCCGAAAAGGAAGCGATACTCAGGAGACTCGACGACCCACGACTCAGCTCAGCTCCAGATCGAGCGCCTGCGCCTCAACGGCGAGATAGGTATCCCGGGTTGCCGCTTCGAGAAAGCCGTCCTCTGCTGGCAGCACTAGCTGCGGTGATACCTCAGCAAGCTGCGCCCAGGACTCGGCGTTGCCCAGGGAGAACCCGCGACGTACCGCTCTGTGAAGGCTGCCTCTCTCACGTTCCCGAGACTCCCGCAGAGATTCCCTCCGTTCAGCGATCCGGCGCTCGTACTCCCGGTCGGTGAGCCGCCCCTCCGATCGCCGCACGGACCCTTCACCGTCGGACATTCGCACTAGCGGTGCCTCAACGTCCATGGTCATCGGCGCGGGCAACTTTGCATCGATCTCCGAGACCAATTGCCGCTCCAACCCGGCAAGTTCCCGGCATGCACCGAAGAGGCGGCGTGACATACCGAGCATTAGGTCCGTGCCCGGCAGCCGCCCCACCAGCATGTCAACACCCTGCTGCCGCTCGATGACATCTCCCGTGGAGTCACGGTCCAGCCCCCGCCGCAGGGCCTCGGTTTCCCGATCGTCCTCCAGCAGGCTGACCAGTCCGTTCCGCCACCTCGCGTGGCCAGTCTGCGACTTCCCGACCGCCGTCATCTTCAGGGTGTTTCGCGGAAGCGACACCAAGGCTAGGTAGGTCAACATTCTCGCCTGGGCGAGGCCCAGAAGGGCCTCGTCGTCGCCCTGCAGCGAGTCCTCGTCCACGGTCTCCGCACCCGCGTCACCCAGAGGGCCTTCACTCGACGACGGCCAGTCCTCGATGTCGATCATCATGAAGAGGCGCTTCTCCAAGCTGGCGCCACAGAGGACCTTCCGATGAGACTCTGGCAACAGGGCGCCAACATTCAGCTGTTTCGCTCCCTTCTTACGGGCCGGAAGGGCAAGCCAACGGCCGCCCTTCGCCTCCACTAGCCACAACTCACCGGACATGGTGTGCGAGCCGAATAGGTCAGGCAGGCTCTTGGCCGAGCTCCACTCTGTTGAGGCGCCCAGCGGAACCGCGCTTTCTGCATGCGTCGTGGGGCCAAGCCCCATCAGGCTGCGGCACGCCCACTCCGCCATCGTCATGCCCACGTGATAACCGAAAGCGGTCCGCGTTGAGTTCTCGGTACCGTGCGTGTAGATCACACTGGGCACGATCTCCAGCCCGACGCCGTGGCCGTTTAGAGGTGCAGTCGGTTGCCGAACAAGGTAGGCGCCCAGGGGATGCCGCCGCGCCATGATCTCCCGCCGCGCCAAGCGGGGCACAGCGGCCACCCACGGGGCGATGTCACGGCCCACGGTAGTGGCTGAGTGAACCGCTCCGGGTTTGACCGAGACTTCCATATTTGGAAGATTTGAACCCGTTATGCGAAAGCCATACCCGAAGGACGTCCGGGACCGCGCCA
>NZ_JBITZP010000066.1:0-29413 GCF_044546945.1 Kitasatospora sp. NPDC053057 | reverse complement strand
GCCGTCGCCGACCGCAGCCACCCGGCACTGGCCGGCCTGACCACCCTCCCGGTCGGCGACCAGACCGCCGACAACCTGGAACTGCCGCTGAGCCCCGACCAGTTGGCGTACGTGATGCACACCTCCGGCTCCACCGGCACCCCCAAGGGCATCGGTATCACCCACCGCTCCGTGGTGGACCTCGCGCTCGGCGGCACCTTCGGCGCCGACGGCCACGCGCGAGTGGCGGTGCACTCGCCGACCGCCTTCGACGCCTCCACCTACGAACTCTGGACCCCGCTGCTCTCCGGCGGCCGCCTGGTCATCGCCCCACCCGGACGACTCGGCATCGCCGAGCTGGCGGACGTGCTCGGCCGACAGCAGGTCTCCGCCGCCTTCATCACGGTCGGACTCTTCAACGTGCTGGCCACCGAGGCCCCGCAGTCCTTCGCCGACATGCGAGAGGTCTGGACGGGCGGCGACATCGCCTCGCCCGCCGCCATGCGCCGGGTCCTGGAGACCTGCCCGGGCCTGCAGCTGGTACACGTCTACGGGCCCACGGAGACCACGACCTTCGCCACCCACCGCTCGATGACCTCCCCCGACGAGGTCCCGGCGGCCGTGGTACCGATCGGCCGCCCACTGCCCAACACCCGGGCGTACGTGCTGGACGCCGGCCTGCGCCCGGTGGCCGTGGGCGTCCCCGGTGAGCTGTACATCGCGGGCCACGGCCTCGCCCGGGGCTACGTCGGACGCCCAGCGCTGACCGCCGAGCGCTTCGTCGCCTGCCCCTACGGCGAACCCGGCGCACGGATGTACCGCACCGGCGACCTCGCCCGCTGGACCACCACGGGCGAACTGGAGTTCGTCGGCCGAACGGACCACCAGGTCAAGATCCGCGGCTTCCGGATCGAACTCGCCGAGGTCGAGTCCGCGTTCACCGCCCACCCGGCCGTCCGCCAGGTCTTCGCGACGGTCCGCCAGGACCAGCCGGGCGACAAGCGCCTGGTCGCCTACGTCACGGGCACGGCCCCGCTCGACGAACTGCGCACCTTCGTCGCCGGCCGCCTGCCTGGCTACATGCTCCCGGCCGCGGTCGTCACCCTCGACGCGCTGCCCGTCACCCCCAACGGCAAGGTCGACCGCCACGCCCTACCCGCCCCCGACTACACCGGCGCCCTCGAAAGCCGGGCACCCCGCAACGCCACCGAGCAGACCCTGTGCGAACTCTTCGCGGAGGTCCTCGGAACGGCGGAGCCCGGCATCGACGACAACTTCTTCGACCTCGGCGGGCACTCCCTCCTCGCCACCCGGCTGGCCAGCCGCATCCGCACCGCCCTCGGCACCGAACTCCCCATCCGCACCCTCTTCGACCACCCCACCATCGCCGGGCTGGCCCAGCACCTCGGCGAGAGCCACACCCCGGTGCGCGCCGCGCTGACCGCCCGGGCACGCCCGGAGCTGGTCCCGCTCTCGTACGCCCAGCAACGCCTGTGGTTCATCGACCAGTTCGAGGGCCCGAGCGCCCTCTACAACACCCCCTTCGCGATCCGGCTGACCGGCCAGGTCGACACCGCGGCCCTGGCCGAGGCCCTCGGCGACGTGGTCGCCCGGCACGAGGTGCTGCGCACCCTCTTCCCGACCGTCGACGGCCGGCCCCACCAGCTGGTCGCCGAGGGCCTCCAGCCCACCCTGACGGTCACTCCCGTCCCGGACGAGACCGAGCTGACCAGGCTGCTGGACCGCGCCATCGACCACGCCTTCGACCTGGCCGTCGAACTGCCCGTCCAGGCCCGGCTGTTCTCCCTCCCGCAGGACGAGCACGTGCTGCTGGTGCTGATGCACCACATCGCCAGCGACGGCTGGTCCGTCGCTCCGCTCTTCCGCGACCTCGGCGAGGCCTACCGCGCCCGCGGCAACGGCGCCGCCCCCGACTGGCAGCCACTGCCGGTCCAGTACGCCGACTACACCATCTGGCAGCGCGAACTCCTCGGCGCCGAGGACGACGGGGACAGCCTGATCGGACAGCAACTCACCTTCTGGCAGCATGCCTTGGCCGACGCGCCGGAGGAGCTGGCGCTGCCCTATGACCGGCCGCGCCCGGCCGCCCCCAGCCACCGGGGCGAGCTGGTCGAGTTCACCGTCGACGCCGAACTGCACCACAAGCTCGGCGAGTTGGCCGCCGAGAACCGGGCGAGCCTGTTCATGGTCCTGCAGGCCGCCGTCGCCACCCTCTACACCCGCCTCGGTGCCGGCACCGACCTCCCGATCGGCACACCGACCGCCGGGCGCACCGACGAAGCCCTCAACGATCTGGTCGGCTTCTTCGTCAACACCCTACTGCTGCGCACCGACACCTCCGGCAATCCCACCTTTCGTGAACTCCTGGACCGCATCCGCCGAACGGATCTCGACGCCTTCGAGCACCAGGACATCCCCTTCGAGCGCCTCGTCGAGCAGCTCAACCCCACCCGCACACCCGCCCGCCACCCCCTCTTCCAGACCCTCATCGCCCTGGAGAACCAGGCCAAGGTTCCGGACAGCTTCGGTGAACTCCCGTGCACCGAGCTCGAATTCGATCTCAACGTGGCCAAGTTCGACCTCTCCTTCGGCTTCACCGAGCTGAGCGGACCGGGCGGCCTCTCCGGCGCGATCGAGTACGCGGCGGACCTCTTCGACCACACCACCGTCGCCACCCTCGCCGAGCGCCTGCTGCGCGTCCTCCACGCCGCCGCCACCGAGCCGGACGCACCCATCGGCGGCATCGAGATCCTCAGCGCGGCGGAGCGGGAGCAGCTGCTGTCGGGCTGGCACGGCCCGGTCGCCGCGCTGCCGTCGGGGGCGGTGCCGGAGCTGTTCGAGGCGCAGGCCGCCGCGACGCCGGAGGCAGTCGCGCTGGTGTGCGGCGGCGAGCAACTGACCTACGCCGAACTCAACGCCCGGACCAACGGGTTGGCGCTGCGCCTGGTCGAGGCGGGCGTCGGCGCCGAGACGCCGGTGGCCGTGCTGCTGGAGCGCTCGCCCGCCCTGGTGGTCGCCCTGCTCGCCGTCCTCAAGGCCGGCGGCACCTACGTCCCGCTGGACGACGCCCAGCCCGAGGAGCGCCTGCGGGCCGTCCTCGCCGACGCCGGGGCCACCATCGCCGTCGCCGACCGCAGCCACCCGTCACTCGCCGGGCTGACCACCCTCCCGGTCGGCGACGACACCGCCGACAACCTCGAACTAGACATCAACGTCGACCAGTTGGCGTACGTGATGCACACCTCCGGCTCCACCGGCACCCCCAAGGGCATCAGTATCACCCACCGCTCCGTCGTCGACCTCGCCCTCGGCGGCACCTTCGGCACCGGCGGCCACGACCGCGTCCTGGTCCACTCACCCACCGCCTTCGACGCCTCCACCTACGAACTCTGGGCACCCCTGCTCTCCGGCGGCCGCCTGGTCATCGCCCCCGCCGGACGCCTCGGCGTCACCGAACTCGCCACCGCCATCGACCGGGGCGGAGTCACCGCCGCCTGGCTCACCGCCGGACTGTTCAACGTCCTGGCCACCGAGGACCCGAGCGTCTTCACCGGCCTCCGCGAGCTGTGGACCGGCGGCGACATCGTCTCCCCCGCCGCCGTCCGCCGCGTGATGACCGCCCGCCCCGGCCTCACCGTGGTCGACGGCTACGGGCCCACCGAGACCACCACCTTCGCCACCCGCCACCCCATGGCCACCCCGGCCGAGGTGCCCACCACCGTCCCGATCGGACAGCCCCTGCCCAATACCCAGGCGTACGTGCTGGATGACACCCTCCAGCCCGTCCCCGTCGGCGTCCCCGGCGAGCTGTACATCGCGGGCAACGGCCTCGCCCGGGGCTACGTGGGCCGCCCGACCCTGACCGCAGAGCGCTTCGTCGCCTGCCCCTACGGCGAACCCGGCGCACGGATGTACCGCACCGGCGACCTCGTCCGCTGGACCACCGACGGCATCCTGGAGTTCCTCGGCCGCGCCGACGACCAGGTCAAGATCCGCGGCTTCCGGATCGAACTCGCCGAGGTGGAGGCCGCGTTCACTGCCCACCCCGGCGTCGGCCAGGCCCTCGCCCTGGTCCGCGAGGACCAACCCGGCGACAAGCGCCTGGTCGCCTACGTCACCGGCGAGGCCACCCCCGGCGAACTGCGCACCTTCGTCGCCGAGCGCCTGCCCGGCTACATGCTCCCGGCGGCGATCGTCACCCTCGATGCCCTCCCCGTCACCCCCAATGGCAAGGTCGACCGCCGCGCCCTGCCAGCCCCCGACTACACCGGCACGCCCGAAGGCCGCGCACCGCGCACCGACGCCGAACAGGCCCTCTGCGCACTCTTCGCCGAAACCCTCGGACTACCCGCCGTCAGCATCGACGACAACTTCTTCGACCTCGGCGGTCACTCCCTCCTCGCCACCAAACTCGTCAGCCGCATCCGCACCACCCTCGGCACCGAACTCCCCATCCGCACCCTCTTCGACGCCCCGACGGTGGCCGCCCTCGCCCCCGCCCTGCCCGCCACGGACGCCCAGGCCCGACCGGCACTCCGGCGGCGGACCAGGCCGGCCCGGGTGCCGCTCTCCCCGGCGCAGCAACGCCTCTGGTTCATCGACCAGTTCGAGGGCCCGAGCGCCCTCTACAACACCCCCTTCGTCGCCCACCTCACCGGTTCGATCGACACCACCGCCCTCGCCGAGGCCCTGAACGACGTGGTCACCCGCCACGAGGTGCTGCGCACCACGTTCGCCACCACCGACGGCCAGCCCCACCAGCTGATCGCCGAGTCCGTCCGGCCCGTGCTCCGCACCCGTCGGGTGGCCGACGAGCAGGAGCTGCACGCCGCCGTGGCCGAGGCCACCGCCGAGGTGTTCCGCCTCTCCGAGGACCAGCCGATCCGGGTCTCGCTGCTCTCCCACGGTACGGACGCCGGCACGGACCGGCACGCCCTGGTCATCCTGCTCCACCACATCGCCGGCGACGGCTGGTCCGTCACGCCCCTGCTGCGCGACCTCGACACCGCCTACCGGGCCCGCGGCACGGGCAGCACGCCCGACTGGCAGCCCCTGCCGGTCCAGTACGCCGACTACACCCTCTGGCAGCGCGAGCTGCTCGGCACCGAGGACGACCCCGCCGGCGCCCAGCACACCCAACTCGCCCACTGGCGCCAGGCCCTGGCCGATCTCCCGGAGGAGCTGGCCCTGCCCTACGACCGTCCGCGCCCGGCCACCCCCAGCCACCGCGGCGGCACGGTCGAGTACCGGCTGGACGCCGAACTGCACGGCCGCCTCACCGAGTTGGCCACCGCCAACCGCACCAGTCTGTTCATGGTCCTGCAGGCCGCCGTCGCCACCCTCTACACACGCCTCGGTGCCGGCACCGACCTGCCGCTCGGCACCCCCACCGCCGGGCGCACCGACGAAGCCCTCGACGACCTGGTCGGATTCTTCGTCAACACCCTCGTCCTGCGCACCGACACCACCGGCAACCCCACCTTCCGCGAGCTCCTCGACCGCATCCGCCGCACCGACCTGGACGCCTTCGAGCACCAGGACATCCCCTTCGAGCGCCTCGTCGAGCAGCTCAACCCCACCCGCACACCCGCCCGCCACCCGCTCTTCCAGACCGTCCTGACCGTCAGCAGCGGCCCGGCGCCCGTGCTCACCCTCGGCGAGGTCAGCGGGGTCCTGGAGGGCGCGGGCGAGTCCCTGGCGCACTACGACCTGAACTTCAACTTCACCGAGCAGCACGGCGAGAACGGGACGGCGCTCGGTGTGGCGGCGGCCGTGGAGTACGCGGCGGACCTCTTCGACCACGCCACCGTCGCCACCCTCGCCGAGCGCCTGCTGCGCGTCCTGGACGCCGTCGCCACCGAGCCGGACGCACCCCTCGGCGGCATCGAGATCCTCAGCCCGGCCGAACGGAGCCTGGTCCTCACCGGCTGGAACGACACCGCCGTCCCGGTCGCCGACACCACGCTGTCCGAGCTGTTCGAGGCCCAGGCCGCCGCCACTCCCGACGCCGTCGCCGTGGTCTCCGACACCGAGCGGCTCAGCTACGCCGAACTGGACGGCCGGGCAGGGTCGTTGGCGGCCGTCCTGCTGGACCGCGGGCTGGCGGTGGAGGAGCCGGTCGCGATCCTGATGGACCGCTCGGCCGACCTGGTGACGGCGATCCTCGCGGTCACCAAGGCCGGCGGCACCTACGTCCCGCTGGACACCCGCTACCCGCTGGACCGGATGCGGCACATCCTCGCCGACACCCGGGCGCAGCTCGTGCTGGTCGACCCGGCCCACCGCGACCACCCGGTGCTCACCACCGACGGACCGACCCCCCTGGACGTCACCGAAGCCCGCAACGCAGCCCCGGCCGGCCGGCGCTCGCTCCCCGGCCAGCTCCTCTACGTGATGTACACCTCGGGCTCGACCGGCGTCCCCAAGGGCGTCGCGGTCACCCACCGCAACGTGGTCGACCTGCTGGCCAACCGGCACTTCCACCAGGGCCACCACGAGAGCGTGCTGCTCCACTCGCCCACCGCCTTCGACGCCTCCACCACCGAGGTGTGGGCGCCGCTGGTGACCGGCGGGCGGATCGTGCTGGCCGCCCCCGGGCAGCTCGACCTGACCGCCCTGGCCGCGACCATCACCCGGCACGCCGTCACCCTGGTCCAGGCGCCCTCGGGCCTGCTGCGGCTGATGGCCGAGGAGACCCCGGACGCGTTCCGCGCGGTCCGGCAGGTGTGGACGGGCGGCGACGTGGTGCCCCCGGAGGCCGTGCGGCAGCTGTTCCGGGCGTGCCCGGAGACGGACGTGGTCGCGGTCTACGCGCCGACGGAGACGACGGCCATCAAGACCGCCTTCACCATGTCCCCCGGCGCGGAGATCCCCGCTGTGGTGCCGATCGGCCGTCCGCTGGCCAACACCCGGCTGTACGTGCTGGACGACCTCCTCCAGCCGGTCCCGGCCGGGGTGCCCGGCGAGCTGTACATCGCGGGCAACGGCCTGGCCCGGGGCTATGTGGGCCGGCCCGCGCTGACCGCCGAGCGCTTCGTCGCCTGCCCGTTCGGCGGCAAGGGCGAGCGCATGTACCGCACCGGCGACATCGTCCGATGGAGCGCGGACGGCGTGCTGGAGTTCCTCGGCCGCGTCGACGACCAGGTCAAGATCCGCGGCTTCCGGATCGAGCCCGCCGAGGTGGAGGCCGCGCTCGCCGCCCACCCTGCGGTGGGCCACGCGGTGGCGATGGTCCGCGAGGACCAACCCGGCGACAAGCGCCTGGTCGCCTACGTCACCGGCGAGGCCACCCCCGGCGAACTGCACACCTTCGTCGCCGAGCGCCTGCCCGGCTACATGCTCCCGGCGGCGATCGTCGTCCTCGACGCCCTCCCCGTCACCCCCAACGGCAAGGTCGACCGCCGCACCCTGCCCGCCCCCGACTACACCGGCGCCCCCGAAGGCCGCGCACCGCGCACCGACGCCGAACAGGCCCTCTGCGCACTCTTCGCCGAAACCCTCGGACTGCCCGCCGTCAGCATCGACGACAACTTCTTCGACCTCGGCGGACACTCCCTCCTCGCCACCAAACTCGTCAGCCGCATCCGCACCACCCTCGGCACCGAACTCCCCATCCGCACCCTCTTCGACAGCCCCACCGTCGCCGCGCTGGCCGAGCGTCTCGGTGAGGGCGCCGGCCCGGTGCGCGCCCGGCTGACGACCCGGGAGCGCCCGGAGCTGGTCCCGCTCTCGCACGCCCAGCAACGCCTCTGGTTCATCGACCAGTTCGAGGGCCCGAGCGCCCTCTACAACACCCCCTTCGCGCTTCGCCTGTCCGGCGCGGTCGACGTCACCGCCCTCGCCGAGGCCTTGAACGACGTGGTCACCCGCCACGAGGTGCTGCGCACCACCTTCCCGACCGCCGACGGCCAGCCGTACCAGCTGATCGCCCCGAGCGCCCGACTCGCCCTGCACGCCCGCCCGGTGGCGGACGAGGGGGAGCTGCGGGAGGCCCTCGCCGAGGCGAGCCGCGAGGCCTTCGACCTGGCCGCCGACCTGCCGGTCCGTGCCCGGCTGTTCTCACTGCCGACCGACGAGCACGTGCTACTGGTGCTGCTGCACCACATCGTCAGCGACGGCTGGTCCGTCGCGCCCCTGCTGCGCGACCTCGACACCGCCTACCGGGCCCGCAGCGCCGGCACCGCCCCCGGCTGGCCGCCGCTGCCGGTCCAGTACGCCGACTACGCCCTGTGGCAGCGCGAGCTGCTCGGCGCCGAGGACGATCCGACCGGCGCCCAGCACGCCCAACTCGCCTACTGGAAGCGGACCCTGGCCGGTCTTCCGGAGGAGCTGACGCTCCCCTACGACCGCAAGCGGCCGATGGTCCCGACCCGCCGGGGGGACACCGTCGAGTTCCGGATTCCCTCCGAACTCCACGCTGCCGTCGCGGAGTTGGCGCGGGCGAGCCGGTCCTCCGTGTTCATGGTGGTGCAGGCCGCACTCGCCGCCACCCTCAGCCGGCTGGGCGCGGGCGAGGACATCCCGCTCGGCACCCCGATCGCCGGCCGCACCGACGAGGCGCTCGACGAGCTGATCGGCTTCTTCGTCAACACCCTGGTGCTGCGCGCCGACCTCTCCGGCGAGCCGAGCTTCCACGAGCTGCTGGAGCGGGTGCGGCTGGCCAACCTGGACGCCTTCGAGCGCCAGGACGTGCCCTTCGAGCGGCTGGTCGAGGTGCTCAACCCGGCCCGTTCGACGGCCCGGCACCCGCTGTTCCAGGTGATGCTGACCTTCGGCACCAGCGACCTGGCCACCCCCTCGTTCGCCGGCCTGCCCGCCCGCATCGAACCCTCGGCAGCCGAACTCGCCAAGTTCGACCTGGCGTTCGGCTTCAGCGAGCAGCTGGACGCGGACGGGGCACCGGCCGGGATCGGCGTGGTGGTCGAGTTCGCGCAGGAGCTGTTCGACCCGGCCACGGTGGCGGCGATCGGCGGGCGCTTCGAGCGGCTGCTCGCCGCCGTGGTGGCGGACCCGGCCCGCCCGGTCGTCGAGGCGGAGATCCTCACCCCGGCCGAGCGGACGCTGATCCTGGACCACTGGAGTCGGCCCGAGCAGCACCCGCACACCCTCGAACTGCCCACCATCCCGGCCCTGTTCGCGGCCCAGGCGGCCCGGACCCCGGAGGCCGTGGCGGTGGTCCACCAGGACGAGCGGGTCAGCTACGCCGAGCTGGACGCCCGGGCGAACCGGCTGGCACAGCTGCTCGCCGCCCGGGGCGTGGGCCCCGAGCGCCTGGTGGCGCTGGCCCTGCCGCGTTCGGTGGAGCTGGTGGTCGCCGTGCTGGCGGTACTCAAGGCGGGCGGCGCCTACGTGCCGATCGACCCGGACTACCCGGCCGACCGGATCGCCTACACCCTGCGCGACTCCGCACCCGAACTGCTGCTCACCACCACCATGGCCGCCGCCCAACTGCCTGACCAGGCCGTGCCGTTGCTGCTGCTCGACACCCCGGAGACGGCGGCCGAGCTGGACCGTACTGCTCCAGAAGCCCCCGCCCCCGCCCTCGGCCCGGACCACCCGGCCTACGTCATCTACACCTCGGGCTCGACCGGCCGTCCGAAGGGCGTGGTGATCCCGCACGCCAACGTCGCCCGGCTGTTCGCGGCCACCGGCCACTGGTTCGCCCCGGGCCCGGAGGACGTCTGGACGCTGTTCCACTCCTACGCCTTCGACTTCTCGGTCTGGGAGCTGTGGGGCGCGCTGCTGCACGGCGGCAGCCTGGTCGTGGTGCCCTTCGAGACCAGCCGCTCGCCCCGGGAGTTCCTGGAGCTGCTGGTGCGCGAACGGGTCACCTTCCTCAACCAGACCCCCTCCGCCTTCTACCAGTTGATGCAGGCCGACCAGGAGGAGCCGGAACTCGGCGCCCGGCTCGCCCTGCGGCGGGTGGTCTTCGGCGGCGAGGCGCTCGACCTGGCCCGGCTGGCGCCCTGGTACGAGCGGCACGCCGAGGACTCCCCGGTACTGGTCAACATGTACGGCATCACCGAGACCACCGTGCACGTCTCCTACCGCCCGCTGGACGCCGACACGGCCGCCGGGCAGTCCCGTTCGCTGATCGGCGCGGGCATCCCGGACCTGCGGCTCTACCTGCTGGACCGGCGGCTGCGACCGGTGCCCGCCGGCGTGCCCGGCGAGCTGTACGTCGCCGGCGCCGGCCTGGCCCGCGGCTACCTGGGCCGCCCGGGGCTGACCGCCGAGCGCTTCGTCGCCGACCCGTACGGCGCGCCCGGCACCCGGATGTACCGCACCGGCGACCTGGCCCGCTGGACGGCCGACGGCGAGCTGGACTACCTGGGCCGGATCGACGCCCAGGTGAAGATCCGGGGCTTCCGGATCGAACCGGGCGAGATCGGGTCGGTGCTCAGCCGCCGGCCGGAGGTGGCCTCCGCCGCCGTGGTGGTCCGCGAGGACGCCCCGGGCGAGAAGCGCCTGGTCGGCTACTTGGTGCCCGCCGCCGGCCCGGTCGACCTGGACGGGCTGCGCACCCACCTGGCCGCCGAGCTTCCGGACTACATGCTGCCCGCCGCCCTGGTGCCGCTGGAGCGCCTGCCGCTGACCCCGAACGGCAAGCTCGACGAGCGGGCGCTGACCGCCCCAGAGCCGGGCCGCGCGGGCGACGGCCGGGGGCCGCGCACCCCGCTGGAGGAGGTGCTCTGCGGGCTGTTCGCCGACGTGCTCGGCCTGGAGCGGGTCGGCATCGACGACAACTTCTTCGAGCTGGGCGGCCACTCCCTGCTGGCGGGCCGTCTGGTCGCCGGGATGCGCGAGCTGACCGGCACGGACGACCTCGGCGTCCGGGCGCTGTTCCAGGCCCCGACCGTCGCGGGCCTGGCCGAGCTGCTGGCCGGAGCCCGCGACGGCGCCCCCGCCGAGGAGGCCTTCCCGGTGCTGCTGCCGATCCGCACCCGCGGCTCCCGCCCCCCGCTGTTCTGCGTGCACCCGGCGGCCGGGATCAGCTGGGTCTACACCGGCCTGCTGCGCCACCTGGACGCCGAGCAGCCGATCTACGGCCTGCAGGCGCCCGGGCTGGCCGACCTGTCGCGCCACCCGGCCGGCCTGGCCGAGATGGCCCGCACCTACCTTGCCGAGCTGCGGTCGGTGCGCCCCGAGGGCCCGTACGCCCTGCTCGGCTGGTCCTTCGGCGGCCCGGTCGCCCACGCGATGGCGGCGCTGCTGCGGGAGCAGGGCGAGCGGGTGGAACTGCTCGCGGTGCTGGACGGCTACCCGGAGCTCGACGAGTACGCCGAGTTCACGGGCGACAACCGGGCCCGCCGCGACCCAGCACTGCTCGCCGCGATCCTCGACTCCCTCGGCCAGCCGGCCGGCGAGATCACCGCCTGGCCCGCCGACGAGGCCGGCTACGCCGAGCTGGTCCGGCACGGCGAGGGCCCGCTGGCCGGGCTGAGCGGCGCCGGGGTGGCCCGGGTGGTCGAGGTCTTCCTCGCCAACCTCGCGCTGGCCGGTGACGCCCCGCTGCCGGGCTACGACGGCGACGCGCTGGTCTTCGTCGCCGCCAAGGACCGCCCGGCCGACGCCCCCGACCCCGAGACCTGGCGGGCCCACGTGGGCGGCCGGGTGGAGATCCACGAGGTGCCGAGCACCCACGGTGCGATGACCGGCGCGGAGGCGCTCGCGGTCATCGGCCCGGTGCTCGCCGACCGCCTGCGCCACCCGGCGCCGGACTCCGAGCCCCACCACTGAGAGTGCCCGCCACCGAAGTCCCCGTCGACCCCCGCACCGCTGCGACACCCCCACACCACCACGCCGAGCGGCCGCGACCCGGCCCACCACGAGGAATGGACACCAACCGATGCAGACTGCCGTCATCCCCGACTCCTGGCGCGGCGTCACCCCGGCGCCGATCTCGTCGACCGACGCCTACAACGGCTTCATCGCCGCCAACGTGATCTTCGCGCTGGACCGGATCGGCGTGCTGGAGCAGATCGGCCGCGGCGAGCCGCTCTCGGCCGCCACGATCACCGCCGGGTCCGGTGACACCGCCCGCACCGAGGCCGTGCTGCGCGCCGCCGCCGACTACGGCTACCTCAAGGCCGACGGCTCCGGCTTCCTGCCCACCGAGGCGGGCATCGAGATCGCCTCCGCCCGCGGCTACTTCACCTGGGCCGTCGGCGGCTACCACGACGTCTTCGGCCGCGCCGGGCACCTGAGCACCGGCTCGCACCGCTACAACGAGGACGTCCACCGCGACGAGGCGATGGTCGCCCTCGGCTCCGCCCAGTGCGACCAGTCGCTGTTCGCCGCGCAGCTGACCGACGTGCTCTCCGGCATCGACTTCCGCACCATCGCCGACCTGGGCAGCGGCACCTCCGCCCGGGTGCGCCGGGTGGTCTCGCAGCGCGCGGGCTCCCGGGGCCTGGGCATCGACATCAGCCGCCCGGCCACCGAGATCGCCCGCGCCGACATCGCCGCGGCCGGGATGCGGGACCGGGTCACCGCCGTCCGGGCCGACGTCCTGGGCCTGCTCGGCACCCAGATCGACAACGACGCCGAGGCCGCCGAGGTGGCCGAGGTCGACACCGTGATGAGCTTCTTCCTGCTGCACGACCTGCTGGCCGACCCGACCACCCGCTCCTCGATCTTCACCCGGATGCGCCAGGCCTTCCCGAAGGCCCGCACCTTCGTGCTCGGCGACACCATGCTGCGCGGCCCGGGCGAGTCGCAGAGCGCGATGCCGGTCTTCTCGGTCGGCTTCGAGCTGGCGCACGCGATGATGGGCGTGCCGCTGCACACCAAGGAGACGTACGAGCGGCTGTTCGCCGACGCCGGGCTGCGGATCGACCGCGTCGAGGCGCTGGCCACCCCGCACTCCTGGCTCTACGTCCTGCAGGCCGACTGATGGCCGCCGCCTCCGGGGCCAGACACCTGCTGGCCCAGAACGAGCACCCGTACCCGCCGCTGCCGTCCGTCCTGACCGCCCTGGCCGGGGCCGCCTCCGACCTGAACCGCTACCCGGACCTCCGCCCGGAGCGCTTCGCCGGGCTCATCGCCGACTGGCAAGGCGTCCCGGCCGCGCAGGTCGTGGTCGGCCACGGCTCGGCGGGCGTGGCGCTGGACCTGTTCCACTCCGTCGTCCGCCCCGGCGACAACGTGGTGCACTCGGCGCCCTGCTTCGACGCGTACCCGCTGTTCTGCCGGATCGCCGGGGCCGAGGCCCGGGCCGTGCCGCTCGGCCCGGACGCCCGGCACAACCTGGCCGCGATGGCCGGGCAGTTGGACGAACGCACCCGGATCGTCGTGCTGTGCAACCCGCACAACCCGACCGGCACGGTCTACTCCTGGGCGGAGCTGACGGACTTCCTCCGCCGGGTGCCGGCCACCGCGCTGGTCCTGCTGGACGAGGCGTACATCGACTTCGCCCGGGGCTGGGCGGCCCCGGACGTCCCGGCCCGGATCGCCGAGTGGCCGAACCTGGTGGTGCTGCGCACCCTGTCCAAGTCGCACGGCCTGGCCGCGCTGCGGATCGGCTACGCCGTCGCCGAGGAGTCCGTGGCGCAGCGCGTACGGGACCACCAGGTGCCGTACGCGGTGAACCGGCTCCAGGAGGCGGGCCTGCTGGCAGCCGTCGCGGCCCAGGAGGAGGTGGACCGGCGGATCGCCGAGATCGCCGAGGAGCGGGACCGGCTGCGGGCCGAACTGCTCGCCCTGGGCCGGCCGGTGCCGCCGAGCCTGACCAACTTCCTCTGGGTGTCCGCCCCCGGCGACGAGACGCCGGTCAAGGAGGAACTGGAGCGGCTCGGCGTGGCCGTCCGCTTCTACCCGGGCCAGGGCATCCGGATCGCCGTCGGCGAGAAGGACGCCAACGACGCCGTGATCGAAGGTTTCACCCGCGCCCACCGGGCCGCCACCGCGCCCCACTAGCGTCACCAGCCGACCCGCACCTTCCACCGAGACAGCAGCAGCTAAGGACAGCACATGCACCCACTTCTGGCGCGGCCGGAATTCCGGCTCTACATCGCGGGACAGACGCTGTCCGTCCTCGGGGACAGCGCGCTCTTCATCGCCCTCGGCATCTGGGCCAAGGTTCTGACCGGGAGCAGTTCGGCCGCCGGTCTGGTGATGTTCTGCTACGCCGTCCCGATGCTGCTGCTGCCGCTCGGCGGCCTGGTCGCCGACCGGGTCCGCCGCCGACCGCTGCTGGTCACGGTCAACCTCGTGCTGGCGGTGGCGGTTTCGCCGCTGCTGCTGGTCGACGGCCGCGGCCAACTGTGGATCATCTACGCCACGGCGGTGCTCTACGGGCTGGCCGGGGCCGTCCTCACCCCGACCCAGAGCGCCATGCTGCGCACCATCCTGACGGAGCGTCAGGATTTCGGCGCGGCAGTCGGGTTCACCCAGACCATGCGCGCGGGCACCACCCTGGTCGCGCCGCTGGTCGGCTCCGGCCTGTACGGGTGGCTCGGCGGCCGGGCCGTCGCCCTGGTCGACATCGGCATCCTGGTCGCGGCGGCGCTCGCCTTCCTGGCGCTGCGGGTGAACGAGCCGAGGCCGGAGCCGTCCGGCCGGCACTGGCGCACCGAGGTGCTGGCGGGCTTCCAGCACCTGCGCACCACCAGCTCGCTGCTGCCGCTGCTGATCGCGACCACCGCCACCGCGACCGTGCTCAGCTTCCTCCAGCCGGTGCTGTTCTCGCTGATCCAGCACGGGCTGCACCGCTCGCCGCAGTTCCTGGGCGTGCTGGAGACGGTGGAGGCGGTCGGGGCGCTGGGCGGCTCGGTGCTGGGCGGCATCCTGATCGGCAAGCTCGGCCCCCGACGGACCGTCATGCTCGGCTCGGCGGTCTTCGGGCTCGGTGCCGTCCTGTTGCTGGTGCCCTCGGTCTGGGTGGTGTCGGCCGGCCTGCTGATCGCCGGGGCCGGCATGCCGGCCGGGGTGGTCGGCCTGGCCACCGCCGCCCAGTCCCTCACCCCGCCGCAGCTGATGGGCCGCACCCAGGCGGCCGTCAACCTCTCGCTCACCGCCCCGCAGGCGATCGCCATCGGCGTCGGCGCCGGGCTGGTGGCCGCGCTGGACTTCCGGACGGTGCTCGCCGCCATGGTGGTCGGCGCGCTCCTGTCGGCCGTCTTCCTGCTCGGCAAGCCCGATGCCGTCATCGAGGACGACGAGGACGACGAGGAGTCGGCCGAGCAGCCCGCCGAGCCCGCCTCGCGCTCCTAGGGCGTGTCTTGCGGGTCCTTGCCGGGGCCACAAGACACGCCCCGGTCCACCCGCCCGACCGGACCTTCGAACCACGCCACCGGCCCACCCCGGCGGCGGCCCTGCCGCACCGCACCGCCGCCCGGGGTGGGCCTCCGCGCACTCCTCACGAGAGAGCCACCTCAGATGCCCGACCGTCCCTCTCCCGACACCGACCGGCACTCGGCTCCGCTCCCGCTGGAGCTCGAACTGGACCACATCGAGTTCTACGTGGCCGACCTCGCCGCCGAACTCGCCCGGCTCACCGCCGAGTACGGCTTCGACCTGCTCGTCCCACCCACCGAGCGTGGCGAGAGCGCCGAGCGCTGCGTCTCGGCCCTAGTCGGCCAGGCCGCCATCCGGCTGCTGCTGACCCAGCCGCTGGCCGCCGGCCACCCGGCCACCGACTACCTGGCCCGGCACGACGACGGCGTGGCCGCGCTGGCCCTGCGGGTGCCGGACGCCACCGCCGCCTACCGGACGCTGACCGGCCGGGGCGCCGACGGGCTGCGCCCGCCGCAGGCCGTGGACGGCTGCGTCACCGCCGTGGTCGGCGCCTTCGGCGACGTGGTGCACACCCTGATCGAGCGGGGCCCCGACGTCCCCGCCGACCGGATACCCGGCCTGCCCGACGCCGCGCCGGTCGGCCAGGATCCGACCCGCGCCGCCCACGGGGTGGGCCTTCGCTCGGTCGACCACTTCGCGGTCTGCGTCCCCTCCGGCGAGCTGCGCGGGACCGTCCGCCGCTACTGCGAGGTCTTCGGCTTCCGGATGATCTTCGAGGAGCGGATCGAGGTCGGCGCGCTCGGCATGGACTCGATGGTCGTGCAGAGCCCCGACCACAGCGTCACGCTCACCCTGATCGAGCCGCTCACCCCGGACGCCGGCGGCCAGATCGCCTCCTTCCTCGCCGACCACGGCGGCGCCGGGGTGCAGCACGTGGCCTTCTCCTCCCAGGACGCCGTCCACTCCGTCGCCACCATGGCCGCGCGCGGCGTGCCCTTCCTGCGCACCCCGGCCGCCTACTTCGACGCCCTGCCCGCCCGGCTGACCCCGCTGCGGCATTCCCTCGACCAGCTGCGCGAGCTCAACCTGCTGGTCGACCAGGACCACGACGGCCAGCTGTTCCAGATCTTCACCCGCTCCCGCCACCCGCGCGGCACCTTCTTCTTCGAGGTGATCGAGCGCATCCGGGCCCGCAACTTCGGCAGCAACAACATCCGCGCCCTCTACGAGGCCGTCGAGCTCCAGCGCAACGCCAGCGAAGTCGCCGGATGAACGCGCCGACCATCACCGACCGCCAACCCCCGCTCTCCGTAGCCGAGTTCGCCGACCTCGCCCGCTCCGCCCTGCCGCCCGAGGTCTGGGACTGGCTGGCCGGCGGCGCCGAGCGGGAGCACACCCTCGCCGCCAACCGGGCGGCCTTCGACCGGCTGGCCGTGGTGCCCCGGGTGCTGGCCGACGTGTCCGCCTGCGACACCTCCGCGACCCTGGTGCGCAGCCGGTCGGCCCTGCCGGTGGCGGTGGCGCCGGTCGCCTATCACCGGCTGTTCCACCCCGAGGGCGAGCTGGCCTCGGCCCGGGCGGCGGCCGCGGCGGGGGTGCCGTTCACCGTCGGCACGCTCAGCAGCGTCGGCCTCGAAGAGCTGGCCGCGACGGGCGCCACGCTCTGGTTCCAGCTGTACTGGCTGCGCGACCGCGGGCGGCTGCTCGACCTGGTCACGGCGGCCGCGGCGGCGGGAAGCGAGTGCCT
The DNA here is from genome assembly GCF_044546945.1 of Kitasatospora sp. NPDC053057. Classification (NCBI taxonomy): domain Bacteria; kingdom Bacillati; phylum Actinomycetota; class Actinomycetes; order Kitasatosporales; family Streptomycetaceae; genus Kitasatospora; species Kitasatospora sp. NPDC053057. Next base: position 12,429 of record NZ_JBITZP010000066.1, on the reverse strand, counting down.
GGTGGTCACCGCCGACGTGCCGTACATGGGCCGCCGGCTGCGCGACGCCCGCAACGCCTTCGCCCTGCCCGGGGACGTCCGCGCGGTGCTGCTGGAGGGCCGCGCCGCCGGGCGGGCGCACCGGGCCACCACCGAGGTCTCGGCGGTCGCCGCGCACACCGCCGAGCTGCTCTCCCCCGCCGTCACCTGGGCGGACCTCGCCTGGCTGCGCGAGCGGACCGAACTGCCGCTGGTGGTCAAGGGGGTGCTCGATCCGGCGGACGCGCTGCGGGCCGCCGAGCTGGGCGCAGCGGCCGTGGTGGTGTCCAACCACGGCGGCCGCCAGCTCGACCGGGCGGTGCCCTCGCTGACGGCGCTGCCCGCCGTCGCCGAGGCGCTGGCCGGCCGGGACTGCCAGGTGCTGCTGGACAGCGGGGTGCGCGGCGGCTCGGACGTGCTGACCGCGCTGGCCCTCGGGGCGTCCGGGGTGCTGCTCGGGCGGCCGCTGATCTGGGGCCTGGCGGCCGGCGGCGAGCCGGGCTGCGCCCGGGTGCTGGAGCTGCTGGCCGCCGAACTGCGGCACGCGCTCGGCCTGGCCGGCTGCGCCGACCTGGCCGCCGCCACCGAACTGCGCACCACCCCGATGCCCTGCCCCGCCTGGAGCGCCCCGTGACCCTCATCGCCCCACCGCACGAACCGCGGCCGGCCGAACTGCGGCTGGCCGAGCTGCACCCGTCCCTCGCCGACCCGGCGATGACCTCGATGAACCTGCTCAACGAGATCTCCATCCGCTACCCAGAGGCGGTCTCCTTCGCGGCCGGCCGCCCGGCCGAGCAGTTCTTCGAGCTGGACGCCGTCCACCGCCACCTGGACCGCTACGTCGACCACCTGCGCACCGAGTGCGGCCTCTCCGAGGAGGCGGCCCGGCGTCAGGTGCTCCAGTACGGGCGGACCAAGGGGATCATCCACGAGCTGATCGCCGCCCACCTCGCGGTGGACGAGGGCATCGAGGTGCCCGCCGAGTCGATCGTGGTGACGGTCGGCTGCCAGGAGGCGATGTTCCTGGTGCTGCGGGCGCTGCGCCGCGGCCCCGAGGACGTGGTGCTGGCCGTCTCGCCGACGTACGTCGGGCTGACCGGTGCGGCCCTGCTGGCGGACCTGCCGGTGCGGCCGGTGGCCGACGGCCCGGACGGGCTGGACCTCGCCGACCTGCGCCGCCGGCTGGCCGCCGCCCGGGCCGAGGGGCTGCGCCCGCGCGCGCTCTACCTGGTGCCGGACGTGGCCAACCCGAGCGGTGCCAGTCTGCCGCTGGAACTGCGCCGGGAGCTGCTGGCGCTGGCCGCCGAGGAGGACTTCCTGGTCCTGGAGGACAACCCGTACTGCCTGTTCGCGGGTGAGGAGCGGCTGCCCTCGCTCAAGGCCCTGGACACCGGGCGGCGGGTGGTCCACCTGGGGTCCTTCGCCAAGACGGCCCTGCCGGGCGCCCGGGTCGGGTACGTGGTGGCGGACCAGCTGGTGGCGGACGGCGCGGGCGGCACCCTGCTGCTGGCCGACCTGCTCGGCATGATCAAGAGCATGACCACGGTGAACACCTCGCCGATCGCCCAGGCCGTGATCGGCGGGGCGCTGCTCGAACACGGCCTCAGCCTGCGGGCCGCCAACACCGAGGTGGCCGCGCTCTACCGGCGCAACCTCGCGCTGGTGCTGGAAGGGCTGGCCCGGCGCTTCCCGCCCGGCAGCGGGGTGAGCTGGAACGAGCCGCGCGGCGGGTTCTTCCTGGTGCTCACCGTGCCGTGCACGGTGGACGACGCGCTGCTGGAACTCTCCGCCTCGCGGTACGGGGTGATCTGGACTCCGATGTCCCACTTCTACCCTGGCGCGGGCGGGGAGCGGCAGCTGCGGCTGTCCGTCAGCCAGGTCGACCCGGCGACCGTCGACCGGGGGCTGGACGGCCTGGCCGCCCTGCTCGCCGCCCGGTCCTGACCTCCGGCGGGCGGGGAGCAGCCCCGCCCGCCGGAGCACGTCCTACGGGATCGCCACCGCCGTGCCGGAGACCCGCACCCGGGCGTCCTCGGCGCGCAGTTCGACCCGCAGGACGCCCGGGCGGCCGAGGTCCTCGCCCTGGTGCAGCGTCAGCACCGTCGGCACCGCCACCGCGCCCAGCTCGCGCAGGTACGCGCCGAAGGCGGCCGCGGCGGCGCCGGTGGCCGGGTCCTCGACCACGCCGCCGACCGGGAACGGGTCGCGGACGTGGAAGACCTCGGCGGCCTCGCGCCAGACCAGCTGCAGGGTGACCAGGTCGCGGGCGCGCATGAAGGCGGCCAGGCCGTCGAAGTCGTAGTCCAGGCGGGCCAGCCGCGCCCGGGTGCCCGCGGCGAGGACCAGGTGCCGGGCACCGGCGTAGCCGATCCGCGGCGGGAGCGCCGGGTCCAGGTCGGCGGCCGCCCAGCCGAGCAGCGCGAGCGCCTCCTCGACGTCCGCCGCCGGCACCTCCTCGACCTTCGGCTCGACGCTGGTCAGCGTCGCCCGCAGGCCGTCGGCACCGCGCTCGACCTCGACCGGCACGTCACCGGCGGCGGTGCTGAACACATACCGCCCGGGGCCGATCCGGTCGGCCAGCGCGACGGCGGAGGCCACGGTCGCGTGCCCGCAGAACGGCACCTCGGTGAGCGGGCTGAAGTACCGCACGCGGTACGTGTCCTGGGCGTCCCCGGCGGTCAGGAAGGCGGTCTCGGAGTACCCGACCTCGGCGGCGACGGCGAGCATCCGCTCCTCGGTCAGTCCGGTGGCGTCGAGCACCACGCCCGCCGGGTTGCCGCCCTCGGGGCGGATCGCGAAGGCGGCGTAGCGAAGGATCTCAGGAGCGTCGTCGGTCATGACCGGACGAACGTCCCACCGGTGATCACTGTTCCCGGCGGCCCGGGTCAACGCAGCACCGCCTCCAGGAAGTCCGAGCCCAGCCGGGCACTGCCGGCCAGGTCGAGCTGGTAGAGCATGTACCGCCCGCGCCGCTCGGTGATCAGCAGCCCGGCCTTGCGCAGCACGGCCAGGTGGCGGGACACCTCGGGCGCGCTGAGCCGCCAGGCGGTGGCGAGTTCGCCGGTGGTGTGCGGGCCACGGGCGATGGTGCGGGCCAGCCGCAGCCGGATCGGGTGGGCGAGCGCCTCCAGCCGCTGCTGGACCAGGGCGAGCGAGACCGGCTCGGGCAGTCCGGCCTCGGCGACGGGGTACTGGAGCACCGGCCGCCAGCCCTGGGCGTACACCGCAAGCAGGTGGGGGCGGCCGAAGACGGTCGGGATGAAGGTGACGCCGCCCCGGTCGGCGGCGTTGGCGGTGCTGTCCTGGAGCTTGTCGATGACGATCCGCCGCCGCCCGTCGCGCTCGTCCAGGGAGACCGAGGGGGACATCGCGCCGACCGCCTCGGCGAGGCCGCGGCGGGCGAGCAGGTCGGCCTTGCGCCGGGCGTCGGCCGCGAGGTCGGGCAGGACGCGCTGCCAGGCGTCGGCGAAGAACGCGGACTGGCAGTCCTCCAGCATCTTCCGCACCAGCACCCGCACCGCGGGCGGATCGGCGAGCAGCCGCTCGGCGAAGGCGGCCTGCCGGGGGCCCCGGGCGAGGGCGAGGTCGCGGGCGCGCTCATTGGCGACCGGATCGGTGAGCGGGGAGTCCAGCCGGTGGGGGAACCGGGAGGCGCCGCAGGTGGTGATCAGGGCGGAGGCGACGTACAGCTCGTCATCGAGCCGGTCGACGGCGTCGAGTTCCTCGGCGAGGGTGGTGGCGGGCAGGCCGGGGACGAGGAAGTCGGCGCGCGAGGAGCGCCACAGGAAGTCGGCCTCCAGCAGCCGTTCGGCCAGCTCCGGCGGGATCGCGGCGGTGGTGCTGGCCGCCCAGCCGTGCAGCGCCGGGTGGTGCGCGGGCTCGGCGAGCACGTGCAGCATGGCGTTCAGCTCGGCGAGCGGGGACGGGGTGAAGAGCAGACGCTCCTCGGGCAAACCAGTGATGTCTATCGTCACACTCACGAGAGGCGATCCTGCCACCCTCTCCCACCTGCCCTTCCGTCGATTGACGCTAACCGTCAATCGACGGGACACCGGCCCCCACCCGGGCGGACCGTACCGGCCATGAGTGTGACCCAGGAGAAGTCCGTCCATGACCACGCCGCCGTCCGCACCGGTGAGCCGCCCGCCCTTCCGATCGGTACCGGCCGCGGCGGCCCGTCTGCGCTGCTGAGCCTGCTGACCGCCGCCGGCGGCCCCCGGTACGCGGCGGCGCTCGCCGTGGACGCGGTGGGCGGCGGCATGCTGCGCCCGTTCCTGCTGCTGTACGGCGTCGGGGTGCTGCACCTGCACGCCGGGGCGGTCGGCCTGGCCCTGTCCGCCGGGATGGTCGCGGGCCTGCTGGTGGTGCCGCTGACCGGCCGTTGGATCGACAGCGGCGCCCGCACCCTGCCCGCCGCCGTCACCCTGGTGCTCCGGGCGGCGGGCGCGCTCACCCTCCTCACCGCGGACGGACTGCCGCTGTTCACCGCGGCGGCGGTGCTGTTCGGCATCGGCAGCCAGTCCTGGCCGACCACCCACGCCGCCGTGGTGAGCACCCTGACCGAGGGCCGGCTGCGGGACGCCGCACTCGCGGCGGGCAAGTCGGTGCGCAACGCCGGCCTCGGCGCGGGCGCGCTGCTGGCCACCGTCGCGGTGGCCGGCGGAACGGACTCGATCCGCCTGCTGGCCGGTGTGACGGGCGTGGCCTGCCTGGTCGCCGCCACACTGGTCGGGTCGCTGCGGGTACGGGCGCCGCAGAAGGTCGTGGAGCAGGCCGCGGCCGCCGGGGCGACGGGCGAGCCGCTGCGCCGGATCACCCTGCTGAGCCTGGCCAACCTGCCGTACGCGTTCTGCTTCGACGTGCTGGAGGTGGCGCTGCCCGCCCTGCTCGTGCTGCACCTGCACACCTCCGCCGCCTGGTCCTCGGGCGTGTTCGTGGGCAACACCGTGCTGGTGATCGCACTGCAGCTGGCCATCGTGCTCCGGCTGGCGAAGCGCTCGCGGCGGGCCGTACTGGCGGCCGCGGGGGCGGTGCTGAGCGTCTCTTACCTGGGCTTCTGGGCAGCAGGCACGCTGGGCGGCACCTCGGGGGCGGCGGGCGTCGCGGTGGTGGCCGTGCTGTACACGCTGGGCGAGATCCTCTACACCGGCTCGGGCGTCGCCCTGGTGTCGGCCTCCGCCCCGCCGCACCTGCTCGGGCGGGCGCTGGCCCGCTGGGAGCTGTCCTCGGGGGTCGGCCGGGCGGCCGCGCCGGCGGTGCTGACGGCGCTGCTGGCCTCCGGCCCCGGGCTGCTGTGGGGGGCGCTCGCGGTGACCACGGCGGTCGGGGCGCTCGCGGTGCTGCGGCTGGGGCCGACCGAGTAGTTCCGACCGGATGGGATGATCATCCGCATGGCACTCAACCCGTTCCAGCAACAGCTCCACGACCGCGTCGTCGCCGCCACCGAGGTAGTCGCCCCGCCGGCGCCCTGGCGGCCGGTCCGCGGCGGACTGATCCCGGTCGGCGGGCTGATGGGCATCGGCTTCGCCGTCCACCCGGAGACCGGGCACGACCTCGTGCTGACCGTCTCCAGCAGCGGGCACGGCCTGTTCGACGCGGTGACGGGCGAGAAGCTTGACCGCGACTACGACCCGGCGGAGGACCCGGACGGCCCGGACCTCTCCTGCCCCGGCATCGGCCCGGTCGCCGACGTCCGGATCCCGGTGGCCGGCCTGTGGGGCGGTGGACTCCACAACCACGCCGCCGGCACCTGGGGCGTCGAGGTGATCTCCCCGGAGTGGCCGAACCACCGCGTCCTGCTCACCTCCGGCTCCTGGACCGGCGAGCACGGCAAGGCCTGGCACCACATCTTCCACGCCTCCTGGTCCGAGTTCCGCGCCGCCGGTTTCTCCCCCACCGGCCGCACCCTCGCCGTGGCCACCAGCAGCGAGCTCACCCTCTGGACCCGGCCGTAGGGCCTTCAACACCGGTGGCCGGAGGAGCCGTTGTCGGCTCCTCCGGCCACTTCGTCAGTTCAGGTGCTCAAACGCGCGACGGTCCGTCAGACGCCCCCCCGGTGGAGGCGGGACGGGCCCCGGGCGTCCGCGACGCACACCGGGTGTCGTCCCAGCGGGGGGCGGACTGCACCCGATCGGCCTCACCCGAACGGCCCTGGCCCGGAGCACGAACGGGCGACCCCCGGCGGCTTCCGGATGCGAACCGGGCCACCACCGCCGATCCTGGCGACGAGGCGTGCCCGGCCCGAGGAAGGACTCCGTAGCATGAGCGCTCTCGACTTCGACATCATCGACGCCCCCGACAGCTCGCTCAACAAGACCTCCGTCCTGGTCACCGGCCCGAACGACGCCCTGCTGGTGGACGCCGGGTTCACCCGTTCCGACGGGCGCCGGCTGGTCGAGCGGGTGCGGGCCACCGGCAAGCGGCTGACCACCGTGTTCGTCAGCCACGGCGACCCGGACTTCTACTTCGGCGCCCAGGAGGTCCAGGACGCCTTCCCCCGGGCCCGCTTCCTGGCCACCGCCTCGACCGTGGAGCACATCCAGGAGACCTTCGACGACAAGCTGCGCGCCTGGGCGCACCTGGGCCCCGAGCTGCCCACCCGGCTGGTGCGGCCCGAGGTGCTGCCGGGGGACGAACTCGTCTTCGAGGGCCACCGGTTCGAGCTGCGCGGCGCCGACTTCCACCTGCCCGACCGGCACTACCTGTGGCAGCACCACCACCGGGCGGTGCTCGGCGGGGTGCTGCTCTTCGAGGGGCTGCACGTGTGGACGGCCGACACCCCGACCGCCGCCCAACGGGCCGCCTGGATCGACCTGTTGGACGGCATGGAGGCGCTCCATCCGACCTGGGTGGCGGCCGGCCACCGGGTCACCGACGCCCCCACCGACCTGAACGCCATCGACCACACCCGCGCCTACCTGCGCGCCTTCGAGACCGAACTCGGCCGCAGCGCCGACGCGGCCGCCGCCAAGGAGGCGCTGGAGCGGCGCTTCCCCGAGCTGGGGCTGCGGATCGCGGTCGACATCGGCACCAAGGTCGCCAAGGGCGAGATGGCGTGGAGGTGAGCACACGATGATCGAGATCCCCAGGGACATCGCCGGTTTCGCCGAGTCCCCCGCCCCCGCCGACGTGGTGCGCCGCCAGTACCTGGCCTCCGCCCGGGGCGACCTGGCCTCGCTGCGCAGCACCCTCGCCGAGGACGTCGAGTGGACCGAGATGGCCGGTTCCCCGCTGGCCGGCACCTACCGCACCCCGAAGGGCGTCACCGCCAACGTCATGGAGCGCCTGGACGCCGAGTGGGACAACTGGACGGCACACGACGACACCTACGTGGTGGACGGCGAGAACGTGGTGGTGCTGGCCCGCTACACGGCCGTGCACAAGGCCACCGGAAAGCCGCTCGCGGTCCGGGTCGCCCACCACTTCACGGTGCGCGGCGGCCGGATCGTCCGTTTCGAGCAGTTCACCGACACCGCGCTGGTCAGGGAAGCGATGACCGGGTGATCCCGGGGCGCCCCGCCACCGCGGCGTTCACCCGAACGGGTTAGCGCGGCGCGGCGCGCCCGGCGCGGTCTCGACAGACCACCCGGACGGCGGCAGGCTGGCCCCGGATCTTCAACGGAGCGCAAGGAGTCGGGCATGGCGGGCAGCGAGCGGCCGATCGTGATCGTCGGGGCGTCCCTGGGCGGTGCGAAGGCGGCCGAGGCACTGCGTGAGGCCGGGTACCGGGGCGGCATCGTCCTGATCGGTGAGGAGCACGAGCGCCCGTACGAGCGGCCGCCGCTGTCCAAGGGCTACCTGATGGGCAAGGAGAGCCGGGAGAAGATCTACGTCCACCCGCCGCAGTGGTACGCCGACCACGACGTCACCCTGCGCCTCGGCACGGCGGTGGCCGCGATCGACCCGGCCGCCCACACCGTGACCCTCGCGGACAACGGCGAGATCGCCTACGGCAAGCTGCTGCTGACCACCGGCTCGGTGCCGCGCCGGCTGCCGGTGCCCGGCGCGGACCAGGACGGCGTGCTCTACCTGCGCCGGGTGGAGGACAGCGACCGGGTCAAGGCCGCTCTGCGCCCAGGCGCCCGGATCGCGGTGATCGGCGCCGGCTGGATCGGCCTGGAGGTGGCGGCCGCGGCCCGCACGGCGGGCGCCGAGGTCACCGTCCTGGAGGCGATGGAGCTGCCGCTGCTGCGGGTGCTCGGCCGGGAGGTCGCCCAGGTCTTCGCCGACCTGCACCGCGACCACGGCGTGGACCTGCGCTTCGGCGTCCAGGTGACCGAACTGACTGGCGCCGACGGCACGGTGAGCGGTGTCAAGCTCGGCGACGGCAGCGAGGTGGCGGCCGACGCGGTGGTGATCGGCATCGGCATCTCGCCCACCACCGCCCTGGCCGAGGCCGCCGGGCTGGAGGTCGACAACGGCATCAAGACCGACCAGCACCTGCGCACCTCGGATCCGGACGTCCACGCGGCCGGCGACGTCGCCAACGCCTACCACCCGCTGTTCGGCAAGCACATCCGGGTCGAGCACTGGGCCAACGCCCTCAACCAACCGCAGACCGCCGCCCGCGCGATGCTCGGGCAGCCGGACGCGGTGTACGACCGGGTCCCGTACTTCTTCACGGATGCCGAGTGGACACCTCGGCATCCTAACGAGCCGGTGGCGTCGCGGGACAAGCTGAGCATGGAATACCTCGGCTACGTTGAGCCTGACGGCTACGACCAGGTGGTGTTCCGAGGCGACGTGAAGGCCAACGAGTTCATTGCGTTCTGGCTCTCCGGCGGCCGGGTCCTCGCCGGTATGAACATGAACATCTGGGACGTCACCGACCCGATCCGCGAACTGATCGTCTCCAAGCGGGTTGTGGACGCCGACAGCCTGGCGGACCCCAACGTCCCCCTCGGCGAGGTCTGAGACCCGACCGGAGCCCTGGCCGACGAGCAGCCAACTGACCACCACTGCGGGCCGCACGAACGGGACCGGTTCGGTGGCCAGGACTCCCTCCGGCAGGCGTACAACCCTCGCCGAGTAGGGAGAAACCGTGTCGCGCGGCCCATCCGGCCACTTGACCCCCAGTCGCCCGGCGATAGCCATCGCTGCACGTCAGACGGTAGACAGTCCGCGCTGTTCGTTCACCGAAAGGCACCTCAGAGACGGTGGTGAACGACGCGTGGTCCCCGGCAAGTCCCCACCAGTCCTCCTTTCCCCTGCGGCCCCCAGCCACGCTCGATGGGGAACCGCATACAGAGAGCCTTCGCCATCTTCGAACGTGCTGGTCAGCGGGGCTGGCGTGCTGGTGGCGGGCGGAAGGCTGCGGCCTTGCTCGTCTGACGGGGCAGGGCGGGGTCGGTTTCTCCAGTTCCTCCACGCCACCGCCCTTGTGCCGCTTACCATCCGGTTCATGGTGGAGTCCGAGATCGCTGAACGGATCGCGGCGCGACGCGCGGAACTGGACGAGCTCGAAGAACAGCTGGCCAAGCAGCTCGCAGAGGTCCGGGCCGAACGCGACGAACTCGCCGTCGCCGAACGGGTCTGGCACCGGATGGCCGAACAGCTCACCGCCGAAACGGCGGCGGCCGCACCGGCTGCCGCACAGGTCGCGGGCCATGCCATGCTGCTGGTCCCGCATCGCGGACCAGGCGTCGGCGAGGACGCGCTGCCGCCGGAGTATCAGCGCATCCTCACGATCGTGCGCGACGCGGGCGGGGCGGTGGCGACCCGGCAGGTCGGCGAGGTGCTGGGGCTGGAGGTGGCGGTGCGGGGCAAGCTGGAGCCGCTACGCGGGAAGCTGTCCAAGCTCGCCGGGCGGGGCTGGCTGCGGAAGCTGCCCGACGGCCGATTCACCGCACGCCTGTGACCCGCCGCTGGCCGTGTGGCGTAACTGTGGTGCCCCCGGCGGCCGTTGAGATTGTGTGACCAATAAGAACGAGCCCGCCGAGGGCGTCTCCCTTGTCTACCAGTGCAAGCTGAACCTGTCCACGCGCACCGTGGACTACCTCGCCGGCCTGCTGCGGTCCCACCTGAAGGCGATCCGCTCACCGTGGCGGTCCCTGTCCGCGGGCCGGATAGCGGTGCTCGTGCTGGCGATGCTGCGGCACGACCAGCGCCTGCGCGACCTCGCCGGCGGCAACGACGTGCCCGAGTCCACCCTGCGGCGCTGGCGCGACGAGATGATCAACCTGCTCGCCGCGCGAGCCCCGCGGCTGGGCCGGGCGCTTCGCAAGATCACCAGGCAGGGCCGGGAGGTCGTGCTGATCGACGGCACCTGATCCCCACCCAGCGCCGCACCGGAAAGGCGAACCGCCCGAACTACTCCGGCAAGCACCACCGCCACGGCCTGCACTTCCTCGCCTTGACCGACGAGAAGGGCCGTCTGATCTGGATCTCTGCGGCCCGGCTGGGGCGGACCCACGACGCCACCGCCGCCCGCCACGACAAGATCGTCGAGCACCTCAAGGTGGCCGGCCTCGGCGCACTCGCCGACCTCGGCTTCCTCGGCGTGGACAAACCCAAGAACCCCGACGACCAGGTCATCGTCACCGGCTACAAGGCCACCCGCGCCCGCAAGCTCACGCCCGGCCAGAAGCAGGCCAACCGCGTCCTGGCCGCCGGACGCGCCCCCGTCGAACACGGCTTCGCCCACCTGAAGAACTGGCGGATCATCACCAGGCTCCGCACCGACCCCCGCCGTGCCACCCAGCTCCTGCGTGCCCTGCTCGTCCTCACGAACCTGGAAGTCAACCGCTGACCAGACGATCAAGACGGCAGACACGAGCCCCGGACCAGTATGAGCGTCGACCGCCACGCCAGCCCCGCCGACCAGGACTTTCGAAGAGGCGAAGCCTCACGGATGACGTTCGTCCTCGGCCAGTTGCTTGATCGCGCTCAGACGGTGTTCCCACTGGGCGGCGAGTTCGTCTAGCCACCGCGTTGTCCGCAGGAGTGGACCGAGATCGGCCTCGTAGCGGACTTCGCGTCCAGCGCGGTGGCCGCGGACCAGGCCAGCGCGTTCCAGAGCGGCTAGGTGCTTGGCCACCGCCTGGCGTGTGACGGGCAAAGCCGCAGCGAGGGAGGTGGACGTCGCGCCGCCGTCGCGGGCAAGAACAGAGAGGATCTGACGACGGAGCGGGTCCGCCAAGGCGTGCAGGACCTCCTCGGGGGCCTGCACGCTGCCATTCCTGCTGGTCATACTTCAGCGTGCTCGAACCGCTCACGGAGCTGGTCAAGCTTGCCAGGCCAGTTCCGACTGTTGGCACGGTGGCGGTCGGCCACCTCGTCGTCCGACAGGCCGAGCCGGGTGAAGCCGCTCTCGACCATCGTGAGCCGAGTACCTCCGGTGGCCTGGTCCACGGTCAGCGTGAACTCGACGAGCGTGGCGTTGGAGGCGGTGGGCTCCTCACCAGCAGCACCTTGTGACCAGCGCCAGGAGAAGGTGCGCGGCGGCTCGACCGTTTCGATGCGGGCCGGGATCGCGCCATGAACGCCATGGTCGAAAAGCAGTACGCCCCCGGGGCGCAGTTCGACCTTGACGGGATCTCCATTGCCGAACCAGCTTCCCAGGAAGGCGGGTTCGGTCAGCACCGACCAGACCCGATCCGGGGTGGCGTTGATGACGATGGCGCGTTCGATCGTGTCGGGGATCATTGAGACCTCATCTCATCTGGATGTGTCACCTAAAGGTTGCACATCCAGATGCCCATGCGCAACCAGTTAGTTGCGCATGGGGCGCTGATCCGCTCCTCGATCTCGGACTCCACTATGAACCGGATCACAGGCGGAAGCAGCAGCGCGCGGGAACCGGAGAAACCGCACCGGTCGGCGCCGTCAGATGATCAAGGCGGAGGACTCCCGCCCGCGACCAGCACGAGCACCCCCAGTGAGCGCCACGCCAGCCCCTCCGACCAGCACGTTCGAAGATGGCGAAGACTCAGAGAAGTAGAACTCGGGATACTCACCCAGAGGTCGTACTCACTGCTCTCGCTGTAGTGGTGCAACACCGGCAAGTATGCGGAGCGACGGCCGAGGAGTGCGACATCAGCCGCGTTACGGCGCAGCTGCGATGGTGCCGCACCGGAACGGTGCGAAGCGACTTGACCATGTTAGCCAGGTTGAGGTGGAGCCGTGGCTGCGACGGTACCGTACCGGGAAGGTGCGGAGCGACATCCTCAAGGCCTGAAGCGTGGCGGTGGGTGTCGTAGCTGCGATGGTGCCGCAGCAGTAAGGCGCGGAGGAGCCAGTGAAGCGAGTAGCCCAGCATGGGCGCGTGGGTGCTGCGATGGTGCCGCACCGAGGCGGTGCGGAGCCGGTCCCCAAAACAGGCTCTTCTGCTCCATCTGTGGGTCGCTTCGGAGAGCCTGACGCAGTGCACGCCGCTCCCTGTGCGGATCTTGAGGTGTTGAGGCCCGAGATCGA
>NZ_JBITZP010000065.1:0-30537 GCF_044546945.1 Kitasatospora sp. NPDC053057 | reverse complement strand
CGCCTACCTCGCCGAGTTCCGCCGCGTCCTGGCCCCGGGCGGATACGCCCTGCTCGGCTTCTTCGAGTCCGAGGGCGACCCGCTCACCCCCTTCGACCACAAGGTGACCACCGCTTACCGCTGGCCGATCGACACCCTCTCCACCCTCGCCGCCGAAGCCGGCCTCACCGAAACTGAAGTTCCACCTTGCGGTTGGACAGCCTGATACTGGGACGGATGGTCCCGGAGGAAGCAGTCCAGGTAGTGAGTGGCAAGAGCAACATGAGCAAGCGGTACACGGCTGAGTTCAAGCGGGACGCGATCGCGCTGGTACGGTCCTCGCCGCATCGGAACGTCACCGAGATCGCCCGGGAGCTGGGGGTCAGCCCCGAGGGCCTGCGGGGCTGGGTCAAGCAGGCGAAGATCGACGAAGGGGACGGCCCCGCGGGCGCGCTCACGACGGCCGAGCGGGAGGAGCTCGTGCGGCTGCGCAAGAGGGACCGGGAACAGCAGCAGACCATCGAGATCTTGAAAAAAGGTCTCGCCTTCTTCGCGAAGGAGACGATGAAGTAGGCACCGTGTGCCGTTTCATCGATGCGGAGAAGGCCACCGAGGACAACCCTGGCGGCTACAGCATCGCCCTGATGTGCCGTGTCATGGGCGTCAACCGCTCCACCTACTACGCCTGGCTCGCCGGTCGGCCGGCGGCAGCCGTGCGTCAACGGGCAGAGGACGAACTGGCGGAGGAGATAAGGGAGATCCATGCCTCCTCGCGCGGAGCCTACGGCGTCCCGCGCGTGCACGCCGCACTGCGGCGCAAGGGCCACGCGATCAACCGGAAGAAGGTGGAGCGGATCATGCGTGAGCGCGACATCCGAGGCGTCACCCGCCGCAAGCGCCGCCACCTGACGAAGCAGGACTCCAAGGCCGCCCCGGCCCCGGACCTGGTGGGCCGCGATTTCACCGCGACGCGGCCCGGAACGAAACTCGTCGGCGATATCACGTATCTGCCCACGATCGAGGGCTGGTGGTACCTGGCCACGGTCATCGACCTGGCAACCCGCGAGGTGGTCGGCTACGCGATGGCCGACCACCACCGCGCCGAGCTGGTCACCGACGCCCTGAAGATGGCCGCCGGCCGCGGCGGCCTGCAGAGCGGCTGCATCATGCACACCGACCGCGGAAGTGAGTATACGAGTGGTGAATTCCGCAGGGAGATAAGGAAGTTGAATCTGAGGCAGAGCATGGGACGAACCGGCATATGCTACGATAACGCCGCAGCCGAGAGCTTCTTCGGCTTGCTGAAGGCGGAGATCGGCACCACCGTCTGGGAGAGCCGCGAGGCCGCCCGAGCCGACGTATTCCACTTCATCGAAGTCGAATACAACCGCACCAGGCTCCGTAAGCACCCTGAGTTCGGATACCTCACCCCCCTCGAAACCCGAGCCAGGCTGAAGCACGACTTCACCCCCGCAGCGTAAGAACCCGCTGTCCAAGATCAGGGTGGAACTTCACGTTCAACCTCACCCTCGAAGTCCACAAGACCAGGAGCATCGATAAGGTTGATCCGCCGTCCACCCCAGACAAAGCACAGCGGCGGCGAAAATAGCGATACCGCGGTCACGCTCCTGACAATCGAAGCCGGTGACGGCAGTACCCGCATGGACCTCACCACGCTAACGAGTGATACCGATGACATAAAGCATCCGCTCAGTGACAATGGCCTTACCAGCATCAACACGAGCGAGGACGCCGAGGTTACAGACAGCGGCGATGCCGGCGATCTGTGCATGAGGAGATCAGCCTCCTCATGCACGACGTTGCAAGAGCGTTCCCGCAGGACTTCGGCTCCTTGACGGTGAACGCCAGCGGACCGGGGATCAGCTGTACACGCACAGCGTTCCGAGCCGACCCCGCGTCGGCCCGGGGCGAGGACGACCGGCTCACGCAGTCGGGCGCGTCGCTCGGGCATCGTCTCTTCCCACTCGGCGAGCCGGACCACGACCGGTTCTCCCTCGGCGCCGATGAGACGGGCGTGGTCCCTCTTGCATCCGGTCAACGCCCCCTACCCATCCCTCGCTCACGCATAGACCTGTTGAGCCTCCGCCGCGCGCGGACGTCGGTCAGGGCATCGTCCACGCGTTCTGCGTACCGGCCCGTGAGGAAGTGATGAGAACGGCCGCCGACCACCGCCCGCGCCGATAGCGTGGCCGGATGGATCAGGAAGAACTGCGCCTTCACGCATCATCCTTCGGCGCGGCGGCGGCCGCCTACGCCGAGCACCGTCCGGACTACGCGCACGATGCGGTGCGTTGGGCGCTGGAGGCCGCGCCCGGTCCGCGGGTGCTCGATCTCGGGGCCGGGACCGGCAAGTTGACCGCCGGGTTGGTCGTGTCGGGAGCCGAGGTGGTCGCGGTCGAGCCGGATCCGGCGATGCTGGCCGAGCTGCGCCGCTCGGAGCCGACGGTCCGGGCGCTGTCGGGCAGTGCCGAGGCGATTCCGCTGCCGGACGCCTCCGTCCACGCCGTACTGGCCGGCAATGCGATGCACTGGTTCGACATGGCGGTCGCGGGGCCCGAGATCGCGCGGGTGCTCGCGTCCGGCGGGGTCCTGGCCGGGTTGTGGAACGTGATGGACAACCAGGTCGAGTGGGTGGCAGAGCTCGCGCGCATCAGCGGGCCTGCGGCCGTCGGACCGCGGGACACGCCTGCCAGTTGGCGAGCCGAGACGGCCGGGGCGCACCTTCCGGGGACCGGCGGGGAGGCCCGGTTCGGTTCGCCGGAGCAACGACTGTTCCCGCACGGGCAGCGCCGCACCGCGGACTCCCTCGTCGCGACCCTCGGGACGCGCGCGGGGATGCTGGTCATGCCGGAGGAGGAACGGGAGGCCGCGCTGGGCCGGATCCGGGCGTTCCTCGCGAGCAGGCCGGAGACCGCGGACGGTGAGTTCACCCTGCCGATGCAGACCGCCGTGCTGCGCGTCCGACGGTTGTGAGCCAGCACGTTCGAAGACCTCCAGAGAAGACCTCCCGAGAAGACCTCCCGAGAACACCTCCAGAGAACGGCTTCCGAGAACACCCCCCGAGGACCCTCACGTGCCGGTCGCCCACCACTTCCGCAGCACCTGCTCCGCCGGCTTCCCGTGCGGTGTGTAGGCGAGGTTCTTCGCCGTCTCTCCGCTGTCGGGCCAGTCGTCCCACATCCACCAGCAGACGCCGGCCCACCACGGCTTGTCGTCGAAGGAGGCGAGCAACGCCTCGTAGGCGGCGGCCTGTTCGGCGTCGTCTTCGCTCTTGCTGACGGTCCAGGAGTAGGGGGCGGTGGTGGTGCCACGCTGGCTGACGTAGCCGGCCTCGGTGAAGAGGATCTTCCGCTGCTGGCGCGCGGAGAAGGCGGCGAGTTCGTCGGCGATGGGCTGCCAGGCCTGGCGCAGTTGTGCCGGGTCGGTCGTGGCCTTGTCGGCGAGCGGCCAGTACGCGTCGATGCCGATGACGTCGAGGTCCTTCCAGAACGGGATCTTCTGGTACTCGTCGTAGTTGGCGGCGTACGTCAGTGGGCCCTTGTAGCGTTCCCGGACGGCGGCGATGACCTTGCTCCAGTGCGCGCCGTCCTGCGAGGTGCCCGCGAGTTCGGTGCCGACCGAGAGCTGCTCGACGCCGCTGTCGGCGGCGAGTTGGGCGTAGTGGGTGATGAAGCGCTCGTAGGCCGCGAACCAGGCGTCCGGGTCCTTGGGCCTGATCTTGGCCCGGTCGCCGCCCTTCGTCAGGTCGACGTGGGGCTTGACCATGGTCTTGAGGCCAGCGTCGTGGGCGAGGCGGATGATGTTGCGCAGGCTCTCGTCGGCGGCGGTCTCGTTAGTGGTGTGCATGCCCGGGTCGCTGACGCGGTCCTGGTACCAGGTGGGGGTGAAGGTCACCCACCGGGCGCCGGTGGCGGCGATCTGCCGGAGGTACGTCGTGGCCTCCGGGCTGTTGTAGTCGTCGGTGTTCCACGAGGGGAGCGTCATGCCCCGTATCCGGCTCGCCGTCCCGTCCTCGGGCCGGCCGCTCGCACTGCCGGAACCGGTCGGAGAACCGGAACCGGTCGGAGAACCGGGATCTGACGGAGAACCGGAACCTGACTGAGAACCAGGTCCCGCCGAGCCGCTGCGGCTGCTCGGTCCGCTGACCGAGGGGGTGGGCGTTTCGTCCTCGCCGCCGCCGGACGAGGAGCATCCGACGGCGGCGAAGAGGACGGCCACCGCCGACAGGGCCGCGGCGGCCATCCTCTTCATCGGGTTCACTGCTGGGGGCTCCTCACCTGTCGGGGCGGGTCAGTTGGCGAGGTCGGTCGGGCCGACGAAGGTGTACCCGAGGGCCCTGATGCCGTCGATCGTCTGCTGGAGCGGGGCCACGTCGTAGTACGGGTGGTAGAAGAAGCTCGCCACGCCGTCCCGGACGGCCAGGTTGGCCTTGGCCGAGGCGATCAGATCGGCGGGCAGCCTCGCCGGGTGGTTGTTGTAGGGCAGCGGCTCGTAGTTGCCGATGTCCTCGGGCAGCACGGTCGTACCGTAGACGTCCTTCACCCAGTACGGGAAGAACTGGCCGATGTAGCGGCCGGCGTTCACGGTTCCGCCGCTGAGCGTTCCGGCGAAGTAGAGTGAACGCTCCAGCCGCGCCGTGTAGTTCTGTCCGAAGACCTGGTAGTCGGCGGCCGAGGCGGCGTAGTGCGGGGTCGTCCAGAGGGTGGGCCTGGGCAGGCCGGCCGCGGCGAAGGTGGCGAGGGCTGAGGTGACCCGGTTCTGGGCCCAGGCGGTGGAGTCCTCGGCGGGCGGTCCGTCGTAGACGACGTTGTTGGCGGCGTCGACGTGGGCGCGGAAGAATTCGAAGTCGTCGCCGGTGACGCCGGTGTAGGGGTTGTCGACGTTGCCGTACTGGTGCGTGTAGCCGTGGTTCATCAGGACGGCGCCGTGCTGGAGCATGTACTGGAGCGCGGCGACGACGTCCGGGGCCTGGGCCAGGGTGATGGTCTGCGGGATCCCGTTGTCGTAGGCGCCCTTGGGGTCGGTGTAGACGGGGATGACGTTGATCCCGTAGGGGATGTTCTGCGAGGCCAGGTAGTCGGCCATGGTCCGCAGTTGCGTCGGGTCCGAGTTGGGGCTGATGTCCTCCAGCCGCACGAAGGCCCTGTGGCGTTCGCTGGTGGCGGGGGCGAGGGCGTCGAACAGGAGGTCCTCGAAGGCGATCACGCGGTCCGACTCGGAGACGTAGGAGAAGGGGATCTCCCCGACGTAGGTGAGGTTGGCCGAGCGGATCGCCCACGGGCTGGTGGCCCCGGTGGTGCCGTCGACGGCCTGGGCGAGCTGGGTGACCTGGGGGTAGCCGGCGCCGGAGAGGGCGGGGTGCAGCACTCCGCCGTCCTGGCCCGCGGGGATCTTCCGGGTCAGCGACTGGTTCTTGTACGTGACCTGGTTGATGTTGCCGGCGCTGCCGTTGGTCTCGAAGTAGGAGTTGGTCGGGTCCCAGCCGTACTTCTTCTTGAAGTTCTCGATGCCGACGGCGTTGGCCATGTTCCAGACGTTGTCGCCGATCCAGGTGACCGGCTTGCCGGTGGTCATCGCGTCCTGGTAGAAGGCCGCCGGGACGGCATCGGGGATGGATCCGCCGTAGTAGGTCGAGCCGACGTAGAAGGTGGCGGTGTACTGCTCCACCATGGTCGCGCTGTACGCGGAGACCGGCTTGGCGGTGACGGTGCCGAAGTGGCCGGCGAGGTTGGCGACGGCCATCGCGTAGAGCTCGCCGAGGTAGCCGTAGGGGCCGGTGGTGTCGTAGAGGACGAGGGCCGAGGTGCCGAAGGTGGCGTCCGCGGCATTCGGGTTACGGACGGCGGCCTTCGGGGCCGCGACGGTGGCCCGGGCGGGCGCCGGGGTGACGGTGAGCCGGTGGGCCTGGCGCTTGCGGTCGTTCGCCAGCCCCGCGGCGTTCCAGGCCGTCAGCTCCTCGGGGCCGACGGCGGAGGGCGAGCCGGGATCGGCGGCCTTGAGCCCGCCGGACGCGGCGGGCGGGCCCCCACCACGGCCCGCGGCCGCCTCGGCGCCCGTGGAGAACGCGACGCCGCCCAGCAGGGCGGCGACCACGGCCAGGATGAGCGGGACGCGGGAAAGCGGAGTTCTCCCTCGCACATTTTTCATCGTGCCCCCTGATTCAGTGTTTTGTCGGCACCTCCACCTGGGATCCCCGCGCGGTATCCGCACCTGAGATCCGCACCCGAGATCTCCACCCGAGGCATCCCTCGACGAAAGCGGTGAAGGCGCGGCAATGAAGCCCCGACAGATTGCCGATTCTTGCGCCGGGCCGGGAGGAGTGTCAACAGGAAATCGTGGCCGGGGATAGCGCATTCATGACAGATCAACCCCCGCCACGGAGAATTGAGCCAGGCCGGGCCGATTCAGGCCATCGATCCCACGCGTCACACAACCGCTGGACCAGGCACGACGTGCGGCTGATCTGCGGAATTAATCATTCCGATCCTAAATTTCGCACCATCTCGGGCTGGCCCGTGCCTGCCGTCTGATAGCTTCCGGTTCGCGACGCCTCCGAACGACAAACGAGGCGGAATCCGGGGGGATCTCATGTACGGAAAACCCGCTCTGGGGATAGTCCTGCCCTTGGCCGGGCTGACGGCCGCCCCAGAAGTTCTGCCGGGACTGCCCTTTGCCAAAGGCCTGCAGGAAGCGGCCGGTGCCGGATTCCTGCTCTACTGTTCTCTAGCTGTCACCCTCATCGGGGTAAAATTCTGGTTCGCTTTCCGGAATCCCGGTGAGAACCGATGATCACGGACGTTCTTCTCTGGTCGAGCATCGCCATCATCGTGATGGCGGGCTGCTACAACTCCGCCCTCTTCCTCCTCTCCAGACGCCGGGTCCGCAACGACCGGGCCCCGCACGCCGAGCGGCTCTACGTCTTCCTCCTCGCCTGCCTGAACGAGGAGAAGGTCCTCTCCGAAAGCCTGGCCCGGATCACCTCACTGCCGGTCGGCAGCTTCATTGCCCTGGTCATCGACGACGCGTCCGAGGACCGCACCGCCGACATCGCCCGCGCCGCCCACCCCGACCGGGTCAAACTGCTCCAGCGGCACCTGCCCGACGCCCGCAAGGGCAAGGGCGCCGCCCTCAACGCCGGCATCCGCCACCTGCGGGAATCCGGCATCCTCGACGGCCGCGACCCGAGCGACGTCATCGTCTGCGTGGTGGACGCCGACGGTCGCCTCGACCCGCACATCGTCCAGGCCGTCGACCCCTTCTTCGACGACCCGCGCACCGGCGCCACCCAGGTCGGCGTGCGCATGTACAACCGTCACCAGGGCCTGCTCGCCCGGCTCCAGGACATGGAATTCGTCATCTACGGGGACATCTTCCAGTCCGCCCGCCGCTACTTCGGCAGCGTCGGCATGGGCGGCAACGGCCAGTTCATGCGGCTCTCCGCGCTGGACACCCTCAGCGACGAGCACGGGAAGGGGCCGTGGAGCGACTCCCTGACCGAGGACCTCGACCTCGGGGTGCGCCTGATCGCCCGCGGCTGGACCAACCACCACTGCACCACCGCCGCCGTCTCCCAGCAGGCCGTGCTCGACGTGCGCCGGCTGGTGCGCCAGCGGTCCCGCTGGTTCCAGGGCCACCTCCAGTCGGCCCGGCTGGTCCCGCTGATCCTGCGCGAAGTGCCCACCAAGGCCGCGATCGACCTGCTGTACCACCTCTCCAGCCCCGTACTGATCCTGCTCACCTCGCTGCTGCCGCTCTCCTTCGCCGTGGCCGCGGGCGGCGTCGTGGTCGGCTCCGTCGAGGCCGGCCGCCCGCTGATGTCACCGATGTGGTTCATCGGCCCGTACGTCCTGTCCTTCACCGCGGCGTACGCCTACGGCTGGGTCTACTCCCGGCGCGAGCGCGGACTCGGTCTGGTCCGCGCGGTGCTGCTCTCCCACGTCTTCGTCGTCTACGGCTACATCTGGTTCGCCGCCGGCTGGTGGGGCCTGTGGCGGATGCTCACCGGCAAGCAGACCTGGCTGAAGACCGCACGCACCTGACGCGCGCCCGCTCTCCCCGCCGTCTCCCTTCCTCCCTGTGCCTCAAGCACCCTCCTTGGAGACCCCATGTCCCCGGAAGTCTCGACGTCCCCGCACGCCTCGATGTCCCCGGAAGTCTCGACGTCCCCGAACGCCGGCACCGCACCCGTCCGCGCGATGCTCGTCCTGGGCACCCGCCCGGAAGCGATCAAGCTCGCGCCCGTGGCCCGCGCCATGGCCGCCTCCCCGCACTTCGAACCCCTCGTCGTCACCACCGGCCAGCACCGCGAGATGCTCCAGCAGATGCTCGAACTCCTGCAGGTCGAGGCCAAGTTCGAGCTCGACGTGATGAGGGACCGGCAGGAGCTGTCCAAGCTGACGGCCAGACTGGTCGACGGGCTGGGCGAGGTCGTCCGTGCCGAGCGCCCCGACCTCGTCATCGTCCAGGGCGACACCACCTCCGCGCTGACCGGCGCCCTCGCCGCCTTCTACGAGCACGTCCCCGTCGCGCACGTCGAGGCCGGACTGCGTACCGGAGTGCCGGACAACCCCTTCCCCGAGGAGCTCAACCGCCGGCTCATCGGCCGCATCGCCCGCCGGCACTTCGCGCCCACGCCCCGCGCCGCCGGGCACCTCATCGCCGAGGGCGTCCCGGCGGCCGACGTGTTCGTCACCGGCAACACCGTCATCGACAACCTGCTGTGGGTGCTCGAACAGGACGCCGGCCGCGACCGGTTCGAGAGCAGCGGCCCGCGGCGCGTCCTGGTCACCCTGCACCGCCGCGAGAACCAGGGCGACACGATGCGCGCCATGGGCAAGTCCCTGCGCCGGCTGGCCGACCGCGGCGACGTGGAGATCGTGCTGCCGCTCCACAAGAGCCCGGCCGTCCGCGAGGTCCTGCTGCCCGAACTGTCCGACCACCCGGGCATCCGGATCGTCGAACCGCTGGGCTACGCGGACTTCTCCGCCACCCTGGCCGGCTGCGACCTCGTCCTGACCGACTCCGGCGGCGTCCAGGAGGAGGCGCCCACCCTCGGCAAACCCGCCCTGGTACTGCGCACCACCACCGAGCGGCCCGAGGCCGTGGAGGCCGGCGCGGCCCGACTGGTGGGCACCGACCCGGAGGTCATCCTGGACGCCGCCGTGCGGCTGCTGGACGACGAGGAGGCGTACCGGCGGATGGCGAAGGCCGGCAACCCCTTCGGTGACGGGCACGCCACCGCGCGGATCGTGGCGCAGCTGGCCGAGGACTTCGGCGTGGACGCGGCTGCGGCGTCCACGGCGGACCCGCTGGTCATCCCTCGGCCCGGCGGTCCGGGGTCATACTCGACGGCATGACGAGAGTTCGCCGGCTCCTCGCCCTCGCACTGCTCGCCGCCACCGCGGCGGCGGGGCTCGCCTTCGCGGTGAGCGCCGACTGGGGAGGCGGCGGCGGAGAGCCGGCGCGGCCGTGGACCGACGGTTCGGTCCACGGCCCGTGGCGGTCGGTCTTCGACGGCCACGGCGAGAACACCGGCCTCGACGACGGCCTGTCACTCTCCCCCATGTCCGCGCGGACCGCGTCGGAGACCCACGCCGGGCTGATCGTCTCCACCCGGCAGTACCGGGACATGGACCTCCAGGCCCGGATGCGCACGGTCGCCCAGCTGCGCACGCCCACGCCCAACCCCTGGGAGGTGCCGTGGCTGGTGTGGGCGTACTCCGACCCGGAGCACTTCTACTACCTCATCCTCAAGCCCAACGGCTGGGAGCTGGGCAAGCGCGATCCCGTCTACCCCGGCGGCCAGCGCTTCCTGGCGACGGGCCCCGAGCAGTACCCCGTCGGCCGGTGGTCCGCGGTGACGGTGGCCCAGCGCGCCGCGCGCATGGAGGTGAGCGTCGACGGCAGGGCCCTGGTGTCCTACCAGGACGAGGAACGCCCGTACCTTGGCGGCAGCATCGGGGCGTACACGGAGGACGCCCGGGTGGAGTTCACTGACATCGCGGTGGAACCGTCGGAATAGCCCCGCGTGCCCGCACGCCCTGGCGGGCCGACGATCCGGATCTCCGGGGAGATGGGGGCTGGGACGGCTGAGGATCCGCCACGTGCGCTGGTGAAGCTCCTCATCGAGCGGTCGTCCGCACCGCCTCGATGAAGCCGCTGGTCCGGCCGACGCCGTCCGGCAGCGGACGGCCGAGGGTGTCAGCGGCCTCCGCGAGCGAGGTCGTCCGGGTCTGCCAGCCGTGGGCGTCCAGCCACTTGTCGGTGTCGGGCCCGAGCCCGCCCTGCCAGAGCGCGATGACATGGGCCAGGGCCGGGTCCTGCGGCGTCAGGGAGACGTCCCGGCCCCGCTCCATCAGCAGGCGGCTGCCCGGGGCGGACAGCGAGCCGACGGCCGTGAGCAGCCCGGCCGCCTGCTCGGCACTGAGGTACACCACCAGGCCCTCGGCCAGCCAGACGGTGGGCCGCTGCGGGTCGAAGCCCGCGGCGACCAGGCGGCGCGGCCAGCCGGGGTCCAGCAGGTCGCCCGCCAGCACGTCGCGCTCGCACCTGGGCATCGCGCCGGCGGAGTCGAGCACCTGCTCCTTGAAGGCCAGCACCGGCGGCAGGTCCAGTTCCCACAGCCGCGTCCCGGCGGGCCAGTCCAGCCGGTAGGCCCGGGTGTCCAGCCCGGCCGCCAGCAGGACGACCTGCTCCGCCCCGGCGGCCGTCAGCCGGTCGTCGTAGAAGCGGGTGCGCAGCCTGATGTGGAGGACCAGTCCCGCGGCGAGTCCGCTGAGGCGCGTGTTCTCGGGAACTTCCGTGGGCATCCCGGCCGCCACGGCGAACTCGGCCGCGTACGGGTCGACGAACAGCGGGTCGGGCCGGCCGCTCTCGTAGGCCCGGACCCGAGCAACGGACAGGGCGGTGCGCGAGACCGGGCTCATCGCGTCAGGCGTCGGCGTCATGCCGGACAATCTACCGCCGCTCACAAGTCCGGCCCGGGTGGGGGGAATTCCTCGCGCTCGCCGCCCTTCCCTGGCATGATCCGGTCTGCGCCCGGCTTCGCACCGGGTGCGAACGGGGCTGTCGGGAGGGGACGACCGGTGGGGGTGCCGATGGACGCGCGAACGGTACGGACGCTGGGCGGTGAGGATGCCTGAGGACTGGGCCCCCCGGGACACGACCCCACCGCCGAAGAAGTCGGCACCGCCGCCGAGCCTGCGCGAGAGGCTCTGGGCCGTGGCCCACATCACGATCCTGCTCGCCGGTCTCGCCGTCACCGTGTTCGGCTTCGTCCGGTTCGTCGACGTCTTCGAGGAGATCCACACCTACCGGGCCGTGCCGACCTGCGCCACCCCGGCGGCGAAGCCCGGCGCGCTCTGCGCGGCCCGGGAGAGCGGCCGGGTGACGAAGCGGTGGACGGAGGCGGACGACGGCTCGACGACCTACAAGCTGGCCGTCGCCCGCGAGACCGCACCCACCGACGACTACAGCGTCGGCGAGGCGTTCTATGACGACGTCGGGCCCGGCACCATCGTGGACCTGAAGGTCCTGCGGGGCAAGGTGCTCGAGGTCAGCTACCACGGGCACCGCGCGAAGCCCATGAATCTGCCGTGGCTGAAGTGGATCGAGTTCAGCGCGCTGATCGGCGCCGGAGTGGCCCTGGTGCTCACGGCCATGTACCTGGACGAGGTCGACGTCATGGCAAGCATGCTGCTGGCCTCGGGCGTGGTCGCCGCGGTCGCGACCGCCATCGGCTCGGCCGTCCTGATCACCATCCAGTGGCCGCTGATCGTCACCCTGGTCATCGGCATCGCCCTCTGGCTGCTCGCGGCCTACGCCGGCCTACGCACCCTTGAGGAGTTCTGACTCCCGCTCGGCCGCCGCCCTGTTCGGCCCCCGCACTACGCTCCCCCCATGACTGTCGCACCGCACATTCCCGGGTTCGAGGACGAAGAGCTGCTCCTGGGCGAGGACCTCACGGACGAGCCCGCCTTCTGGCTCGCCCACCTGCTCCTGGTTCCGGGGCACGACGTGGAGGAGCCGGAGGCGTACGGCGTCGCCCGCGAGGCCTACGACGCCATGGTGGAGCGGCTGTTCGACGCCGAGGCGCCGACGCTGCTGCTGCGGGTGCCGTTCCGGCAGGGCCACACGGCCTGCGTCGTCTACCAGAACTTCGAGGACGAGAGCGACACCGACTTCCTCGTCCACCACCCCGACTGGGGCCGGCTCGGCTTCCTCGGGCAGTTCGGTCCGCACGGCTCCGGCCCCGGGCTGTCCTGGCCGGAGCTGGTCAACCTGGCGCGCTCCGAGGGCGATCCGGGCGCCGATGGACTCCGGGACCAGGCGCAGCGCTTCCTGCTCCTGCTTCCGGCGCTCGGCGACGCGGACACGCCCCTGGAGGAGGCACGGCGCACGGTGGCCGAGGCACTGGCGGCGGTCGGGTTCCGGCCGGACGTCGTCGTCGAGTTCGCCGCACAGCTGCTGGGCGAGCCCGAGCGGAAGCCGCGCTGGTTCCTGACCCCCGACAGCCCGATCCCGGTCTGCTCCTCGCACTACAGCCCCCGGCAGATCCCGCTGGCGCTCGGCATCACCGAGGAGCAAGCCCGCACCCTGGCGGAGGCGCTCAGCGGGCACTGAGGGCCGTCGAGCAGGGTTCTGCGGACCGTCGAGCGGGGCGCTGAGCGGCCGTCGGGTGAACCACTGAGAGATTGTCAGGTCCCCAACAAGGGAAGGAGCCTCCCCACACCCGCCGTCCACCGGGAGGACCCTCGTGCACACCAGGACCACCAGCACGGCCAGGGCCGCGTCAGCCCTGCTGACCGCCGCCCTCGCCGCGACGCTGCTCGGCGCCGCCCCCGCCTGGAGCGCACCGGCGCCGGACGGACCAGGCGCACCGGCGGCGGACGGGCCCCGGCGCCAGGTGGAGGTCTTCGCCGAGGACGGCGGCATCTCCCGCGCCACGGCCCCCGCCGCCTCCCCCTACCTCGCCACCCCGACCGCCGGCCTCGCCGCGCCGAGCGGCGACGGCGACGGCGAGGTCACCGCCCTGGTCCGCAACGGCGACCCGGCCACCAAGCTGGACGTGGTGGTGATCGGCGACGGCTACTCCGCCCAGGAGCAGCAGAAGTTCCGCACCGACGCCGCCGAGAAGTGGCGCGAGATCACCGCCGTCGAGCCGTACGCCACCTACCAGCGCCTGTTCAACGTCTGGGCGGTGTCCGCCGTCTCACCCGAGTCCGGCGTCACCGGCGATCCGGACCAGGCGACCGTACGGCACACCGCGCTCGGCTCCTACTTCTGGTGCGACGGTGTGGAGCGGCTGCTCTGCGTGGACGAGAAGGCGGTCGAGCGCTACGCCGCCAAGGCCCCGCAGGCGGACCTGGTGATCGTGGTGGCCAACAGCGCCAAGTACGGCGGCGCGGGCTACAACGACGTCAAGTCCCCGATCGGTTACGAGGGCATCGCCACCGTGGCGGGCGGAAACGCGAAGTCCGGGCAGATCGCCGTGCACGAGACCGGGCACTCACTGGGCAAGCTGGCCGACGAGTACGCCTACGACGGCCAGGGCAGCTACCAGGGCGACGAGCCGCCCGAGGCCAACCTCAGCACGCTGACCGCCGACCCGATGCGCGACCAGGGCACCAAGTGGGCCCGCTGGCTCGGTCAGCCCTCGCCCGACGGCGGGACGGTCGGCAGCTACCAGGGCGGCGGCTACTACCCCACGGGGCTCTACCGGCCGACCGAGAACTCGATCATGCGCTCGCTCGGACGGGAGTTCAACCTGCCCGGACGGGAGGCGATGATCGCCGGCTTCTACCGCCACGCCACCCCGCTCACCAGCCCCACCCCCACCGGCTCCTGGCTCACCGCCGCCGACCGGCTGACCGTCGACCTGCCGGTGCCCGGCACCGTACTGCGCTGGTACCTGGACGGACGCGAGCATCCCCGGCTGCGCGGGCGCACCGCGCTCGACCTCGACGCCCTGCACCTGACCGGCCCCCGCTCCCGGCCGCACCTGCTCACCGCCGTCGCCACCGACCCGACCCCGGCGGTGGCGGACCCGGCCCTGCGGGCGGAACTGACCGGCAGCCTGTCCTGGCTGGTGACGCGCTAATCGGGCGCTGTGAGGCCGCCGAGGAGGTTCAAACGCCTCCTCGGCGGGGCTTCCGGGCGGGGCCGTGTAGACCCCAGGAGGTGGTGAGCGGCGCCGGGGACGTGGAAGGTCTCGTAGTCGAGCGCGACGTCGCCGACCGCGGGGTGCCGGAAGCGCTTGGGGCCGTGGGCGGGCCAGGAAAGCCGTCAGATCACAGGCCAGCGGCGCTCCGTGCCCTCCGGCGGGCGGCGCCGCAGTGGCGCCAGTTCGCGCTCCAGCGTCCGGACGTCCCGGGCGATGCTCGCCGCGAGTTCCCTCGGCGCGGTGTCGCTCGGCAGCCTGCGCGTCCAGGAACGGGCCTTGGCCGGGCCGTCCTGGACCATGTGGAACGTGAGGCCCACCACCCCGCCGACGTCGGCCAGGCTCACCAGGATCCGGGTGTCGGAGAGGTCGATGGTGACCTCGTTGCCGATACACGAGCATGCCACCAGGCCCTCGATGCCCTCCTCCGCCAGGTACCTGGCCAGCGGAACCGCCCTCCCCCGGACCAGAAACGGACGTGCCACCGAACCCACGGGACCCGCCTCCTCTCGCCGTACGCGTACCGCCTCGGCCGGGCGCAAGCGCGCCGCAACAGACCGGACTCCGCCCATGCTCCACCACGTCATCGAAAAGCGCCAACTTCGCGTCTCACCAAGTGAATTGAGCGCATGCACCCGACCGGCGCACCGGCGCACACCCAGGCGCACCGGGCGGCTCACGGCACTGGGCGGCTCACGGCACCGGCGGCGGGCGGTTCGGCGACGGGCGGATCGCCGGCGGACAGGTCGTTCGCCGACGGGCGGATCCGAGTACCTGCGCGAGGCCGGCGCCCCTCGACCGGCCTTCCGTCGCCGGGGGAATCGGCTTCACGACGCTCTGGCCGCCCGACTGACCCCGCCCGGGCGCGCGCTCGGGCCGCCACCGGGGCATCATGACGAGGAAGTCGCGACCGTTCACCGAACGTGACAGAGCGGCACGGTCTCCGACACCACGCTGGCCTTCTGCATCGGCGCGGCGCTGATGACGGCCGCCGGCCTGGTCGAGGCGGCGACCGGTGTGCAGGCGGAGCGGCGCAGCCTGGAGTCGCTGGCTACGCCGCTGAGTGCCGTCACGTCGCCTGAAACGTCCTAGCTAGCGCAGCACCCCGCGCACGGCCTCCGGGTCCGTGGGCGGGAGCGGAGCGGCCGGGGCGGCCGTCAGCGCCTTGGCGGTGGCGGGCGGCGGGGTCAGGTACACCGGGGCCGGGTCGGCCTCGGGGGCGCAGGTCTTGGCGATCCGTCCCTTGCCCTGGGGCAGGCTGCCGTCGCGCAGGTAGGCGGTGAAGGTGTCGTCCAGGCAGGCGTTGCCGTGGAAGAGGATCTCGTGGAAGCTGCCGCCGTTCTGGACGACCAGCTTGGATCCGGGGAGCGCGTCGTGCATGGCGAGGCCGCCCTGGTACGGCGTGGCGGCGTCCTCGGTGGCCTGGAAGAGCAGGACCGGGGGCAGGTTCTTGCCGGTGATCTTCAGCCGGCCCGCCTGGTTGCCCTGGTAGGGCCAGAACATGCAGGCGGCGTTGTACCACATGTTGTTGTAGGTGTAGAAGGGCGCGGTGGCGTTGACCTTGGCCTGGTCCTTCTTCCAGAACTCCCAGTCGCGCGGCCAGGCGTTCTCGGTGCACTGGGCGGCGTTGTAGGCCGGGAAGGCGCCGTCGTCGGTGCCGGGCGCGGCGTACTTGTTGTAGGCGATGGTCAGCGGCCGGGTGTCGTGCTGGGTCAGGTAGGCGGAGAGCACGGTGGCCATCCGGGGCCAGCGCAGGAAGTTGTAGCCGCCGCTGTAGAAGGTGTCCTCGAACTCGGCGGGGCCGATCCTGCCGGGGGCCGGGGCGGCGTCCGCCGGTTCCTTGCGCAGGGCGTCCTCGACCTGGTGGTAGGCCTGTTCCACGGCCTTGGCGTCGGTGCCGAGGTGGTAGACGGAGTCGGCCTTGGCGGTCCAGTCGGCGAAGGCGTCGAAGCGGCGCTGGTGTTCCTGGTCCTGCAGGACGTTGTGGTCGTACCAGCTGATGGTCGGGCCGACGATGCTGTCCAGCACCATCCGGCGCACGTGTGAGGGGAAGAGCTGGCCGTAGGTGGAGCCGAGCGAGGTGCCCCAGGAGCCGCCGTAGAAGTTGATCTTCGGTGCGCCGAGCGCCCGGCGGATGCTGTCCAGGTCGCGGGCGTTGTCGACGGTGGTCATGTGCGGCAGCAGCCAGGACCAGTCGGCCGCGCAGTCGGCGGCGTAGCCGGCCGCCTTCTTCAGCCAGGCCTTCGAAGTCCCTTGGTCCGGCTGGTAGTCGGGGCGCTCGGCGTCGAAGTAGTGGGCGTCGCAGACCACATGGGGGTCGCTGCCGTTGGTGCCGCGCGGGTCGAAGCCGATCCAGTCGTAGGTCGAGGCGACGTCCGCCGGGATCTGGCCGGAGATGTAGGCGGGCATCCAGAGCCCGGAGTCGCCGGGGCCGCCGGGGTTGAGCAGGATCGGGCCCTGCTGCTTGTCCTTGGGGGCGGTGGCGGGCAGCCGGTTGAGCTTGATCCTGATCTTGCGGCCGCGCGGGTCGGCGTAGTCCACGGGCACGTCGAGCATCGCGCACTGGAGCGCCGGGGTCGCGGTGTCGTTGCAGGAGTTCCAGACGAGCTTCCCCTGGCCGGTGTCGACCAGGTCGGGGCCGTCGGGCTCGACGGCGGAGGCGGCAGGACCGACGATCCCGCCGAGGGTGGCCACGGCCGCGGCGGCCGAGAGCAGGGCGATGGCTTTTCTCATGGGGAGCATGATGTGACATGTGCAATGGCACATCCAGGGGGTGAACCGGACTTTGCCAAGCTTTGACCAACCCGACGGGCTCGACCAGGGCTCGCCGTCTCCCGGTTAGGCTGCGGCATGGCCCGTTTCGTGCTGACCCGCCGCTCCACGCTGCCACCCGCCGACTGCTGGGCGCGGCTCACCGCCTGGCCCCGGCACGGCGACCGGGTGCCGTTCACCCGGGTGAGCGTGGCGCGCGGCACCGGGCACCGGCCGGGGGACGTGATCCTGGCGCGGACGGCCCTCGGGCCGCTGCGCTTCGACGACCCGATGGAGCTGGTCGAGCTGGCGGAGCCCGCGCACTGCCGATTGGCGAAGCGGGGGCGGGTGGTGCGCGGCGACGCCGAGCTGCGGGTCCGCGCGGTGGGCGCGGGCAGCGAGGTGGTCTGGGCCGAGGAGCTGCGGATCACCGGCCTGCCCCGGCTGTTCGACCCGGCGGTGGCGCTCGCCGGACGGCTCGTCTTCGGCCGGGTGCTGGACCACCTGCTGGCCTCGGCCCCCACTACGGGTTGAGGGTGCGTCGGCCCAGGTAGCTCAGGTACTGCTCGCGCACGTAGTGGCGCTGGTCGCCCTCGACCCTGATCCCGTCGTGCTCCGCCAACCGCTCGGCCTCCCCCAGCGCGATCGCCAGCGCCAGGCCGTCCCCGTCGCGCAGGAACACCCGGTCGGCCAGCGCCGCGCGGCGCAGCAGGTACTCCCGGCTGAGCCGGACCCGCCGCTTGACGGCCTTCCCCAGTGCTACGAGGTCACCCCTCTCGTCCTCGATGCCCGGCGCGTCCGCGTAGGCCTGCTCCGGAGTGGGCGCCCCTTCCTCGGGCGGGGCCCACAGCGGCAGCGGCGGCAGCTGCGGCAGTCCGCGCACCCTGAGCACCTCGTTGGCGAACTCCGGGAGGTCGACGGGCAGTTCGCGCTCCACGAACACGGCGAACAGCTCGGCCAGCGCCCGGCGCGGGACGCCCTCCGGGGTGTCCTCCTCGGTGACGTCGATCCGGCCAAGCCGCGGGCCCCAGAACCGGCCGGGCGGGTCGGCGAGGCGAAGCCGCAGGGTGAGGTGGTGGCCGTCGTTCTCCGCGTCCCGGCCGAGCTCCATCGCCAGCCCCCGGATGTCCGCCCAGGCGTAGCGGCGCGGTACGAGCGACCGCACCAGGGTGAGCCCGTCCTCGTCCGCGCGCAGCCAGTACGCGTGGGGCAGCGCGAAGGCCGCGACCGCGACGATCGCCGCCAGAGCGAGGAAGGCCGCTCCCCCATCGGTCGTCCCCGTCTCGACGAGGAGGATGGCCACGGCCAGCCCCACCATGGAGCCGACGCCGACGAACTCCCCCCGCTGCTGCATGAACCACAGCCGCACCACGTTCCGCCCCCCTTCGCCCCCCCCACGCTCCCGACCGGCACCCGCCCCGGGCAACCGCCACCGCGAAGCTGTGACACCGCCGTGACGAACCCGACCCGCGCTGTCGCCGCACTACCGTCCGCGCCGCCGCCGCGCTACCGTCCGCGCAGCCGCCGGACCAGGTTGCGGGCGGCCTGCGGCCAGTCCGGGTACGCGAAGGCGAAGCCCGCCTCCAGCAGCCGGGTGGGCACGACGCGGCGGCTCTTCAGCAGCAGTTCGCTCTCCGAGCGCAGCGCGAACGCGCCGAGTTCCGCCATCCAGCGCGCGGCGGGCAGCGCCAGCGGCATGCCCCAGACCGCGCGCAGCTCGCGCATGAACTCGCGCTGGGGCAGCGGGTTCGGGGCGGCGAGGTTGACCGGACCGCTGAGCTCCTCGTGCTCGATCAGGAACTCGACGGCGCGGGCGAAGTCCCGGTCGTGGATCCAGGACACGTACTGCGCGCCGCCCGCGATCGGTCCGCCGACGCCGAGCCGTGCCAGCCAGGACAGCGAGTCGAGGGCGCCCCCGCGCTCGGGGCCGAGGACGACGGCGGTGCGCAGCGCGAGGCGGCGGGTGTGCGGGGTGTCCGCCTGCGACTGGGCGTCCTCCCAGGCCCGGGCGATGTCGATGCTGTACCGCCAGGAGGCCGGGGCGTCGGGTTCGCCGCCGCCGATCCGGCCGGTCAGCTCGTCGTTGGGCGCGTCGTGCCGGTGGGCGTAGACGGTGGCGGTGCTCATCTGCAGCCAGACGGCGGGCGGCCTGCGGGCGGTGGCGATGGCCTGACCGACGGCCCGGGTGGAGTGCACCCGGGAGTCCATCATGGCCCGCTGGTTCTCCTGGGTGTAGCGGCAGTTGACGCTGCGCCCGGCCAGGTTGACGACGGCGTCACTGCCGTCGATCTCCGCCGTCCAGGCGCCCATGGTGCGGCCGTCCCAGCCGACCTGCCGGGGCCCGGAGGGTCGTCGGCTCAGCACCACGACCTGGTGACCGGCGGCCGTCAGACTGCGGTCGAGCAGGTTCCCGAGCGCGCCGGTGCCGCCGGGGATGACGATCTTCATGAGTTCCCCCTCATCTCCGGCAGCGAGCCTAGCGCGATAATTGAACGCGTTCAATTCAATCTCCACCCCTGCTTGACGAGGTGTGCGCAACGCAGCGGATCGGCGAGGGGTTCACTCCGGATATTTTTGACCCAAACATGACACTCACCGTTGTTCGGCCCGCCCCCGCGATGCCAGGATCACCGTACTGTCCGTACGAACCAGTGGGAGAACCCATGAGGATGCGTACCGCCCTGCCCCTCGCCCTGCTCACCGCGGCCGGCCTGCTCGCCGGCGCGAACACCGCTTCGGCGGCGGGCTACCCCGGCTACCAGTGCTTCAAGACCGCCGACCGCGCCGTGTACTGCAGCGACGCCAAGGTCAAGAACCACGCCACGGGCGCCGCCTGGATCGCTTCCTGCCCGGCCGACGTCGTCGCGCAGATCTCCGGCAAGCCGTACGTCGCGGCCTCGCGCCCCTCCTCCGCGCACAGCTGCTGACACGCGCTACTGACAGGCGCTACTGACAGGCGCTACTGACAGGCCCGCCCGGCGGACACCCGCCGGGCGGGCCCGGTCGTTCACGGCGCCGCCCGTTACGCCCGGCGCGCCGGGCCCGTCACTCCGAAGGGGCGGCTGCCCAGGCGGTGTAGCCGCCGATGAGGTCGTAGACCTCCTCGCGGCCATCGCGGCGCAGGAGGCCGGCGGCGATGGAGGAGCGGCCGCCGTCGGCGCAGTGGAGGGCGAGGCGGGTGATGAGTCCGGGCCCTGACATACGATCACGTCTCGGATCATCGTGGGCCGGGACAATGGGGTGTGGATGTTCAATCTGCTGGTGTCGCAGACGGAGCCGAGGGCGTACCGGACGCTGAGCGATGCGCTGCAGGCGGCTCCGGCCGGGGCGGTCAACATCGCGATCACGCCCGGTCACTACCGGACCGAGGCGTACCGGTTCTGGGGGACGGCGACGATCACCGCGCTCGGCCCGCGCGGGTCCGTCGTGATCGACTGCTCCGACGAGCACAACCTCCAGATCGAGGGCCGAACGACGCTCCAGCGCCTGGTCCTGCGCAACTGGCACGCGGACGGGCTGGCGCTGAGCGTCGTCGGCGGCACCACGGTGGTGGAGGACTGCGAGTTCATGAGCCGGTCGGCCACCAGCGTGTCGGCCCGCGGCGGCGCGGAGCTGTTCCTGCGCGGGAGCACCGTCCGCGACGCCGGTATCGCCTATCTGGACGCCGCCGGCGTGATCGAGGGCACCGAGGTGATCGGCGCTGGGGCGTGCGGGATCGCGCTGCGTGACGGCGCCCGGGTGAGCGTGCGCAACTGCCGGGTCAACGGGGCCCGGGAGCACGGGATCTGGATCACCACGCGGGCCAACCCGCTGATCGAGCAGTGCGAGATCGACGGGCCCGACCAGGCCGGGATCATGGTCGACGCCCACGCCAGGGCCGCGATCCGCGGCGGCTCCGTCTCCGGCTCCAAGCTGTGCGGGCTCGTGGTCCGGGACGACGCCCACGCCACCGTGGAGGGACTGCAGATCACCGCGGCGGCGATGGACGGCGTCTGGTGCACCACCCGCGGTGTCCTGACCGCCGACGGGGTCACCGTGCGGGACGCCCGCCGCAACGGGGCCGTCGTGGACGACGGCGCCGCGGCCACGCTCACCAACTGCGTCATCGAGGGGTCGACGGAGCTCGGGCTCGCGGCCGGCGGCGGGGGCGGCAGCCGGACCGAGGTAGCCGGCGGCCGGATCGAGCGGAACAAGGTCGGCGTCGGCTTCGGCGACGACGGCGCGCTCACCATGACCGGGGTCGAGCTGACCCGCAACGCCGACGCCGGCCTGGTGCTCATGCCCGGCGGGCCCGCCCGGTTGCGCCACGTCACCGTCACCAGGACCGAGGGCCCCGGGCTCATCGTGTTCCGGGGCGCCGACGCCGACATCGAGGCACTGGTCTCGACGGGCAATCAGAAGGGCGACCTGCGGGACTTCCAGCCGGCGCCGGACTCCGCACCGGACTCCATCACAGCTCCTGCCACTACCCCCGCCCCGCCGTCGGCACCGCCCCGCCCGTCCGTCCCGTCCGCCGAGCGGCCGGCCGGCAGTACGGCGCCGACCGCCGCCCCGAACGCGTCCCTGGACGCGCTGCTCGCCGAGCTGGACGCCATGATCGGCCTGCGCGAGGTCAAGGAGGAGATCGGCAAGCTGGTCAAGTTCCTGCGGGTGGCCGAGCAGCGCCGCCGCGCGGGGGTGGCCCAAGGGCCGTCGATCGGGCGGCACATGGTGTTCTCCGGCTCCGCGGGCACCGGCAAGACCACCGTCGCCCGGGTGTACGGGCGGCTGCTGGCCGCCCTGGGCGTGGTCGCCGACGGCCACGTCACCGAGGTCTCCCGCGCCGACCTGGTCGGGAAGGTGCTCGGCGAGACGGCCCAGAAGACCACCGCCGTCTTCCACAACGCCCGCGGGGGCGTGCTGTTCATCGACGAGGCCTACGCCCTCTCCCGCCGCTTCGGCGTGGGCACGGACTTCGGCCAGGAGGCGATCGACACCCTGGTGAAGCTGCTGGAGGACCACCGGGACGAGGTCGTCGTCGTGTTCGCCGGCTACTCGGCCGAGATGCGCGAGTTCCTCTCCGCCAACCCCGGCCTCCAGTCCCGGGTCTCCCGCACCATCGAGTTCGAGGACTACACCCCGGACGAGCTCGTCGCCATCGTCGAGGGGCTGACCGCGCAGTTCGACTTCGTCCTCGCCGACGGCACCCGCGACGCGCTGAAGGCCCACTTCCAGCAGGCCCGGCGCACCGCGACGTTCGGCAACGGGCGCGAGGCCCGGCGCATCTTCGAGGCCGCCATCCAGCAGCAGGCGCTGCGGCTGGCCGACCACGACGACCCCTCGCCCGAGCAACTGGTGCAGCTCCTGCCCGAGGACCTGAACGGCGTGGTCGACCGCGGCCTGGGCGCACGTTTCGGCGAGGCCAGGGACACCGACCAGCTGGACACCATACTGGGCGAACTCTCCGCCATGGTGGGCCTGGAGAGCATCAAGCAGCAGATCCGGGACCTGATGGACCTGATCGTGATGGCCCGGCGCCGCCGCGCGGCCGGCCTGCCCGCCGACCCGCTGCCCAGCCACCTGGTCTTCTCCGGCCCACCCGGGACGGGCAAGACCACCGTCGCCCGGCTGTACGGCTCGCTGCTCGCGGCCTTGGGCGTCCTCGCCCGCGGGCAGGTCGTCGAGGTCTCCCGCGCGGGCCTGGTCGGCGCGTTCACCGGGCAGACCGCGGCCCTGACCGCCGAGGCCTTCGAACGGGCCCGCGGCGGCGTGCTGTTCATCGACGAGGCGTACGCCCTGGTCCGCCCGGCCGGCTCGGGGCCCGACTACGGGCAGGAGGCGATCGACACCCTGGTGAAGCTGATGGAGGACCACCGCGACGAGGTCGTCGTCATCGTGGCCGGCTACACCGACGAGATGCAGTCCTTCCTCGCCGCCAACCCCGGCCTCGCCTCCCGCTTCTCCGCCACCGTCGAGTTCCCCGCCTATGGCCTCGACGAACTCGTCGAGATCCTGGTCCGGATGGCCGAACCCGCCGGCTACACCCTCCCCGCCGACACCCTGGCCGCCGTGCGCTCCCACCTCACCACCCACGCCACCGACTACGCCCTCGGCAACGCCCGCGAGGTCCGCAAACTCCTCGCCGCCGTCCAGACCGCCCAGGCCCGCCGCCTCCGCGACCGCGAACGCACGGGCCTGGAGACCACCGTCGACGACCTCCGCCTGTTCCACCCGGAGGACATCGGCGCCTAGGCCCGGCTACGCCACCCCCAGGGGCGACGAGGTCTTTCATTGCGTCCCCGAGGTTCTCCCACTGCGGGTTACGGGTCTTCTCCGCCTCCATGAGGAGACGCTCGATTCGGTTCGGGAGCCCGGTGGCGGCCTCATCGCGGTCCGTTGCCGGTGGCGGATGGAACCATCACCTGGATCGACCCGGTTCACCGAGCTGCCCGAGCACCCCTGACCGGCGCGCGGCGGCTGGTGCGCGCCGCCTTGAGCTGCGGGTCGGACCGGTTGTCGCGAAGACTTGACAGTGCGTCACGGGCTGAGAACCCTGGTGCTGTACTCCAGGGACGCGAGGAACACGGCATGCCATGGGTTGACGAGAGCGGGCGCCACCAGGGTTTCCCGGCGGCGGTGTTGGCGAACGGCAGCGAGCCGGCGCCGTTGCCGGACGGGCGCACCACCTGGTGGCTCTACAACGGTGCGGATGGTCCCCGGGCCGCTGCGGTGCGCGGTGGTTGCAGCTGCGGCTGGCGGGGTGAGCGGGTGCACCTGTTGGACTTCGGCGACGACGAGGCGACCGAGGCGGTGGGCGAGGCCACCGGGCCCTTCGCGGACTGGGAGTGGCACGTTGACCTGGCCGAGGGTGTGGTGCCGCGCGAGGTCGAGGAACTGGTCGCGGCGCTGGTGGACCGGATCTGCGACCTGACGGAGAGCAAGCCGTACGCCGCCGCCCGTGCGGCCGCCCGGTTCGAGCGCGCCGCCGGTTCGACCGCACTGCTGGCCGGCCGCAAGGCCCGCAGCAACCTGATGACCTGGGAGTACATCGGCCGCGCCTTCGGCTGCGGGCCGGAGGAGGCGCTGGAGCGGTTCGGCGAGACGCTGCACGACGTCGACCGGGGTGATGAGGACGAGTTCTGAGGTGTCAGTACGACCCGCGGCAGGTCGTGGTGCTCCTCATGAGGTGCGGCGCCGGCCCGGAACGGGCCGTCAGGCGTCAGGAACGCGCGCCGCGTGACTTGTCCATCTTCTCGAGCTCCTCCTTGAGGACCTGGTAGGCCTCCCGTTCGTCGCTCGTGCGGGGCCGTC
Source organism: Kitasatospora sp. NPDC053057 (assembly GCF_044546945.1). NCBI lineage: Bacteria > Bacillati > Actinomycetota > Actinomycetes > Kitasatosporales > Streptomycetaceae > Kitasatospora > Kitasatospora sp. NPDC053057. The sequence goes on along the minus strand of NZ_JBITZP010000065.1, from coordinate 6,338 downwards.
CCGCCTCGAACGAGGCGAGTTCCTGTTCCAGAAGCTTGTAGGAGCCGTACTGGGAGTACTCGTCGAACAGCTCCCGCCGGAACGCTTCCGCGAGCGGGGTGTTGTCCCCGACGTTCCTGGAGGCGAACCGCTCTCCCCAGGTCGCGCGTTCGTCGGCGAGGTCTTCGATGACGTCGAGATCGGTGGGGCTGTACGGCATCGGCACCTCCTCGTCGACGGTGACGGCCTCGTACACGGCCCGTACCTGCGCCTCGTGCCGGTCCTCGTGCAGGGCGAGGCCGTACACCGGTGTCTTCTTGCCGAGGTAGCGCTGCAGATAGTGCTGGGCTGAGACCAGTGACTGCGCCGACTGCGTGTAGTCGATGAGGAGGACCTTGCCCGGCAGGTCCTTCGGCAGGAACTCGGCGAAGTGGGCGTCGAGCATGGCCTGCTGCTGTTCGGACGGCGGGGCGCTCGGCCGCTTCACCGCGGACTCACGGCCGAACCAGTTCTTCTCCCGCGACTCGGTGGTGAGCACCTTCCCGAGGATCGAACCCGGGTCCTCCGGCCCGGGGCGGAAGCTTGACAGCGGAATCGAGTAGGTGATGCGGGGGTTCCTGCTCTGGAGGTGCGCCATGACGGCGGCCGGGCTGCGCCCCAGCCCAACGTAGACGAACTTGCCGGGTGGGTAAGTCTTCTCGATCCAGTCGCCCAACTCCACCACTGACGTGAGGAGTTCGTCCTGCTTCTCGGCGTCCTTGCCCGTGCTGAAGGCGGCCAGTTCCTTCATGAACCGCTCCTGGTCCTTCGGCCCGTACGCGCGTACCGGACCTGACTTCAGGAAGGCGTCGAGAGAGCGATACGCGGTGCTCTTGTAGTACGCCGACTGTTTGTCGTTCTCGCCCAAGCGCGCCGCCTCAAGCCACTTCTTGGCGAGCTCCGGCCTCAGTTTCTTCGTGTCTCCCGTCGCCTCGCGCAGCGAAGCCTGGAACACGGAGTCGTCGTCCTCGACGAACTGGTACTCGCCGTCCCGCATCTCCCAGGCGCCCTGAACGGTCGTCGCGGAGGACAGCTGCGCTTCCTTTCGCACCGCATGACCGGGCCGCGCCGTGTCCGTCGTGTCCGCCGCGAGCCGCGCACCCCTGGACATCAGGCGGGTCGCGTTCGCCTCGGCCTCCCGCTCGAAGCGGTCCGACGGATCGGAGACCCGCAGGCCCGTGCCGTTGTCCGTTCCCGCCACCGGGCCCTGTCGCTGCTGGATGACATGGGTCAATTCGTGCGCGAGGGTGTGGCGATCGCCCCCGCCTTCACCGATCACCACATGACTTCCCGAGGTGTACGCGCGGGCGCCGACCTCGGCGGCGGAGATCCTGGCGTTGTGGTCGTCGTGGATGCGGACGTCGGAGAAGTCGGCGCCGAACCGGGACTCCATGTCGTCACGGGTCGCCGTGTCCAGCGGGCGGCCGGGAGAGCGCAGGACGTCGTGCACGGTGGAGCGCTGCACCTGCGGCTGCTCGTCCTGACGACCGTCGTCGACGAGGAGCTGGAGCCGGCTTCCCGCCGCCGGGAGGTGCCCGGCCCGCTGGAGCATCTGCACCACCGCGGCGTTCCCGACAGTGGCTTGCAGGAGCTGCAGGGGCTGCGGCGCCGGCCCGGTGCCGCGCGGCCGACTCGGTGCGCTCGCCTTGTCGTTGACGACGTCCGTCTGCTTGCCGCTCTGGAACACGCCCGCTCCCGGATTCGCCCTCAACCCACCGATCTCCACCCACCAGGGTCCCGTCGTGCACGGTGCACCGGCCAGAGCCGCGCATGCAGCCCGAGGGCAGAGTCCGGTGCCCTTCCGAACAGAACGGGCGCTCGAAGGGGCCGAGCGGATCACCTCTTCCGGCGCGGCTGACCCCCACAGGAAACGGGGAGTGGCCGCAGTACGGGGGTCGGTGACCGCGGCGACGGTAGTGGCTGCCCCGGGACGGTTGGGTTCAGCCTCGGGCGGGGTGGGTGAGGGTGTGCCATGCGGTGTAGCCGCCGAGGAGGTCGGAGACGTCGGTGTGACCGTGGTGGCGCAGGAGGCTGGCGGCGATGGAGGAGCGGTGGCCGCCGGCGCAGTGGACGACCAGGGGGCGGTCGGCGGGGATCTCGTTCAGGCGGCGGGGGAGGTCGGCCAGGGCGATGTGCAGGGAGCCGTCGATGAAGCCCGCTTCGCGTTCGCCGCAGGTGCGCACGTCCAGGACGGTGGGGGGCTGCTCACCGGCGAGGGCGGTCCGGAGCTGGTCGACGGTGAGGCGGCTGGCGGGGGTGACCTCGCCGGCCAGGGCGGGCAGGGCGTTGCCGGGGTCGCGCAGGTAGCCGGCGACGCGGTCGAAGCCGATGCGGGCCAGGCGGGTGATGACCTCGTCCTCGCGGTCCTGCGGCGCGATGATCACGATGGTGCTCTCAGGGCTGAGGACGGTGCCGGCCTGTTCGGCGAAGCGGCCGTCGACGGGGACGTTGACGGCGCCGCGGATGTGTCCCGCGCCGAACTCCTCGGGGCCGCGGGCGTCGAGGACGACGGCGCCCGCGGTGCGGGCCTCCTCGAAGCCTTCGGGGCACAGCGGACGGGCGGCGTTCGTGCGGTCGAGCAGCGGGTGGTCCTGCCGGTTGAGGGCGGCGTCGTGGCCGAAGTAGGCGGGGGCAGTGGGCTGGCCGGCGGTGACGATGCGGACGAAGGTGTCCTGGTCCATGGGCTGGCAGGCGTAGTTGGTCAGGCGCTGCCTGCCGATCGTGGACCGCTTCTCGGTTGAGAGGTTCTTGCCGCAGGCCGAGCCGGCGCCGTGGGCCGGGAAGACCAGGGTCTCGTCGGGCAGGGCCATCAGCTTGCGGTGCACGCTGTCGTAGAGCATGGCGCCGAGTTCGGCGGCGGTGACGCCGGTGGAGGCGAGCAGGTCAGGGCGGCCGACGTCGCCGATGAACAGCGCGTCGCCGGTGAGCACGCCGTACGGGACGGTGTCGTCGGGCTGCTCGAAGACCAGGATGCTGATCGACTCGGGCGTGTGGCCGGGGGTCTCCATGATCTGCAGGGTGACGTCGCCGAGTTCGATCCGCTCGCCGTCGGTGAGCTCGCGGATCGGGTACTCGGTCTCCGCGCGCCGCCCGTACCCGATCCAGGCGCCGGTGCGGTCGGCCAGTTCGAGGTGGCCGGCCAGGAAGTCGGCGTGGAAGTGGGTGTTGATGACGCTGACGACGGTCAGGCCTCGCGCCGCGGCGTCGGCGAGGTACTCGTCGACGTCCCGGCGGGGGTCGACGATCACAGCCTGGCCGGTGGTTTCGTCGGCGATCAGGTAGGACGCCTGGGAGAGGCAGTCAAGGTAGTACTGGCTGAAGATCACGGAGTTTCTCCTCGTTGGGGGTCTGGATAGCTGGGCGGCGCCGGGCGCCGCAGCGCGGTCGCGATCACATCGATACCCCCCTCGGCGTATTTCCCGGCATGCAACCCTCAGGGCCGATACGGGCCGGGGTATCGACGAACGATTTCGATAATACCCCGGGGGGTACTATGGTGGGCATCGAAGGGGGAGCCGGCCGCCGCCGGACCCGGCACCGACCGGGCACGGGCGGGGCCGAGGAGAGACCCGCGCCACCGCCAACGCCCGTACGGGCACGGCACCGCCGATGCGCCACCCCCCGATGCGCCGGACCCCTGCGGTCCGGCCCGCACCACTGGAGAGAAACCCATGCCCCAGCCGCCGTCCGCCCCCGGACAGGCCTCCCCCGTCCAGGCCTCCCCCGCCCAGGCCCAGGAACTGGCCCGCGCCGGCACCGCCGTGCTGCTCGACGTCCGCGAGGCCGCCGAGTTCGCGGCCGGGCACGCCCCCGGCGCCCTGCACCTGCCGCTGATCGCCCTGGCCGCCGGGGTCGAGCTTCCGCCCGAGGCAGTCGGCCGCACGGTGCTCGCCATCTGCTTGTCCGGCCACCGCTCCCAGCGCGCGGCCGAACTGCTCGCCGCACGCGGAATCGAGGTGCTGAACGTCACCGGGGGCATGGGCGCCTGGGCGCAGGCCGGCCTGCCGGTCACCACGCCCGACAGCAGCACCGGACACGTCATATGACCACGCTGATCCTGGCGCTCGCCGCGGGAGCGGTGGTCGGGCTGGCACTCGGCGGACTCGGTGGCGGCGGCAGCATGCTCGCCGTGCCCGCCCTGGTCTACCTGCTCGACTTCTCCCCGGCGCTGGCCACCACGGCGAGCCTGGTGATCGTCGCCGCGACCTCGCTGACCGGCCTGCTCGCCCACTCCCGGGCCGGGCGGGTGCGCTGGCGCACCGGGGCGCTGTTCGCCGCCGCCGGACTACCCGCCGCCGCAGCCGCCGGGGCGCTCTCGACCCACCTCCCGGGCGCCCTGCTGACCGGCGCCTTCGCGGTGCTGGCGGCGCTGGCCGCCTGGCGGATGCTGGCGCCGCCCAAGGTGGAGCAGCAGGAACGTTCCGCCGCCGGACCGGGCCGTTCGACCGCGGCGGGCGCCGGACTCGGCGCCGTCACCGGACTGCTCGGGGTCGGCGGCGGCTTCCTCGCCGTACCGGCCCTGGTCTCGGTGCTCGCCTTCACCATGGCCGAGGCGGTCGGTACCAGTCTGCTGGTCATCACCGCCAACTCCCTCGCCGCCCTGCTGCCCCGCCTCGGCGCCACCGGCTCGATCGACTGGGCCGTGGCCGCGCCCTTCACCGGCGCCGCGATCCTCGGCGCCTGGGACGGCAAGCGGCTCGCCGACAAGCTCAGCGGCCGCACCCTGCAACGGGCCTTCGCCGTCGCCCTGCTCGGCGTCGCCGCCCTGATGCTGGTCACCACCCTGAGCTGACCGGCCTTCCCGCCCCGGCCGCCGACGTCGCGCCGGACCCCCTCCCGAAAGGACCGCAGTTCCCCATGACCGCACCGCTCACCGTCGAACAGCTCAAGCCGCGTCTCGGCCAGCTCACCCTGATCGACGTCCGCTCTCCCGGCGAGTACGCCGGCGGCCACATCCCGGGCGCCCTGAACATCCCGCTCGACCAGCTCGACCGCGCCCTGCCCGCCCTGCGCGCCGCCGCCGGGAGGAACGACCTCGCCGTCGTCTGCGCCGCCGGACAACGTGCCCAGAGCGCCTGCGAACAGCTCGCCGAGGCCGGGATCACCGCCCTCGTCGTCACCGGCGGCACCAACGCCTGGACGGGCGCGGGGCACGCCGTGGACCGGGTGGCCGGCGCGCGCCCGGTGTGGGCGATGGACCGTCAGGTCCGCCTCGCGGCCGGGTCGATCGTCCTGCTCGGCGTGCTCGCCGACCTGGCCCGGCCGGGCGCCCGCTGGGTGTCCGCCGCGGTCGGCGGTGGGCTGGTGTTCTCCGCGCTGACCAACAGCTGCGCGATGGGCGCACTGCTGGGGAGGCTCCCGTACAACCGACCCCGCCCGGGCGCACCGACGCTCGACGACACGCTCGCTCTCCTTACGACCGTATAGAAGACCAACTGCGGGCGGCGCTACGCCTGCGCGGTGACCGCCTCCGTCTCCCGCTCCGCCTCCGGCACCACGGGCTCCGGCAGGCTGCGGAACAGCGCCCAGCTGAGCAGCGGCATCGCCACCAGCGGCACCAGCGCCGTCCGCAGCGAGGTCGCGTCCGCGAGCCCGCCGATCAGCGGACTGGCCAGGCCGCCGACGCTCACCGTCAGCCCGAGGGTGATCCCGCTCGCCGTGCCGATCCGCGACGGCAGGTAGTCCTGCCCGAGCGTGACCTGCAGCGAGAACGGCACATACAGGCCCGCCGAGGTCAGCGCCACACACACGTACAGCGCCGGGCCCGGCACCACCAGCACGCCCGCCACCGCCACCGCCGCGACCAGGTACGACCAGCGCGCCACCGCGACCCGCCCCCACCGCTCCGCCAGCGCCCCACCCAACAGCGAGCCCACCGCGCCGCCCGCGTACAGCACCACCAGCGCCGCGGTGCCCGCCGCCGTCCCGCCGCCGAGGCGCTGGGCGGCGAACAGGGACAGGAAGGTGCTCAGGCCGGTGAAGACGATCGAGCGGCACACCACGGCCAGCGACAGCTTCACGAAGGACGCCTGGTCGTCCCGCCCGGCCCGGCTCTCCACGCCCGACCCGGCGGCCCGCCGACGGGCCAGCTCGCGCAGCACCGGCAGGCACGGCGCGGCGCCCGCGAGGGCCGGCAGCACCAGCAGCGGGGTCAGTCGCAGTCCGCCGAGGCCGACCACCACCGCCACCAGCAGCGGCGCCACCGCGAAGCCCAGATTGCCGCCCAGCGAGAACTGTGAGAATCGACGGGTGCTGTCCCGGGCCGTGGCCTGACCCGCGCGAGAACGGACCGTGGTGTCCTGGTTTGGATCTGTCGGCCG